>NZ_JBEOVF010000041.1:0-97357 GCF_040295365.1 Streptomyces sp. NPDC002838 | reverse complement strand
CCGGGCAGTTGAGTCCCTGGGGGTCCTCTACCCCGCGCGCCCCCCCGCCCCGGTGACCCGGGCGCCCCGCCGGGCGGGGGGGTCGGGGGCCCCGCTCGCGGGCCTCTCTCCGCCCTCCTTGTGTTCAGGCGCCGAGGTGGCGGCGCAGCCACTGCCCCATCTGCTGGATCGCCCGGTCTGTCTCGGGGACGCGGCCGGCGCCCAGGATGAAGGAGTGCTGACCCTCGGGCATCTCGTGGACCTCGGCGGTGACTCCGTGCTCGGCGAGGCGGCGGCCGAGCGCGATGCCGTCGTCGGCGAGGATCTCGTACGCGCCGTAGTGGACGGTGGTGGGCGGCAGGCCGGTCAGGTCGGCCTTGGCCAGGCTGATGGCGGGGTCGGCGAAGTCCACGCCGGGGTCCTGCAGCCAGGCCGCGCGGAACATCTCCAGCGTGGCGCGGTCCAGCATCCGGTCGTTCTTCTCGTTCGCGTCGACCGCCGGGTTGGTCAGGGTGACGTCGGCGAACGGCGAGACGCTGACGATCGCGCCCGGCAGCTCCTCGCCCTTCTCGCGCAGGCGCAGGGGCAGCATCACCGCGAGGGTGCCGCCGATGGAGTGGCCGGTGCTGCCGATGCTCTTCGGTTCGTAGCCCTGGGAGAGCAGCCAGCGGTAGGCGGTCTCGGCGTCGTCGAGCTGGGCAGGGTAGGGGTGCTCGGGGGCCAGACGGAAGTCCACGACCAGCGAGCGGACACCCGCGGCCTTCGCGATGTGGCCGGCCGCCTTGCGGTCGGAGTACATGGAGGCGGTGACGGATCCGCCGAAGTGGAAGTGGAGCAGCGCCTTGTCGGGGGCCGCGCCCTCCGCAATGGCCCACAGAGCGGGAACACCGCCCGCGTCGACCTCGGCGTAGGAGACGCCTTCCGGTTCGGTCGAGGCCCGCTGGTACGAGTCGACGATGTCGCGGACCACGGCCCAGGTCCAGGCCCGCGCTGACGCCGGCGACGCCCGGACCATCAACGGTCGGACCGACGATCACGGTCGCGCGCAGGGCGCCGCGAAGTTCGGCCGCGGGTACGCGGTGCCGTGCCCTGATGCGCATCGAGACAGGCGAGACCCGCCCGCCGGCTTCACGCCGGGCGCCCTCGACTCGGGATGCGCAGGGCGTCCCCGCATCAAGCCTCGGGCCCCGCGTCACCTCGCGGGTGCGACCGGTGCACACACGCCGCGCGGCGCCCGATGCCGGGCCCCCGGTCAGCCGGCTTCCGTCAGGGCCGCGTGCGCGGCGGCGAGGATCTCCTCGGAGAGCGGGGAGCCCTGGGTGGCCCGGGACAGGACCAGAGCACCGACCAGGGTGCACAGCCGGGCGAGGCCGCCCTCGCCGCCCCCGACGGCCTCGGCGGGGGCGAGGAACGCGGCGAAGTCGGCCACGCCCTCCGCGTAGGTACGGCGCGCCTCGCGGCCTTCGGGTCCGCGCGCGACATCGATGGCGAGAGCCGCGACCGGGCAGCCGTCCGCCGCGTTGTCACGGTGTTCGACGGAGAGGTAGGCGTCGATCAGGGCCCGCTGAGCGGCATCCCGCTGCCCGTCGTGCCGCTCGAGCCCGGCCGCATTGCGCCGTGCGATCTCATCGAAGGCGTGGGCGGTGACCTCATCGACGAGCGCTTCCTTGGAGGCGAACTGCTTGTAGAAGGCACCGTGGGTGAGGCCGGCCGCCTTCATGAGATCGGCGACGCTGACGTGGGTGCCCTGCTCCCGGAACAGCCGCGACGCGGTGTCCACCACCCGCCTGCGATTTTCCTGCGCCTGCGCCTGCGATACGCGGCCCATGGCCACCTCCCATTTGGATGTCGACTGGCATCTATCATAGCCCTGTGTTTAGATTGTGCTTGAAATCTAATTGACGCGGGTGCTCCGACGGCGCCCGCGAAGGACAGGAGCGAGCATGGAACTCAAGAACGCGGTCGCGGTGGTCACCGGCGCCAACCGGGGCCTCGGGCGGCACCTGGCCGCCCAGCTCGTGGAGCATGGCGCCAAGGTCTACGCGGCGGCCCGCCGTCCCGAGACGGTCGACCTGCCGGGCGTGAGCCCACTGCGCCTCGACGTGACGGACCAGGAGTCGATACGAGAGGCCGCCCGCATCGCGTCGGACGCGACGCTACTGATCAACAACGCGGGCATCTCCAACGGCGCGACGCTGGTCGGCGGCGACCTGGACGAGGTACGTCGCGAGATGGAGACCAACTTCTTCGGCCCGCTCGTCGCCACACGGGCCTTCGCCCCCGTCATCGAGGGCAACGGCGGCGGCGCCGTACTCAACGTCCTGTCCGCCCTGTCCTGGTTCCACCCGGCAGGACTCGGCTCCTACGCCGCCTCCAAGGCCGCCGCCTGGGCGCTGAGCGACGCGAGTCGCGAGGAACTGGCGCCCCGCGGGATCACCGTCTCGGCGCTGCACGTCGGCTACATGGACACCGACATGGCCGCCGGCGTGCCCGCCGATCAGAAGGTCGCCGCCGCCGACGTCGCGGCCCAGGCCCTGCGCGGCATCGAGACCGGCCTGCCCGAGATCCTCGCCGACGAGACCAGCCGGTACGTCAAGCAGAGCCTGTCCGCGGCACCCCAGCCGAACGCGGGCTGACGCTCACCCCCTCCACCACGGCACGACGGCCTTCCAGGCCCCCTTGCGTAAGGACTTCTCATGCGTTACACGACCTTCGGACACAGGACCGGACTGCGCGTGTCCGAGTACGCGCTCGGCACCGCGAACTTCGGCACCGGCTGGGGCGCAGGCGCCGAGCCCGACGAGGCCCGCCGCATCTTCGACCGGTTCGCCGAGGCCGGCGGCACCTTCCTCGACAGCGCCGACGGCTACCAGTTCGGCGAGTCGGAGGAACTGACCGGCAAGCTCGTCTCCGCCGACCGCGAGCACTTCGTCCTGGCCACCAAGTTCGCCCTCGGCGCCGCCCCGCAGCCGGACATCTCCAAGACCGGCAACAGCCGCAAGAACCTGGTCGCCTCCGTCGAGGCCAGCCTGAAGCGCCTGGGCACCGACTACATCGACCTGCTGTGGGTGCACTTCCCCGACCAGCTCACTCCGATGGAGGAGCTCCTGCGCGGTCTCGACGACCTGGCCAGCGCGGGCAAGATCCACCACGCCGCGCTGTCCAACTTCCCCGCCTGGCGCGTCTCGCGCGCGGTAACCCTCGCCGACCTGCGCAACCAGTCCCCCATCATCGGCATCCAGCACGAGTACAGCCTCGTCGAGCGCACCGCCGACCGGGAGCTGCTGCCGATGGCCGAGAGCCTCGGACTCGGCGCCGCGCTGTGGTCCCCGCTCGGCGGCGGACTGCTCACCGGCAAGTACCGCACGTCCGCAGAAGGGCGCCTCAGCGACCTGGGCATGGTCATCCACACCGAGAGCACCGACCAGAAGACCGCCGTCGTCGACACCGTCCTGGCCATCGCCCAGGAGACCGGTGCGACGCCCGCCCAGGTGGCGGTGGCCTGGGTCCGCGAGCACGCCGCCCGCTCCACGGCCACGCTGGTCCCGATCATCGGCCCGCGCAACCTCTCCCAGCTCGACAGCTACCTCGCAGCCCTCGACGTCCAGCTGACCGACGAGCAGTACGCGCGCCTCGACAAGGTCAGCGCCGTGCCGCTCGGCGTACCGCACGAGGGCATCGCGGGCTCGCTGGGACACCTCCAGGGCGGCGACGCGAGCAGCGTCATCACCCCGGTCGTGCCGGTGGCCTGAGCCCGGAAACGCGGCCGACGCAGAGCTCTCCGCGCAGGCACTGGCCACTGCCGTGCCGACGCGGAGCGCGCGGACTAGAAGAACACCACAAGCTGTATCGTCCCGAGACAACCCCTCACGGACAGAACACCCCTCCCGCTTGGACGGGAGACCACACGAACGGAGATGACGATGAAGGCCTTCATGGTCGAGAAGTACGGTGCTGCGGCCGGGATGCGCGCCGCCGAGATACCTGACCCTCAGGTGGGTGCCGACGACGTCCTGGTCAAGATCCACGCGGCGGGCGTCAACCCGCTGGACATGAAGATCCGCAATGGTGACCTCAAGGCGATCGTGCCCTACCGTCTCCCGCTCGTCCTGGGCAACGACCTCGCCGGGACCGTCGTCCGGGTCGGATCGTCCGTCGACCGCTTCGCCGTGGGCGACGAGGTCTACGCGCGGCCTGACAAGGACCGCATCGGCACCTTCGCCGAACTCCTCGCCGTCCACCAGGACGACCTCGCCCCCAAGCCCGCCACGCTCACCATGTCCGAGGCCGCCTCCCTCCCCCTGGTCGCGCTGACCGCCTGGCAGGCCCTGGTCGAGCGGGCCCACGTACAGCCGGGCCAGAAGGTCTTCATCCACGCGGGCGCCGGCGGCCTCGGCTCCATCGCCATCCAGCTGGCCAAGGCACTGGGCGCGTACGTGGCCACCACCGCGAGCACCGCCAAGGTCGACCTGGTCAAGGAACTCGGCGCAGACGAAGTCATCGACTACCGCACACAGGACTTCACCGAAATCCTCCACGGCTACGACGTCGTCCTGGACTCCCTCGGCGGCGAGGACCTCGCCAAGTCCCTGCGCGTCCTCAAGCCCGGCGGCCAGGTCATCTCCGTCGTGGGCCCGCCCGACCCGGCCACCGCCCGCGAGCTCGGCGCGAACCCGGTCCTGCGCCTGGCCGTCACCGCCCTCAGCGCCAAGATTCGGCGCCAGGCCAAGCGCCTCGGCGTCACCTACGCCTTCCTGTTCATGAAGGCCAGCGGCGCCCAACTCCGCGAACTCACCCCCCTCATCGACGCCGGGAAGATCCGCCCCATCGTCGACCGGATCTTCCCCTTCGACGAGACCCTCCAGGCCATGGAGTACGCCGAGAAGGGCCGCCCGAAAGCCGGCAAGGTCGTCGTCTCCATGACGTGAGCACAGGGCACCGGCCCTGCCGGACGCCGAGAACGCCGCCCGCCACAACGAGAAGATCCCGCCCCACGCTCCTCTCTCCCACACCAGGACCCGATCACGAACGCACCGTCCAGCTCCCCCACGCCCACCCCGTCGTCGTACAAGAACGCGCCGACCCGCGCCGTGTCCGTGCACGGCGTGGACTTCGCCTACCGGCAGCGCGGTCCGGACGACGGCGTACCGCTGATCCTGCTCAACCACCTGTCCGCGGTCCTGGACAACTGGGACCCCCGCGTCGTCGACGGACTCGCCGCCCGACGCCGCGTGATCACCTACGACAACCGCGGCGTCGGCGCCTCCGGCGGGAGCGCATGGTCAGCCGTTTCGTGGACCGCGGACGTAGATCTCGGGGCTCGGAGTGTCCGCTGCCTCCTTTGCGACTCCGAGCACCTGCTGCAGCGCAAGGGATGTGCCGGGGAGGCGGGCAAGGCGCCGGAAGGTGTCCCGGTTCAATGCGAGGGCGGCGTCGTAGAACGGGCGTAGCACTCGCTCTGTCCAGTTCTTGTCGCGGGCTTCGAGCACGGACACAGCGATGCCCAGTACCGCGCCCATGGTCAGGGCGGACTCCATAGGTGAGAGCAGCGAGTTGATCCCGTACGGGCTCTTCGATCCGCCCCGCCGCGTGCGGCGTCGGCTGTCGCGCATTCGCTGCACCGCTTCCCGTTCGATCGCCTGTGCCAGGGCGGGTGTCGCTGCGAAGCGGCTTGCCTCCGGCCAGGAGGCGAGGATCAACGTGGCCACCACCCGCAGTGCAGGCGCCTCGTCGATACCAGTGACTCCAGACCAGGCCTGTGCCGCTGCTCCCGCCGCCAGATGAACCCCCGCATCGGCCCGCGGCTCGCCACCGGCACCTGCCCCAGGTGTCGGACCGGGCCCGTGATCTCGTCCCCGGCGTACTTCCACGTCGCCGTCCACCGATCCGGCCACCCATCGGACAGGTCCATGCCTCCCCGTCCCGCGTCCAGCCCGACCGGGACCAGCAGGTCCGTCCACGTACAGCGATGGGACCACAAGGAGTCCCGGGTATCGCTCATGCTCCCAGGGGAGCCGTACGGCTCCCCTGGGAGGGGCGATCTTCGAAGTTGACGACAACTTGCCTGCGAAGAGCGCGGATCACGTCAGGAACGATGCGAATTCGGCGACAGATGTCACGCTCAGAGCTTCACGAAAGGCCAGGTCGGGACGGGAAGATGACGACACCTACCGTGCTCAGTCTCAACCACCCGTCCGGCCCGACCCATCTTGTCCGTTCACGGCCCGACGTACGTGCATGTGCGGCTGTACACGCTGAAGCCCGTGGACTCGTAGAGCCGTTCGGGGGCGGGGCAGGCGGCGTCGCCGCGCGAAATGGGCGGCATGCCGCCGTACCCACGCCTGCGGGCCGCCGTACCCACTTTTTTGTGGGTACTTGGCAGCACGCCGCGCACGACAGAGGCTGGTTGCAGTGATCAGGGGGTCGCCATCTTCTCCAGGCGGCGGTGGCCCCAGTCGGAGAGGGGGGCCAGAGCCTCGGAGAGATCGCGGCCGAAGTCCGTCAGGGAGTAGACGGTCTTCAGCGGCAGTACGTCGTGCACCTCGCGGTGCACCAGCCCGTCCGCCTCCATCTCGCGCAGCGCCTGCGTCAGCACCTTCTCGCTGAGGCCGGGGGCGCGGCGGCGCAGCTCGGCCGGGCGGTGCGGGCCGGATTCCAGCAGCCACAGCAGCATGGTCTTCCACTTGCCGTCGATCACGGAGATCGCGGCGGTCACTCCACAGACGTTCGGGTCATGAGCACGTCCGCGCGTCACGCCTGCCCCTTTCGTCATCAATTGTCACAGTTTTTTGAATCGTAGCTGTTCTCAAGGGAGTTGAAGCATGTCCACGTCCACCGACCAGTCTGCCCTCACCGTCACCGTCCTCGGTATGGGTCCGATGGGCCGGGCGCTGGCCGGCGCCTTCGTGGCCGCGGGGCTGCGGACCACGGTCTGGAACCGCACCCCGGGCCGCGACCGTGAGCTGCTCGAACGCGGCGCGGTCGGTGCCGGGTCGGCGGCCGAGGCGGTCGCCGCGAGCGCGCTGACCGTCGTCTGCGTGGTGAACTACGACGCGTCCGACAGCATCCTGCGGGACGAGGCCGTCACCGACGCCCTCAAGGGCCGTACGGTCGTGAACCTGACCGCCGACACCCCCGACCGCGCCCGGGACACGGCGGACTGGGCGGCGGCCCACGGCATCCGCTATCTGGACGGCGCGATCATGACGCCCACCCCGACGATCGGCACCCCGGACGCGGTGTTCATCCACAGCGGGCCCGAGGAGCTGTACCGGGAGCACCGGCCGGTGCTGGACGCGCTGGGCGGCACCCACACCCACCTGGGCGAGGAGATCGGCCGGGCCGCGGGCTACGACATCGCCCTGCTCGACATCTTCTGGACGGCGATGGCCGGCTACGCGCACGCCGTGGCGGTGGCCCGGGCCGAGGGCATCACCGCGCGGGAGCTGGCCCCCTTCGCCCAGGGCATCGCCGCGATCCTGCCGCCGCTCTTCGAGGAGTGGGCGGACGACGTCGACAACGGCAGCTTCTCCGGCGAGCTCAACCCGATCACCTCGACGGTGTCCTCGATGGCCCACATCGTCCACACCTCCGAGGCCCACGGCATCGACGCGAGCCTGATGCGCGTGGCCGAGGGCCAGGCCCGCCGGGTCGTCGCCCGCGGCCACGGCACGGACGGGTACATGCGGGTCATCGAGCTGCTCGGCCGCCGCTGACGCGGAAGCCGACGGGAACCGGCGAAAGACCGGCGGAAAACCGCTGGCGGCAGTCATACGGGGGACGTTAGCGTGCCCCGTATGACTGCCGGGTCGGCCTCGTGCCGTGAGCGAGTTGGGTGCCCGGCCTCTGAGTGAGGCCGGGGGGGGCCAGGAGCCCGCCTCTTTCTCTGTGCCGCCTTCGAAAGATCTTCGAGAAGAAGCCAGCGACAGAGAAATGAGAAAGCAGAGAGCGTGCCCAACCCTTTCAATGAACCGATCATCGAAGAGTTCCGCGCCAACAAGGGCCGCGTAGGCGGCTACTTCGAGGGCGCCCGACTGATCCTCCTCACCACCACCGGCGCCCGCACCGGCACCCCGCACACCACCCCCGTCGGCTACCTCCCCGACGGCGACGGCCGCATCCTCGTCATCGCCTCCGCGGCCGGCGCGCCCCGGCACCCGCACTGGTACACCAACCTCCTCGCGCATCCCCAAGTCACCATCGAGAGCGGCGCGTTCACCTACGAGGCGCGGGCCGTCGTACTGGAGGGCGAGGAACGCGACCAGGCCTTCGCGCGGGCCGTCGAGGCGGAGCCGGGCTGGGCGGAGTACCAGGAGAAGACGGAGCGGGTGATCCCGGTGGTCGCCCTGCACGAGATCGCCCAGGACGGTCCGCCGAACATCAACGCCCATTCGATGGGCGAGGCGATCAAGGTCGTCCACGACGCCTTCCGGCGCGAACTGGCCCTGATCCGCAAGGAGATGAGCGCCGGTACGTCGACGCTCGGCGCCCAGCTCCGCGTCAACTGCCTGACGTTCTGCCAGGGCCTGCACAACCACCACACCGGCGAGGACCTCGGCATGTTCCCGGTCCTCGCCGACCGGCACCCGGAAGCCGCGCCCGCCCTGGCACGCCTCCGGCACGAACACGAGCGGATCGCCGAGCTCGTCGGGGAACTGCGCCGGACGGTGACCGCCGAGAACGCCGACCCGGCCGCCGCCCGCGCCGAGGTCGAGCGCCTCACGACCGAGCTCGAAGCGCATCTGACGTACGAGGAAGAGCAGCTGATCCCGCTCCTCGACGCCGCCTGAGCCACGGGGGCACCTCCGGTCTCCGGAAGGAGGCGCCCCCTACAGCGGCCGGAACGGCAGCGCCCTCCCATGCACCACCTCCAGCCGCGCCACCGCCCGCGTCAGCACCACGTACAGCCGGTGCAGCCCCCGCTCCTCCGCCTCCGCGATCGCGGCCGGTTCGACGGCGACGACATGGTCGTACTCCAGGCCCTTGACGACGCTCGCCGGCACCACGCTCACCCGGGCGCCCAGCTGGTCCGGGCCGGCCGCCGCGATCCCGGCCGAGCGCAGGGCGTCCCGCACCCGGGGCACGTCCGTATCGGCGGCGATCACCCCGACGGACCCCTCGCGCGCCAGCGCGTCGCGTACGGCGTCCACGACCGCGGCCGGCAGGTCGCCCGCCGCCTCCCGCATCCTCAGCTCCCCGTCACCGCGCAGGGATCGGCCCGGCGGCACGTCCACGTCCAGCCGCTCCAGCAGCCGGTTGGCGAGCGCTACGACGGCCTCGGGCACCCGGAACCCGATGGTCAGCGGCACCACGGCCGCCTCCGGCTTCCCCAGGTGCCGCAGGGCCGTGTCCCACGACCGGGCCGCCCACGGCGTGGTCCCCTGCGCCAGATCACCGAGGACGGTGAGCGAGCCGAAGGCGGCCCGCCGGGCGATCGCCCGGCACTCCATCGGGGACAGGTCCTGCGCCTCGTCGACGACGAGATGGCCGTACCCTTCCGGATGCTCGACGAGCCCGGCGACCTCGTCGAGGAGGACGAGGTCGGCGGCCGACCAGCGCGCCGACTTCCACGACCGCGGCGGCCTCGCCCACAGCAGCGCCTTCTGCTCGTCGGCGTCCAGCAGCCCTTCGGCGGCGGCCGCCAGCACCCCCGGTTCGGTGAGGAGTCCGGCCACGATCTCCTCCGGCCGCACCCGGGGCCATACGGCGTCGACGTACGCCCCGATCGCCCGTGACCGCTCGATCTTCCGCACCCAGGCGTTCGTCTGCGGCCCGGCCCGCCGCTCGGCCCTCATCTGCACGTACCGCACGACCCGGCTGCGCACCCGCTCCCGCCCGACACCGTACGGCGGCTCCTCGGCCCGTACGTCGTGCGGGATCCGCGCGAGCTCCTCGGCGGACACCCGCCAGCGGTACGACCCGTCGGGCACCGCGAGGGAGCCCGCCCCGTCCGCCGACACGCGCGCGTACAGCGCCCGGCGCAGCACCTCGGCCATCCGGGCGTCGTGCTTGACGACGGCGGTCCGCTCGCCGTCTGCCCCGGTGACCGGATGCCGGGCGATCTCCTCCAGGAGGGTCGACTGCCGTACACCGGTCTCGCCAAGGGCCGGGAGCACCTGCGAGATGTACGACAGGAAGGTGCGGTTGGGTCCAAGGATCAGCAGGCCGCCGCGCCGGATGCGCTGCGGGTGGGTGTAGAGCAGGTAGGCGGCGCGGTGCAGGCCGACGGCGGTCTTGCCGGTGCCCGGGGCGCCCTGCACGCACACCGAGGTCGCCAGGTCCCCTCGTACGAGATCGTCCTGCTCGGGCTGGATGGTCGCGGCGATGTCCCGCATGGGACCGACCCGGGGCCGCTCGATCTCGCGGGCCACGATGTCGCTGGTCCGGGACTCGGCCCGACTCTCGGCCCGGCTCTCGCCCCGGTCGAGGTGCTCGTCCTCCAGGCCGGTGAGGTCGGCGGA
The DNA here is from genome assembly GCF_040295365.1 of Streptomyces sp. NPDC002838. Taxonomy (NCBI): domain Bacteria; kingdom Bacillati; phylum Actinomycetota; class Actinomycetes; order Kitasatosporales; family Streptomycetaceae; genus Streptomyces; species Streptomyces sp. NPDC002838. Next base: position 86,918 of record NZ_JBEOVF010000041.1, on the reverse strand, counting down.
GTCGCCGCGGCTGCCGGGCGCCCAGCCGAAGCGGCGGCGGACGGCGACGCCCTGCGGATCGCGGGCGCTCGCCTGGTAGAAGGCGCGGGAGACGGGCGCGCGCCAGTCGACGACGAGGGGCGGGGCGGCGGGGTGCTCGCTGATCCGCAGGCGGCCGATGTGGTAGCTCTGCCCGGCGTGATCGCCGGCGCTTCGGTCGAAGTCCAACCGGCCGAAGAACAGGGGCCCTTCGGGCAGTTCCCGCATGGCTTTGGCCCGGCTGCGCAGCTGGTACCCGAGGACTTCGGCGTCGGCACCGGAGGCGGAGACGTCCTCGCCGGTGCCGACCTGTTCCCGGGCTCCGTCGACCATGGCGGCGAGGGCCGCGCGGCAGAGGTCGTGGTGGGCGCGTTCGTGGTCGAGGGCGTGCCGGAGGGCGGGGTCGGGTGACGTCATTCCGGCGAGCGTACCGGAATAACGTAACTGAGTTAAGTTTTTTACCTAGTCTCACTCAGGCCAGGTGCGGCAGCCCCGCCGCCAGCAGCCCGAACGCCCGCTCCGCCGCGGCCACCGCATCCGCCCGTACGTCCGGAAGCCGCTCCCCGGCCGCGATCCGCCGCCAGTTCTCCAGGGCGAGAATCCGCTGCACGGCGACGATCTGCCCGGCGGCCAGCCGGGCGTCCAGCCCGCCGCCGAGGGCCTCGGCGAGCGCGGCCTCGGCCCGCTCCTGGTAGCCGTACATGCGGGCGACCAGGGAGGGAGTGCCGTAGAGCAGCGAGTGGAAGGCGAGCACCTCGGGGGCGTCGTTCAGCCCGGTGACGGGGTCGTGCCGCTCGAGTCCCTCCAGGAAGTGCCGCAGCAGCGCCCCGATGGGCGAGGCCGCGCCGCTGACGACCCGCGCGGCCTCGTCCTCGTGATCGGCGAACCGGTACAGGACAAGGTCCTCCTTGGCCGGGAAGTACCGGAAGAGGGTCGGCTTGGAGATCTCCGCCGCGGCCGCCACCTCGGCGACGGACACGGCGTCGAAGCCCTTCTCCAGGAACAGCCGGATCGCGATGTCCGACACGACCTGGTACATCCGCTGCTTCTTGCGCTCGCGCAGGCCGATCTCACTCATACCGCCGAGCCTACGCACCGGCCCCGCTGCCGCCGGCCAGGGCCGCCTCGGGCGGCCGTGCGGGTCCTCTCACGCCAGAGCGCGGGCAAGATAGGGGTTCGCCGTCGGGCGGACGGGCAGGCCGAGCGAGCCCTTCGCGGCCGCCAGCGTCATCGCGTACGAGTCCACGGCCCGGCGCACATTGGGGGCGTCCAGGCTCGCGCCGGTCACCAGCCGGTCGAGGTCGATGTACGCGGACCGGACGATCTCGATCCAGCGGTACACCCGCCAGTCCTCGCGCCAGTCGCGGGTGTACTCGGGCGGCAGCTTCTTCTCCCAGCGGCGGAACATGCGGTCCCGGATCTCCGGTCGGGTGGGCGTGAGGTGCATGTGCCGGACCAGGTCGTAGAGCGGGTCGCCGACCAGGGCCATCTCCCAGTCGATGATGGTCACCGCCAGGCTGTCGTCACGGCGCACGAGGTTCCACGGGTTGAGGTCGCCGTGCAGCAGGGCCGGTTTGCGGTGACTCACCTCGTGCCGGGACAGGATCTGCAGCAGACGGTTCGCGTCGGGCAGCCCGAGAAGTCTGGCCAGTTGCTGCGACTCCTTCGGCAAATCCCTCACCAGATCCACGAGTTGGCCCCTGAGCCAGTGGTGGAAGCCACCCTCGCCGGACGTCGGGTCGACCTGCTTGTAGTTCACCTGCGTCAGCGCGCAGAGCTGGTCCACGAACGCGTCCGCCTCGTGCGGCAGCAGGCCGTGCACCGGGTGGTCGGGGTGCTTCCAGTCGATGTCACGTGGTCCGACGTACGTGTGGATGGCGAAGGGGTCATGCGGGTAGCTCTCGCCCAGCGCCAGAACCTTGGGCGCCGCCACGGCGACGCCCGCCTCCTCGATGGCGCGGAGCACGGCGTGCTCGCTGAGGAAGCCGGTCTCCCGGCGGCAGACGTCGGGCAGCTTGCGCCGGACCACCACCGGAGCGTCGATGCTCGGCGCCCAGACCACGGTGTTGAGGTGCGCGGTCCCCTTGAACACCCGGCCCGCCGGAGCGGCCCCCTCCGCCACCAGGGCCTCCCGGACGGCGGAGGCGGGAAAGCCGGGGTGCTCGGGAAGACGCCGGTCCGGCTGACAGACGAAGGCCTTCGCGATCCCGCCCCGGCCGCCGCGACCACGGTCGCTGCGGGCGGCCAGCCAGCGGAACAGGGCTCGCTCGATCTCGCCCTCGCCGGGCACGTTCCTCAACCGCAGCGGCTCGGCCGCGGCCTCCAGGGCCCGGCGCACCTCCGCCGTCGCCTCGTCGAGGCTCTTCTGGGTGAAGGACTCCTCCAAGGACTGCGCGGCCCGCATCACGTCCGGATAGACGGACTGCGCCCGCTCGAAGGCGAGATAGTGGCGCAGATCCTTGGTCAGGCCCGCCACGGCGGCGGGGCGGCGGCTCTCCATGGCCTGCGCCCACGCGTCGACCACCTCGGCCCGCTGGTGGGACGGGTACCGCATGCGCACGAGGTGCGTGGCGAGGTCGTGCAGGGGGTCGCCGTAGGTCGCCAGTTCCCAGTCGACGCAGATGAGGGGCGGCTCACCGGCGTACGACACGATCAGGTTGTCACGGTGCAGGTCGGCGTGGAGCAGGCTGTACGGGCGCCGGGCCATGACGGGAACCCGCTCGGCCAGCCGGAGCAGCGCGTCCTCGGCGATGCCGAGCGCCGCGAACAGTCCGCCGAAGACCGCCCGGTTGGGCCGCCTGATCTGCCGGTCCGCGAGATGTACGAGGGTGCGCAGGAACCCCTGGCTGTCCGTGTCGTTGCTGGGCCAGACGGACGGCAGCGGCGGCAGTGCCCCCCGCCGCACCTGGGTCATCTGGGCGAGCAGGTCGGCCAGCGCCCTGATGAGCAGGGTGTCGACGGGTTTGCCGTTCCCGCAGACGGCGGAGAGCGGTACGCCTTCCACATAGCTGTGGATCGCGAAGTGGTCCCGTTTGACGAGGCACTGCGGCGCGTGGGGCAGGATCCCCTTGATGGCGTCGAGGATCTCCGCCTCGTTCTGCCAGGTCCTGATCACCACGGGCAGTGCGTCGGTGCGCCGGATCCGCACGGTGACGGACGTGCCGGCCGGACGGCCGAGCCGCCACGACATCGGCTCCGTCAACCGCACCACGTAGTTCAGGTTGTGGTGGCCGCTGCTGGCCTGCCCATGCCGTTGGGCCAGCCCCACGAACTCCCGGTAGGCGTACTCGGGCCGGGCGCGCTCCCCGAGAAAGGGACGGGGAAGAGGAGGTGCGCCCACTGGCTGCTCCGGGTACGAGAAGGGGGTCGTGTGGCAAACGGTAAGCATGTGGTAGGCGCCGCGCACGACAGGATGACGCTCGGGTGGCCTCAACGGGTGGTTTGCCACTCTTCTGCATCAGGTTGTTCGAGGTTGGCTCTTGGCCTCTACCCATACGAACGAAGCCGAGCGATTGCTCAGGTGCGGGCATGCTACAGCAGCCGACCAGGGCCCAACCCTGCGGCCACGAGGCTGCACCGCTTCTCCACCGGGGCTCGACGCACCCGTTGGGCCACCTGCCGATGGCGCCCATTATGTGGACAGCAGCTCCCAGACCGAGTCGAACCACTGCCGCATGCTGTCCACGAAGACGGACCCGGGCGAGGCCGGATCCTCGTCCTTCACGTGGTGCGTGAGGGTGGCGCCGAGGCCCAGGACGTCGAGCGCGGTGATCTCCTCGCCGGATTCCAGCGCGATCTTGCGCTCGATCACTTCGTACGGGCCGTGCAGCGCCTCGACGCCGTTGAGGAGATAGAGCTTGAAGGCCGGGGTCAGCGGCGCATGGCGGATCTGGATGTCGACGGAGGGGACCAGCCCTTCCGTCTGCAGGTCCTTCAGCGCCCCTTTGAGCGACGCCGTGTGCCGCTCGGTGATGCCGCTCAGGCGCTCCCGCAGGCGCGGGTCGTCCGGGTCGTCCTTGATGCGCGGATACGGCAGGGGCAGCGTCGCGTCCGGCAGGAGCACGCGCAGGGTGACCTGCTGGGGCTCTATGAAGCCCCCCCGGATGCGTTCCGTCTGCAGCCGGATGTGCGCGTCGAGGGACTCGGACGTCAGCGTGTAGACGTCCAGGGTCACTTCGGGCTGCTCGAACGCCTCGCTGATGAACGGTGTCAGTGTCACCTCCCCGCGCACCCTGGTGGCCTTGGCCGCCCTGGACTGAATGCGCTGGGTCTTGACCACACGCGAGCCGCTGCCCCGCCTCGACTCGATCCAGCCCTCGTTGACGAGCTCGCGCAGCGCCCGCTGCACGGTGTCCCGGGAGACCCCGAACTCCTCGACCAGGGCACGTTGGGACGGCAGGAAGGACCGCCGCGGATACGTCCCGTCGGTCATCCGCCCACGCAGTTCGTCGGCGACCCGCTGGAACTCCCGGCCACCGCCCTCGCCGCTCTGCAGTCCGTCCACGTGTGGACCGTACCGCCAACAGTCCACCGGCAAACCGGTTCTCCGGCAACTGAACAGTCATATGGGGCGGTTGGTTAAGGGATCACCCGGACCGGGCAGACCACCTTCACGACAACCAGTCCAATTGGACGGGTAGCTGCAGCTTCACCGGAAGTGGAGGGGAGGTGGAAGGGAGATGGAAAGAGATTCCGTCGGGGCAGCCGTGGCGTTCGCGCTGCTCATGACTCAGGCCTGAGTGCGCATCAGCGTGAGCAAGGGCTCCAGTGAGGCGACGATCGTCTCGGCGCCCGCCTCCCGCAGCAGCTTCTCCTTGCGCTCGTTACGCGCGTAGCCAAGAAACGGAACGCCGGCCGCGTCGGCGGCGAGCAGGTCCGAGGGAGTGTCCCCGATCATCAGGGCGGTGGACGGCGCCGAGCCCATCGCGTTCAGGGCCCGGTTCAGGCAGTGCGGGTGGGGCTTGAGGTGGTTGAGCTCCTGGGTGCGGCCGTAGATGTGGGGGGTGAAGCAGGAGGTGAGGCCGCGGCTCTCCAGGTAGGTGCGGACCACCCGCGGGGAGTTGTTGGTGGCGATCGCCAGTCGGGAGCCCACGGCTGTCCAGGTGCGTATCAGCGGGTCCGCGTACGGCGTGGGCATCGCCAGGGCGGTGGCCCGCAGTTCTTCCTGGGTGAGACGTTCCTCCAGCTCGGCCACGAGGTCGCTGCCGGGGTGTCTGCGGTCGACGGCGCGCAGGACGATGTGCGGATCCAGGGACTTGCGTTCGTCGTCGGTCAGCAGGCCGTGCAGGCCGCGGCCTTCGAGCCAGTCCACCAGGTCGTTCGCCACCTTCTCCGCCGAATGCCCGGCGAACAGGCGGCAGATGGGGCCGTCGAAGTCCCACAGCACGACTCGCGCGCCTTCGATCAGTCCCCGCAGTGCCTCGGTCTTGGCTGCCACCAGTTCAGTCTGCGTCGTATCAGAAGTCACTAGGAGAGTGTCATGTCCGTGGTGATGGTTTCCCAGAGGGCGTCGAACCACTTCTGCGATTGCTCCACGAACGCGGCGTCCCGCTGGCCGGCGCCCTCCTCGAAGGAGAAGAGGAGGGATTCGGTGCCGAGGACGTCGTACATGTCGAGGGTTCCGGTGTCCGAGGGCTCCTCCCGGCGGGTGACCATGTAGTACGCGATCAGCGCCTCCGTGCCGTTGAGGAGGTACAGCTTCACCGGTGGCGTGAAGGGCAGCGCGCGGAACGTGACGCGGACGTCGATGCCGTGGGAGGAGCGCAGGGCCTGGAGGTTGTGACGCAGGACGTGGGCCTGGGCGTTGCGCATCTCCAGCCAGCGTTGGTGGACCGGGTCGCCGTCGCCCGGTCCGTCGACCGGGACCGGGAAGGCCAGAGTGATCTCACGGGAGGGCAGCAGGATGCGCACGTCGATGGACTCGGGCCGTACGCGGTCCTCGTGGATGAGACGGAGCGGCTGGCTCAGCGCCACGAGCAGGCTCTCCGCCGTCAGACAGGCCGCGTCGATCCGTACGTGCGGTGCGGCGAACGCCTCGGCGAGCCTCGGCGCCAGCCCCACCATCGTCGGCTGGGGTCCCCCCACGGCGCGGGTCGGCGCGGCGATCCGCGGCGGGCTCCCCTTGCTCACATTGCTCAGGAGGCCGTCCTCCTGGAGGGACCGGAGGGCCTGGCGGACCGTGCCGCGTTCCACGCCGAACTCCTCGGCGAGTTCGGCCTGGGTGGGCAGGCGGTCCCCCGCCTTGAGGTCGCCCACGCGGATGCGTTCCCGCAGGATGTCGGCGATCTCCTGGGGCGAGAGTCTTCTGCTGCCGTTCACTGCCACGTTCTCCTGGGTCACGACCAAACGCTACAACTTCGCTCCATCTGGCGGGAGTTGATTGAAGCTTGTTTATAAGTAGGTGCCAAGTGGGGACAACCTAATCAGAGTTGGTAGCCAACTTGGTTGAGTTGGCGAAAGTTTTGCCACCTTACCGCCCAACCCCCACGTCCGCCCACCCCGGAAGCCTGAAGGGGGAAACACCGTGCCCGTCCTCGCCCTCCTCTCCGCAGTCTTCGTCATCGGCATCGAGCAGACCGTCCAGTGGAAGTACGGTGCCGCCGGCATCATCGGGCTGCTCCTGCTCACCATCGGCATCAAGGCCAAGAGCCCGGCCGTCAGCTCCGCCGGTGCGGTGGTGCTCGCCCTGCTGGTCGCGAGGCCCGCCCTATGAGTCACGAACGCCCTGGTCAGACACCGTGGGAGACATCAGGTCGTGAGTAACAACTCCGAACTGATCGTCTCCCACAGTGCGTTGAACCACAGGTGCGACTGCTCCACGAACGTCGTGTCGCGCAGACTCGCGCCCTGCATGAAATCGAACAGCATCGACTGCGTGCCGTCGGCGTCGTACATCTCCAGGCGCTCGTGGTCGATCTCCGCCTCGCGCAGCCCCAGTGTGTAGTACGCGAAGAGCGTCTCCGTGCCGTTGAGCAGATACAGCTTCACCGGTGGCGTGAACGGCAGGGCGCGGAAGGAGACCCGCACGTCGATGCCGTGCGTGGCACGCAGGGCCAGCAGGCTGTGCCGGAGTACCTGGCCCTGGGCGTTGCGCTGGGCCAGCCAGCGCTCGTGCACGGTGTCGTCGTCCTCGCCGCGGCCGTCGACCGGGACCGGGAAGGCGAGGTCGATGTTCCGGCTCGGCAGCAGGACACGGACGTCGATCTTGGCCGGATTCGTACGCCCGGCGTGGATCTGGCGCAGCGGTTCTCCCATGGCGAGTGTGAGGGAGACCGAGGTCAGACACAGAGCGTCGATCTCGACGTGCGGGGCCGTGAAGGCGTCCGCGATCCGGGGAGCGAGGGCCACCATGGTGGGAAGCGGCGGGGCTCCGGGCCCGGGCTGCACCCCGCCGAGGCCCAGGTCAGGGGCGACGGTCGCGGGGCTGCCCTTGGAAACGTTGGTCAACAGGTGCTCCGACTGCAGGATGTACAGCGCCTGCCGTACGACGCCGCGCTCCACCCCGAACTCGTCGGCCAGCCTGGCCTGCGTGGGCATGCGCTGGCCCGGCCGCAGCGCGCCGGAGCGGATCCGGGCGCGCAGCTCCTCGGCCACCTCGCGATGTGACATGTGTGGCCGCTGTGACCTCTTCCGTCCATTGACGGCGGCGTGTTTCGGGTCCACGGCCAAACACTACAACTTCCCGCCATCTTTGGGCAGTTCGGGGGAAGGTGGTTATGAGCCGCTTCCAAGCGGAGATAAGTACAGTGAAGTTGGTCGCCAACTTGAGCAACGTGGTCAAACTTCCGGAAGGTTGGCCAGCTGGGCGACTGACAGGGACCACCGTCCCGAAGGGGGGACCGCCATGCCGCTCATCGCCATCGCTCTAGCCGCCCTCGCCGTCACCTTCGAACAGCTCATCCAGTGGAAGTTCGGCGCGATGGGCATCATCGGCCTCGTCGCACTGACCGTCGGCGTCAAGGCCAAGAGTGCCACGATCGGCGGCGTCGGAGCGGTCATCCTCCTGATGCTGCTCGCCCAGTCCGGCTGACCGGGCTCCCTTCCGGAGGGGAGCCGGGAGCTCGGTCGGTACGCACAGACACAACTGAACACGGGCAACACCCGAGCACAGCCACAACTCAACATCGTCGGCAAAGAAGCACGACAGCACAGTCACAACCGAATAGCTCGCTACGGATATCTGCACAGCCACAACTGAACAGCTCGCTACGGATGCAGAGCGGCAGCACAGTCCACAGTCGCCCACAGGAAGGAGTCTCAGAACATGTCCGGGCACCAAGGTCGCCTGGACGTACGCAGCAGGGCGTCGGCCAGTTTGCCGGCGCCCGCTCGTTCTTCCCGGACCCGCCCGAGCGTCACCAGCCGCTCCGCCGACTCGTCACCGAGCCACAGCGCCGCCAGGTCGCCCACGTCGAGGGTGAGGTCGGCGTCGGCCGTCGTCGGCGTACAGGACCCGCCGTCCCGCTCCGACGCCTCCAGCCGGTACCGCCCGCCGGCCAGCCCGTCCCGGTCGTTCACCTCCAGCACCAGCTGCCCCTCCCCCGCGTACGTCCGCGCCTCCAGCGCCCGTACGACGTCCAGGAGCCGCACCCACAGAAAGTCCGCCTGCGCGGTGACCCTGGCCGCGCGCGGGTTCGGCAGGAAGAACGGGAGCAGGTCGTCGGGGGAGCGCCAGCCGCTCTTCACCTGCGTGACCCAGTCGATCGAGCAGAGGTAGCGCCACAGGGCGCGCTCGGCGGCCGGGGTCGACGCGATCAGCCAGTGCACGGTCGCCGTGTTGTGCGGCAGCTTGTCGTGCCAGTTGTCGTCCGACTGGTACACGGCCAGACCCTCGACCTCGCCGTTCGCCGAGCGGTACACCGCGTAGTGCGGCTCGGTCCACGACGGGTCGAACCGTACGGCACCGGTGTTGAGCCGCCACCACATCTCCTGGCGGCTCACCGCACCCGGCTGGGCGCGGCGCACCCGGTCGTGCAGTTCGGGGCCGAGCTTGCGGACGTCCTCGCTGTCCACCAGGTCGATACGGCCGCCGTCGTCCGGGGCGCCGGAGCGGCGGGGGTCGAGTCCGGTGCGCGGGACGTCGATCGTCCACTCGGTCGTCCAGGTGGCGGGGCCGAAGCCGTAGCGGCCGTAGATCGGGTACTCGGCGGCGATCAGGGTCGCGACGACGTCCCCTCTGTCCTTCGCGGCCGCCAGGTCCTGCGCCATCATGCGGGTCAGCAGGCCGCGGCGGCGGTGGGTGGCGGTGACGGTGACGGCGGTGATGCCGTCGGCGGGGACCGTCGCGCCGCCGACGGCGGTGAGCTCCTGGGCGAAGGACCTGAAGGTGGCGACGCAGCGGGCGCCGTCGAAGGCGCCGAGGTAGCGGCCGGGGACGAACTGGGGGCGGCGGGCTTCGAGTTCGGTTTCGGAGGGGGTGGGTTCGCGCAGGAAGCCGGCGCTCACCGCGCGCAGCCAGTCCGGGAACTCGTCCTCGGTGATGGGGCGGACGTCGATGTCGGGGTGTGGAGGGTGGGTCATGGGGTCACGGTAGGTGTGCGGCGGGGAGGTGTCGCGGGATTTCCTCGCCCGCCAGGGGGCTCCGCCCTCACCCGCACCCGCCGACGGCGCTCACCCCCACCGGGGCCACCCGCACCCAACCACCAAAGCCGCACCGGTGGTGCGGGTGGGAACACAACCCGGCCGAAGGCCGGGTGCCCCCCAACTCACCCGCACCCACCTCACGTCAGCAGGTCGTCGACTTGCGCTTCCCCCTCGCGGTACCGGCGGGCGATCTCCGCGCTGCAGTCGTCGGCCGTGCGCTGCAGCCGCTGCCGGCGCCGGGACAGTTGCTGCTCGTACCGCACGAGCCGCCCCATCGCGGTGTTCAGCTCCAGGTCCGTCCGCGCACCCAGGTCCGACAGCTCGACCTCGGCGAGCATGTCCGCCGCCAGCCGCCGGGACTCCTCGCTCTGCGGGACGCCCAGCGTCACATGGCGGGCCGAGGAGCGCTGCCGGGCCGGGGCGTCCGTCAGGATCTCCGGCAGCCGCTCCACCACGGACGGCTCGCCCGTGGGCACGACCGATGTCGGGCACCGCCGCGCCAGCTCGGCCCGCAGGATGTCGATACGGCCCTGCAGCAGCCGCCGTACATAGCTCAGGTCGGCCTCGTCGCGCTGGGCGTCCCGACGCAGGACGCGCAGCTCGGGCAGGCTCAGCACGGCCAGGTCGTGCTCGGGCGGGTCACCGGGCAGCACGGGGCTGTCCGTTCTCTGCACGGGTGGCCGCTGTGTGCCCAGCCACCCGGTACTCGGTGTGCTCATGTGCCTCAACCGTCCCCTCGACCGGCGTGTGGAAGCATGGTGCCACCCCAAGTGGCCGCTATGTGAATGAGTGCCCCCGATCCGCCCCAGATGGGGGGGTAAGGAATAAAAAAGAATCCCCTTACGGGCGCTTCTCCTCCGCACGGCATGATGGACCGCATGCGTGCAGTGGTGCAGAGGGTGGACGGCGCGAGCGTCGTCGTGGACGGCGAGACGGTGGGGGCGATCGAGGGCGAGGGACTGTGTGTCCTCGTCGGGGTCACCCATGAGGACACCAAGGAGAAGGCGGCTCAACTCGCCCGCAAGCTCTGGTCGATCCGCATGCTGGCCGACGAGAAGTCGTGCAGCGACATCGACGCGCCCCTCCTCGTCATCAGCCAGTTCACCCTCTACGGCGACGCCCGCAAGGGCCGCCGCCCGACCTGGAACGCGGCCGCCCCCGGCGATGTCGCCGAACCGCTCGTGGACGAGGTGGTCGCCCGACTGCGCGCGCTGGGCGCCACGGTGGCGACGGGCCGGTTCGGCGCCAAGATGCGCGTCTCGCTGACGAACGACGGCCCGTTCACGGTCCTGGTCGAAATCTAGAGCGCCACGAAGGTCTCCAGGGCTCCAGGAAGGGTCTAGGGCTCTACGACCGCTTCCTGCGCGGCCGCCGTGTCCCCCGCCACCAGCCGCGCGTCCACCGGCACGTTCCGCTTCACCAGCGCCAGCGCGACCGGGCCGAGCTCGTGGTGCCGTACGGGCGTGGTGATGAAGCCGATCTTGCGGCCGTCGGGGCCCTCGTCCGCGAGGCGGATCTCGGTGCCGGGCGTCGGCAGGTGGACCTCGCTGCCGTCGAGGTGGAGGAAGACCAGGCGGCGCGGGGGCTTGCCGAGGTTCTGCACACGGGCGACCGTCTCCTGGCCGCGGTAGCAGCCCTTCTGGAGGTGGACCGCCGTGCTGATCCAGCCCAGCTCGTGCGGGATGGTGCGGTGGTCGGTCTCGAAGCCGAGGCGCGGGCGGTGGTGCTCGACGCGGAGGGCCTCGTACGCCAGGATGCCGGCCGCGGGACCCGCCTTCTCGGCGTACGACTCCAGTTCCGCGCGGGGCAGGAAGAGATCACGGCCGTACGGCGTCTCGCGGACGACGACGCTCTCCGGCGCCTCGGCGATCGAACCGGCCGGCAGGTGCACGACCGCGAAGTCGTCCGTCCGGTCGGCGACTTCGACGCGGTAGAAGAACTTCATCGACTCCAGGTACGCGATCAGTGCCTCCTGGGTGCCGGGCTCGACGTGTGCCCAGACCGTCGAGCCGTCGTCCACCAGGTACACGGCGTGCTCGATGTGGCCGTGCGCGGAGAGGATCAGCGCCTCGGTGGCCTGCCCCGTCGGCAGCTCGCTGACGTGCTGGGTGAGCAGCAGGTGCAGCCAGCTCAGCCGGTCCTCGCCGGAGACGGTGACGACTCCGCGGTGCGAGAGGTCGACGAAACCGCTCCCGTCGGCGAGGGCACGCTGCTCGCGGAACAGATCGCCGTAGTGGGCGGCGACGCCTTCGTCCACGCCCTCGGCGGGGACGGCGCCGGGCAGAGACAGCAGGGGGCTTTTCATATGCCTAAGCCTACGACTCGGTAGTTGAAGCCTTACTTGAAGCCTTCACTGTTGAAGTCTTCACAGAACAGTCCTTGCACCGGCCGAAGATCGCGAAGTGCTTCATGTCCGTGTCGAAGCCGAACTCGGCCCGGAGCTTGGCGGTGAACTCGGCGGCCACGCTCAGATCCGCCTCGATGACGTTCGTGCAGTCACGGCAGACGAGGTGGATGTGATGGTGCCGGTCCGCGAGGTGATACGTCGGAGCGCCGTGCCCCAGGTGCGCGTGGCTGACCAGCCCCAGCTCCTCCAAGAGCTCCAGGGTCCGGTAGACCGTGGAAATGTTGACCCCCGACGCCGTCTTCCTCACTTCCACGAGGATGTCGTCGGGGGTCGCGTGCTCAAGGGTGTCCACGGCTTCGAGCACAAGTTGCCGCTGCGGCGTCAGCCGGTAGCCGCGCTGCCTGAGGTCGCTCTTCCAGTCGGTGCTCACCACGGTCCAAGTCTAGGGCGTGTCCCTGGGATCATCCCGGGCCGCGTCCGGGGCGTGCTCCACCGGACAGCACACCTGGGACTTGTCCGGGCGCTGCACGCCCAGGGCTGCTGCGACGAGTGCCACTCCGGTTTTGTGCCCAGCTCCGACACCGGCGGGGCAGCGGGCGGGCCCGGCTGCTGCCCCTCCCCGGCGGTTCGCCGTGCGGTGTTGTGACCGGGGGGTGTGAGATGGCGCCGGTGGTGCTGGTGCACGGGATCTTCAACCACGTCCGCAGGGCGACGCCTGAGAAAGCGGCGCGGCGCCGGGTCGCGGAGTGCCGCCCGAGGCTGGCCGAGAGCCTCGGAAGGCTGTCGGTGGAGGTGCCGGAGTCGGCCATGGCCTCTCCGCGGATCTGCTGCGGCAGGAGTTGCCGGAGCAGGCGCAGTCGGTGGGCGGCGATGCGGATTTTTGGCCAACGGGTGAACGAGGCCTACCGGAAGAACGCGATCCCGTCGTCCGGCATGTCGTCCGGCAGGGCCTTGGCCCAGCGCTCGACATCCTCCGGGGTGACGACCTTCTTCAGGTGCGCCGACATGTAGGGGCGCAGCTCGACCTCGGGGGTCTGCTTCTCGCCGACCCACATCAGGTCGCTCTTGACGTAGCCGTACAGGCGCTTGCCGCCGGTGTAGGGGCGGGAGGCCGCCGTACGTGCCACCGCGTCCGTGACCAGGTCGATCTGCGGCTTCTTGTCGGCCAGCCGGCCGTACCAGACCTCGACCACGCCGTCGTCGCGGACCATCGTCACCTCGACCTTGCGGTCGGCGTCGATCCGCCAGTAGCCGGACTCGGACTCCAGCGGCCTGACCTTGTTGCCGTCGTTGTCCAGCACCCAGGTGTGGGAGCGGTACTCGAGGAAGTCCCGGCCGTCGTGCGTGAAGGTGACCTCCTGCCCGAAGTTGCACTTCTCGGCACCGGGGAAGTCGTGCACGCCCGCGCCCGCCCAGTTTCCGAGCAGGAAGGCGAGGGGGACGAGCTCCTTGTGGAGGTCGGACGGGATCTCGATCATGAGCAACAGTTCCTAGACGGGGGTCAGCGTCCTATTTACGGCGGTCAGCGCTGGCCCTGGTACAGCTTCTTCACGGTCAGCCAGGCGAAGCCGAGCACGCCGACGCAGACCAGGATCAGCAGGGCCTCGAAGAAAATCTCAAGCACGGAGTGCTCCTCGGACGATCGTGGGACAGCGGTACACAAAAGAGCCGGGCCCCAGCTTACGCGGCCGGGGACCGGCTCTCCGTATGAGGTACGCCCTCCGCCGAGGACGTACCCGGCGGCGTGGAGCGGAGAGCTACCGGCGTGTGGGGCCGCGAGACCCGACTGTAAGGAGCATTGCGACTCCCTTGGTGTCGAGCGGGTTGATTACGATTCGAGCATGGCGAAGAAGCTCGTGATCAAGGTGACGGCGGGGGCCGATGCCCCCGAACGCTGCTCGCAGGCGTTCACGGTGGCGGCGGTGGCGGTGGCCAGCGGCGTCGACGTCTCCCTGTGGCTGACCGGCGAGTCCGCGTGGTTCGCCCTGCCGGGCCGGGCCGCGGAATTCGAGCTGCCGCACGCGGCCCCGCTGCCGGACCTCCTGGACTCGATCCTGGCGGGCGGCCAGGTCACGCTGTGCACGCAGTGCGCGGCCCGCCGGGACATCACGGAGAAGGACGTCATCGAGGGCGTACGGATCGCGGGGGCGCAGGTGTTCGTGCAGGAGGCGCTGGGGGACGAGACGCAGGCGCTGGTGTACTGAGGTCTACTGAGCCTTGACCGCGCCGACGAAGGAGACCCAGGCCGCCGTATTGAAGACGAGGGTGCCCTTGGCGGGGGCCTTGCTGTCGCGGACGGGGACGAGGGGGAGGTTGTCGGCGACCTCTACGCACTGGCCGCCGTCCGAGTTGCTGTAGCTGCTCTTGCGCCACTCCACATCGCTGAGGTCTATGGCTCGCACGGCACTTCCTCCAACATCCGCAGGATGAACTTCCGCGACTCGACCGGGGACAGGGCCATGTCGCGCACCGCATCATAAGTGCGCTGGAAACGCTCAACCCTGCTTGGTTCCTCGATCAGTTCACCGTGTACGTCGTTCTCGGCGTAAGCCACGGTACGACTGTCCAGCAGCCGGAGGAACATCAAGTCGGTGCTCGCCAGACCGTGAGAACCGGCACGGAACGGCAGCACCTGGAGCGTGATGTTCGGGCGCTCCGACACCTCCACCAAGTACTCCAGCTGCTCCTGCCACTCCTGCGCGTCGCGCAACGGAGTCCGCAGCACCGCCTCGGCGAGAATGCTTCGGAACGTCGGCGCATCGCCGCCTTTCAGCAGCTCCCGCCGACCGACGCGCGCTGCGACCTGCTGGTCCAGCTCCCGTCCCTCAATGCCGCCCGCCGCGAGTGCCTCGCGTGCGTACGCGTCGGTCTGGAGAAGTCCCGGCGGCCTGCTCACGGCGTAGTGCCAGAGATTCATCGCCTCCGACTCCAACACCATGTACCGCCGGTACTGCTCCTTGAACTGCGTCGGGTCTGCCACCGCCAGCTCCCACAGCGTCACCAGCAACCCCGGCGTCCCGTAGAACTGGTCCAGCGCCTGTACGACTTCGGGCCCGCCCAGCGTCCGCCCGCTCTCCATCTTGCTGAACTGGGACGAGTCCCAGCCCACCTCCTTCGCGAGGTCCCGCAGGCTCAGGCTCCGCTCCCTCCTCAGCCGCCGTAGTTCCTCGGCGAACCGCCCCCTCGGCTCCTGGCTCCGTCCCGTGATCATCAATCGTTGCGGCATCGCGCTCCTGTTGCATTTGTTGAATTTGGAGGGCCCAGCGTTGAATTTGGGCCTCTCAACAGCCCAAAGACTCGTTTCGTGCTCCATGCTCGTAACACCCGAACACGCAGCGTAGTTCGGCGCTCGCGCTGCGTACGGGCGTTCGTCAGTAAAGGAGCGAAACACGATGACAACCAAGTCGGACCCCCATGAACCCGGCTCCCTCCTCTACGACCCGGCCACGAGCAAGGTCGGCGAGTACCAGGACAAGGCGGGCCCGTACGCCCTGCTACGCCCCGTCGGCGGCGGTCGCGAGTGGCAGGCGGACCCGACGTCACTACGCCCGGCCACGCCGCAGGAACGACTGAGTGCCGGACTGCGGGCGGCGAACGAGCGCACGTGGGCGGTCGGTGCGAGCGTGCCCCCGGACCCCGACGACCTGAGCCGCCCGCCGCTGCCCGTCCCCGGCTGCGCGGTGTGCGCGGAGCTGGCAGCGCGGCGCGAGGCCGCTCGGACGGTCTTCGACCGCAGCGCGGAGACGGACGCGAACGTCCTGCTGCGCCAGCACCAGCGAAAGGACCACCGCTGATGTGGGCGGTCCCGCCTCCGGCCCTGCCGTATCCGCCTCCTGTCACAGATGATCGACAATCCGACGCCCACCCCCTCCGCAGAGTTACCGTGGCTCGACCGCCACCGTCGAACAAGCCACCTTGGGGGGCCACCGCATGCGAGCGCTGCGCATACTGCTGATCGTCGTCGTGATACTCGGCGGTCTCTTCGTGATCGCCGACCGCGTCGCGGTCAACTTCGCGGAGGGCGAGGTGGCCGACAGGCTGAAGACCACCGAGAGCCTGGCCACCACCCCGGACGTCTCCATCAAGGGCTTCCCCTTCCTCACTCAGGTCGCCGGCGGTGAGCTGGACGACGTCCAGGTCGGCATCCAGGACTACGAGGCGGACACCGGTACCGGCGGCGAGAAGATCCGTATCGACGACCTCAACGCGAACATGAAGGGCGTCGCGTTCTCCGGCGACTACAGCTCCGCCACCGCGGCCACCGCCACCGGCACCGCCTCCATCACCTACGACGAGTTGCTCAAGGCCGCCAAGTCGGAGCCCACTCAGGTCGCCCCCGGCGTCACCGCCAACGTCGTCGGCCTCTCCGACGGCGGCAACGGCAAGGTCAAGGTCACGATCGAGGCGACGGTGCTCGGCACCAAGCTGCCGGAGCCGGTCGAGGTGCTCAGCACGGTCACCACCGAGGGCGACACCGTGAAGGTGCACGCCGACAATCTGCCCTCCTTCTCCGGCGTCGACCTCGCCGAGGGGCGGGTCCGGACGATCACCGACTTCGAGCAGAAGATCGACGGTCTGCCCGGCGGCATCCAGCTGGACAAGGTGCAGGCGGCGAAGAGCGGTGTGGAGATCACGGTGAAGGGTTCGAACGTCGAGCTGGCCGGGTAGTCCGGGTAGGACACGGCTCGAACGTGCGGTGGACGGGCGGCGTCCGAAAGGCGAGACGTCGACGTCCGTACCGTAGATGTGAGACGGCTACACGCGCTCGGGACCGTGTGATCACGACCTGGGCGCGTTTCTCGTCCCACATCCCGGACGATCGCGTCTCACCATGCGACACACCGGTGACACGCCCACCTGTCCATCCCTACGATCGAGCCCATGAAGCGACAGGCGGATCTCACGAAGCGGCGGGCAGTAGACCTGTGCCGCGTCGCCGCCATGCTCTGTCGCACCTTCTGAGCGGAAGCGCCGCCTTCCGCATCCCCACCGCCCTGCCCAGGGCGTCCGCGCACGTGCGCCGCTCACGGCCTGCCCGCGCGCCCCTCTCACTCGCACGCCCCGCCGCAACTGCCCCGGAGGAGAAAGAGCATGAGCCGCAGCGACGTCCTGGTTGACGCCGACTGGGTCCAGGACCACCTGGACGACCCGAACATCGCCATCGTGGAGGTGGACGAAGACACGTCCGCCTACGAGAAGAACCACATCCGCAACGCGATCCGCATCGACTGGACCCAGGACCTCCAGGACCCGGTCCGTCGTGACTTCATCGACCAGGAGGGCTTCGAGAAGCTCCTGTCGGCGAAGGGCATCGCCAACGACACGCTGGTGATCCTCTACGGCGGCAACAACAACTGGTTCGCGTCGTACGCCTACTGGTACTTCAAGCTGTACGGCCACGAGAACGTCAAGCTCCTCGACGGCGGCCGCAAGAAGTGGGAGCTGGACGCCCGCGAGCTGGTCGAGGAGGTCCCGGAGCGGGCCACCACCGACTACAAGGCCAAGCCGCAGAACAAGTCGATCCGCGCCTTCCGTGACGACGTGGTGGCGGCCATCGGCTCGCAGAACCTGGTCGACGTCCGCTCGCCCGACGAGTTCTCCGGCAAGCTGCTCGCGCCGGCCCACCTTCCGCAGGAGCAGTCGCAGCGTCCGGGTCACGTCCCGTCCGCCCGCAACATCCCGTGGTCGAAGAACGCCAACGACGACGGCACGTTCAAGTCGGACGAGGAGCTCAAGGAGCTCTACGCCGAGGAGCAGGTGGACCTGTCCAAGGACACCATCGCCTACTGCCGCATCGGTGAGCGCTCGGCCCTGACCTGGTTCGTCCTGCACGAGCTGCTCGGTGTCGAGAACGTCAAGAACTACGACGGCTCCTGGACCGAGTACGGCTCCCTCGTCGGCGTGCCGATCGAGCTCGGCGCCAACAAGTAAGCAAACCCGACCGACCTTTCAAGACCTCTTCAGGAGACGACATGTGTGGAGCGAAGGCCGGCGGCCCGGACGCCTCGACGATCAAGCCCGGTGAGACCACGATCCAGGGTCAGGTGACCCGCGACGGCGAGCCGGTGACCGGCTACGTCCGGCTGCTCGACTCGACCGGCGAGTTCACCGCGGAGGTCCCGACCTCCGCCACCGGACAGTTCCGTTTCTACGCGGCCGAGGGCACCTGGACCGTCCGCGCCCTCGTACCCGGCGCCACCGCCGACCGCACGGTCGTCGCCCAGCAGGGTGGCCTGGCCGAGGTCGCGATCGCGGTCTGAGGCTCGCCTCGAACGTCTGAAGGGCCGCACCTCTCGGGTTGGACACCTGGGGTGCGGCCCTTCGGCATGCCCGGACCTACGCTGGACGTATGTACGCACGGCGGCGTCATCTCTACTTCGCCATGATGGGGACCTGCATCGGCCTCTTCGTCCTGGCCTGGGGTGTCGTACGCCTCTGGTCGATTCCCGTGGCCGTCGGCATGTGCGTGGTCGCGATGGCCATCCCGCCGCTCGCCGCGATGGTCGCCAACCGCCGCGGCCCCGACGACCGATGGTGGGACGACCCGTCCGGCGACCCGAAGTCCGACGAGTGGTGGGACGAGCTGGACGGCAAGAAGCGGCGGCAGTAGAGGTGCCCCTCTGGGGGCTTCGCCCCCAGGCTCCCTCAGCCCAACGCCCGCCCCAGCACATAAACCGCCGGCGCCGCCGCAGCCAGCGGCAACGCCACCCCCGCCGTGAAGTGCACGAACCTCGACGGGTAGTCGTAGCTCGCCACCCGGTGGCCGACGAGCGCGCAGACAGCCGCTCCCACCCCCAGCAGCGCCCCGTCCGCCCCCACGCCCGTCATCCCGCCCACCGCGATCCCCGCGCCCGCCGCGGCGAGCAGGGAGACGATCACGGAGGCCGCCGTCGGGAGGGGCAGTGCGCGGGCCAGGACGGCGATCGCCACCGCCACCGCGCCGACCGTGACCGCGTCCTCCTCGGCCGCGAGGTGACCGGCCGCGACGATGGCCAGGGCCGCCGAAGCGACGGTCGCCATCAGGCCGTACATCCGCTCGTCCGGGTCGGCGTGCGAGCGCAGTTGCAGGACCAGGGCGAGCAGCACCCACACGCCCAGCGTGCCGAGGATCGCGGCGGGCCCGTGCTCGCGGCCCGCCACCAGCAGCGCCGCGTCGGCGGTGAGCCCGCCCGCGAAGGCCAGCGCGATGCCCTGCCGGGCGGGCCACATGCCGTTCAGCCGGAACCAGCCCGCGGCCGTGACGGCCTGGAGGACGACGAGCGGTACGAGAAGGGCGTACGACCCGATGGCCGCCGTACCGGAAAGGAGCAGGCCGAGAAGCGCGGTGAGCGCGGCGGGCTGCATGCCGGGTTCGATGATCGGGGAACGGCCCTCCAGCCGGGCGCGCTGGGCGTCCGTGATGCGGGCGTTGCCGGCGACGGTGGCGGGGCCGTAGGACGGGGCTTCTTCGGACGCGGGCGTCTCCGGCTGGAGGGGCTGCGGCTGAGGAGCCTGCGGCTGCTGCGCCCCGTAGGCGGGGTACGCGGGCGCCTGCTGCGGGACATAGGCGGTCTCGGCCGCGGACACCGGCGCATGCGCCTGCGTCTCCCAGGTCTGCCCCTGCCACTGCTGCGTGTCGTGCTGAGCGGCCTGCGGGTCCTCGTACGCCTGGTACCCGGGCCACGCCTGGCCTTGCTGGCCTTGCTGGGCCTGGTTCCGCTGCTGCTGGTACGGGTCGTACCCCTGCGGGTACTGCCCCTCGTACGGCCCCTCATACGGCTGGTTGGTCATCCTCACCCTCCTGCGAACGGCGGGAGCACCTCGACCGTGCCGCCGTCGGCCAGCCGTACCGTCTCATGTCCGCGGGTGCCCACGGGGTCACCGTCGACGAGGAACGAGCATCGCTGCAGGACGCGCACCAGTTCACCGGGGTGTCGCCCGCGCACCGCGTCGAGCGCCTCGGCGAGCGTGTCCGCGTCGAACGGCTCCTCGGCGATCCCGGCCGCGGCCTTCGCGGCGGCCCAGTAGCGCACCGTGACCTTTGGCATCCGGTTCCTCAATCAGTCGGTGGTGTACACCGTCAGGCTAGCCCGCCTGTCCGACAGCCCAGTCCCCGATCCGCCCCAGCAGCCCGTCGTCCGCCGCGTGCTCCGCGTGCCCCATGCCCGGCTCCAGCCAGAGTTCGCCGTGGTCACCGGCGGCGGCGGCCAGCATGCGCGGGTGGTCGACCGGGAAGTAGCCGTCCAGCTCGCCGTGCACGATCAGCAGCGGGGTCGGGGCGATCCTCGGCACCGCCTCGACGGGAGACAGCGGGACCGGGTTCCACTCCCGGTGGTGGATCCTCGTACGGAAGCCGTAGCGGCCGACCAGGCGACCCTCGGGGCGGGTCACCAGCCAGTGGAGCCGGCGCATGGGGGCCGTACCCCGGTAGTACCAACGGGCGGGCGCACTCACAGAGACCACCGCGTCCGTATGCGCCTCCGCTCGCGCTTCCGTGCGCCCCCCGTGTCGCGCCCCGTACAGCGCCGCGTGCCGCAGCACCACCGAGCCGCCCATGGAGAAGCCGACGGTGACCACGCGCGCGTGCCCGTGCGAGCGGGCCCACTGCACCGCGGCCGCCAGGTCCAGCACCTCCCGGTCGCCGACCGTCGAGCGCCCGCCGGAGGCTCCGTGGCCGCGGAAGGAGAACGAGACCACCGCTCCGTACTGGGTGAACGCCCGCACCACCCGCCGTACGTGCGGGCGGTCCACCTCGCCGGTGAAGCCGTGCGCGATCACGAACACCAGGTCACCGGCAGGTGGCGGGGAGGCGTCGTATACGACGCCCCCCGGGTCGTATACGGAATCGATCGTCACACCATCGGTGGTGTGCAGAAACGTCCGTATAGGGGTACTTCTGCGCGTCTCGGAGTGCGAACGAACGGTGGATCGGGCCACATGACCTGCCGGACCAGTGCTCATGTGGGCTATTCTGCTGGGCAGAGGACTCGGGCAGCGTAGCCCCCGGGTCCTTTTGTGCTTTCGGAAGCGTTGTATACGAGGTGGGAAACCGCAGGTGTACGGGGCCCCGGGATCGCAGAGCATGGCCGCAAACGTCCTCGCAGGGACCGAGGAGGAACAAGACGTATGAGTTCTCTGCTGCTCCTGACCAACGCTCTCCAGCCGTCCACGGAGGTGCTCCCCGCACTCGGTCTGCTGCTGCACAACGTGCGCGTGGCCCCGGCGGAGGGACCCGCTCTCGTCGACACCCCCGGTGCCGACGTCATCCTGATCGACGGGCGGCGTGACCTTCCGCAGGTCCGCAGCCTGTGCCAGCTGCTGCGGTCCACCGGGCCCGGCTGTCCTCTCATCCTCGTCGTGACGGAGGGCGGGCTCGCCGCCGTCACCGCCGACTGGGGCATCGACGACGTCCTGCTCGACACCGCCGGACCGGCGGAGGTCGAGGCGCGCCTGCGCCTGGCCATGGGCCGCCAGCAGATCGTCAACGACGACTCCCCCATGGAGATCCGCAACGGCGACCTGTCGGTCGACGAGGCGACCTACTCCGCCAAGCTCAAGGGCCGGGTCCTCGACCTCACCTTCAAGGAGTTCGAGCTCCTGAAGTACCTCGCCCAGCACCCGGGCCGTGTCTTCACGCGCGCGCAGCTCCTCCAGGAGGTCTGGGGCTACGACTACTTCGGTGGCACCCGGACGGTCGACGTGCACGTACGACGGCTGCGCGCCAAGCTCGGACCCGAGCACGAGTCGCTGATCGGGACCGTCCGGAACGTCGGTTATCGATTCGTTACGCCGGAGAAGGGCGACCGCGGCGTGGACGAGGCGAAGGCCAAGGCGAACCAGGCAAAGCCGGAGGATGCGGACGAGGCGGCCGCTCTGGACGGCGCGGAGATCTCGGCCGAGGCATGACGGGCGCCCGCGCTGGGGCCTGTCCGGCGGATCAGGTCGCAGGAACGCAGCGGCACCTCATAAACGCAGGTGAGCGGGGTCTGGTGCGTCCAGCTGCAAGGCGGAGGAGGGAGTCGAAGCGGAGCTTCGGCGACCGACGACAACGCGGCGGATGGGCGTGCCAGACCCCGCGTCTGCGGCATGATCCGCCGGACAGGCCCCAGCATCACTCCCGCACACGCGGGGTCCTTCCGGCGCAGGTGGGGTGCTTCACGCCCTGCCCAGAGCGGGTCCATCCGCGTAGACTCCGCGCGTGGCCAAGGTAACCAGGGATGATGTGGCGCGGCTGGCGGGTACGTCCACCGCCGTCGTCAGCTATGTCATCAACAACGGACCCCGGCCGGTCGCCCCGGCCACGCGCGAGCGTGTCCTCGCCGCCATCAAGGAGCTGGGCTACCGGCCCGACCGGGTCGCGCAGGCGATGGCGTCCCGGCGTACGGACCTCATAGGCCTGATCGTGCCGGACGCGCGCCAGCCCTTCTTCGGGGAGATGGCGCACGCGGTCGAACAGGCCGCCTCCGAGCGCGGAAAGATGGTGCTCGTCGGCAACTCCGACTACATCGGCGAGCGCGAGGTGCACTACCTGCGGGCCTTCCTGGGGATGCGCGTCTCCGGACTGATCCTGGTCAGCCACGCCATGAACGACCTGGCCGCCGCCGAGATCGAGGCCTGGGACGCCCGCGTGGTGCTGCTGCACGAGCGGCCGGAGGCCATCGACGACGTCGCCGTCGTCACGGACGACCTGGGCGGCGCCCAGCTCGCCGTAAGCCATCTGCTGGAACACGGGTACGAGTACGTCGCCTGTATGGGCGGCATAGCGGAGACGCCCGTGGTCGGCGACCCGGTCTCCGACCACGTCGAGGGCTGGCGGCGCGCGATGGCCGAGGCCGGGATCTCCACGGAGGGCCGGCTCTTCGAGGCCCTGTACAGCCGCTACGACGCCTACCAGGCCGCCCTGAAGATCCTCTCCGGGCCGAACCGTCCGCCCGCCATCTTCTGCTCCACCGACGACCAGGCGATCGGCCTGCTGCGCGCCGCGCGCGAGCTGCGCATCGACGTGCCGGGCGAGCTCGCGGTGGCGGGCTTCGACGACATCAAGGAGGCGGCCCTGGCCGACCCGCCTCTCACCACGGTCGCGTCGGACCGGCCGGCCATGGCCCGGGCGGCCGTGGACCTCGTCCTCGACGACGGGCTGCGGGTGGCGGGGGCACGGCGGGAGCGGCTGAAGCAGTTCCCGTCCCGGCTGGTGGTTCGGCGGTCCTGCGGTTGCGTCGCCTGACAGGCCTTGGCTGAGGGTTCTCTGAGAGAGCTCTTCAAGCTGCCAGGAGCTTCTTTATATCGGACGTACGAGGTTCTGCCGGGCTTCTCAGGGAGCACTCAGGGAGCTCTCATGGTGGAGCGACAAGCTCATTGCCATGACCGAGACATTCCGCAGCAGCGGCGAGTACGAGAACCCCCAGGGGCACGGCCACGAGTCCGCGTACCCCGAGCAGCAGCACGTCTCCTCCCCCGTGAACCCTGAGTGGCCGCCCCCGCCGGGACAGCCGCCCGTGGCCCCCGCCCCCGGCCCCGCCCCGGCTCCCAAGAAGCGCACCCGCGGTCCGCTCGCACTGCTCGCCGCCGTGGCGATCGTCGCCGCGGCCATCGGCGGCGGTACGGCGTACGGCATCCAGGAGCTGACCGGCACCCACACCGTCACCGCCTCCAGCAGCACCAGCACCAACGTGGTGCCGTCCGCCGCCAAGGGCACGGTCGCCGGGGTCGCCAAGGCGGTCAGCCCGAGCATCGTCGAGATCAACGCCACCTCGAACGCCGGCGAGTCCACCGGCTCCGGCGTGATCATCACCAGCGACGGCGAGATCATCACCAACAACCACGTCGTCTCCGGTGCCTCGTCGATCAAGGTGACGACCAGTGAAGGCAAGACGTACACCGCGCAGGTCCTCGGCACCGACAGCAAGAAGGACCTCGCGCTCATCAAGCTGGAGGGCGCCTCCGGCATGAAGGCGGCCACCCTCGGCGACTCCGACGGTGTGCAGGTCGGCGACGAGGTCGTGGCGATCGGCTCCCCGGAGGGCCTGAGCGGCACCGTCACCAGCGGCATCGTCTCGGCCCTGGACCGCGACGTGACCGTCTCCACGGACGAGGGTCAGCAGCAGCAACAGCAGCAGGGCGGCGGTGGTTGGCCGTTCGAGTTCGGCGGCCAGCAGTTCAACGGCGACACCGGCTCGTCCACGACGACGTACAAGGCGATCCAGACGGATGCCTCGTTGAACCCCGGCAACTCCGGCGGCGCGCTGATCGACATGAACGGCAACATCATCGGCATCAACTCCGCGATGTACTCGTCCGCGTCCAGCTCGGCCGAAGCGGGCAGCCAGGGCCTCGGCTTCGCCATCCCGATCAACACCGTCAAGGCCGACCTCAGCACGCTGCGGGCCGGCGGGTCCGACAACTGAGCTGTTCCGAGCCAGTTCCGAGACAGCAGGGAGTACGTCATGATCAAGCAGGTTTCGCACACGGTGACCGGCGCTGACCCGGCCGGGTTCGCCCTGGCCCTTGAGGTGGCGTACGAGCTGCACGCGCCGACCGCGCCGGCGGCCCGGGCGCCCGAGGTCGCCCCTCGCCCGACGGGCCGCCGTACGGCCGCCGCCCGCGCCCGCGCCCGCCGCCGTACCGTGCGCGGCTGACCCGCAGCCGGTGCGTGGCTGGTCCCACCGCCCCCGTC
The DNA here is from genome assembly GCF_040295365.1 of Streptomyces sp. NPDC002838. Lineage (NCBI taxonomy): Bacteria > Bacillati > Actinomycetota > Actinomycetes > Kitasatosporales > Streptomycetaceae > Streptomyces > Streptomyces sp. NPDC002838. The sequence continues at coordinate 62,319 of NZ_JBEOVF010000041.1, read as the reverse complement.
TCATACCGCGCCCGTCGGGAAGCATGCGAGGCTGAAGGCGTTCAGCACCTTCCGTCCCCTGTCGTCCCACCGCATCCGAGGAATCCGAGCCCATGAGCCCCGCCGAAGGCGACCGTGACACCCAGCGCATCCTGATCGTCGACGACGAGCCGGCGGTGCGTGAAGCACTCCAGCGCAGCCTCGCCTTCGAGGGGTACGACACGGAGGTGGCCGTGGACGGCGCGGACGCGCTGGAGAAGGCGACGGCGTACAAGCCCGACCTGGTCGTGCTCGACATCCAGATGCCGCGCATGGACGGTCTGACCGCCGCGCGCCGGATCCGCGGCGCGGGTGACACGACCCCGATCCTGATGCTGACGGCCCGCGACACGGTCGGCGACCGGGTGACGGGGCTGGACGCCGGGGCCGACGACTACCTGGTCAAGCCCTTCGAACTCGACGAGCTCTTCGCCCGCGTCCGCGCGCTGCTGCGCCGCAGCTCCTACGCGGCGGCGGCCGGAGCGGGTGCCGTGCAGGACGACGAGGCGCTGACCTTCGCCGACCTGCGGATGGATCTCGCGACGCGGGAGGTGACACGGGGCGGGCGCGCGGTGGAGCTGACCCGCACGGAGTTCACGCTCCTTGAGATGTTCATGGCCCACCCGCGTCAGGTGCTGACCCGTGAGCAGATCCTGAAGGCGGTCTGGGGCTTCGACTTCGAGCCGTCGTCGAATTCGCTGGATGTGTACGTCATGTACTTGCGCCGCAAGACCGAGGCGGGCGGCGAGCCGCGGCTCGTGCACACGGTTCGGGGTGTGGGGTATGTCCTCCGACAGGGCGGCGCGGAGTGAAGAAGCTCGCGCGCCGGTTCCGGTCGCTGCCGATCAGGTCGAGGCTCGCGCTGCTGGTGGCGGCGGCGGTGGCGTTCGCGGTGGCGGCGGTTTCGGTGACCTGTTGGTTCATCGTGCAGAGGCAGCTGTACGAGCAGGTGGAAGAGGACCTGCAAAAGGCCGCGGGGATGAAGTCGATCATGGGTCAGGCCACCGCTGCAGTCAACAACTGCACGCAGACCCCGCAGACGCCGGACGGCAACAACGCGCCCCGTAACACCTACTTCGAGGTGGTCATCGAGGACGGGACGTCCTGCGTCCTTCCGTTCTCCCTGGGCGCGGTCAAGGTCACCGAGGCCGACAAGGACGTGGCCAAGGACGCGGGCGACGGCATCTTCCGCAACGGCACCGACTCGGACGGCAACGACGTACGCGTCATGGTCCTGCCGGGACTGACCGTAACCGACCCGGCGACGAACACCACGTCCAACGCCGCTCTCCTGATCGCCCTCCCTCTGAAGAACACCCAGAACACCCTGAACGACCTCGCTCTGATCCTGCTCCTGGTCTCCGGCATCGGCGTCGTAGGCGCCGGAGCCGCCGGCCTGGCAGTAGCCCGCGCGGGGCTCCGTCCCGTCGACAAGCTCACCGAGGCCGTCGAACAGGTGGCCCGCACCGACGACTTGAGCATCCGCATCCCGGTGGAAGAGGAGAGCGAAGACGAGGTCGCCCGGCTCTCCCGCTCCTTCAACTCGATGACAGCCTCCCTGGCCAGCTCCCGCGACCTGCAACAGCAGCTCATCGCCGACGCCGGTCACGAGCTCCGTACGCCCCTGACCTCCCTCCGCACCAACATCGAACTCCTCACCCGCAGCGAGGAAACCGGCCGCCCCATCCCCGCCGCCGACCGCAAGGCGCTCCTCGCCTCGGTCAAGGCACAGATGACCGAGCTGGCCTCCCTCATCGGCGACCTGCAGGAACTGTCCCGCTCGGAGGGCCAGCGCGGCGAACGCGTGCAGGTGATCGCGCTGGAGGACACCGTCGAGTCCGCCCTGCGCCGGGCACGGCTGCGCGGCCCCGAGCTGACCATCTCCGCCGATCTTCAGCCCTGGTACGTGCGGGCGGAACCGGCCGCCCTGGAGCGCGCGGTCGTCAACATCCTCGACAACGCCGTGAAGTTCAGCCCGGACAGCGGCACCATCGAGGTGCGGCTCGCCCACGGCGTCCTCACCGTCCGCGACCACGGCCCCGGCATCCCCGCCGAGGAGCTCCCGCACGTCTTCGACCGCTTCTGGCGCTCCCCCAGCGCCCGCGCGCTGCCCGGCTCGGGCCTCGGTCTCTCCATCGTCGCCCGCACGGTGCAGCAGGCCGGCGGCGAGGTGACGCTGGCCCGCGCGGAGGGCGGCGGCACGGTGGTGACCGTACGGCTGCCGGGGGCGCCGACGCCTCCGCCGGAGACGCCGGAGAGCCTGGGGAGCCCGGAAATTCCGGGAAGCCCGGAGATCCTGGAGAGCCCGAAAGGCCCCTCCCCCGCCGCCGAGTGACTCCCGTAGGGTGCCCGGATGATCGCGGTACCAGAGGCGTTCGCGCGGACCACCGTCGAGCGCGAAGGGGAGACCGGCGCGGCCTGGCTCGCCGAACTGCCCGGCATCGTGGATGAGTTGCTGGAGCGCTGGGAGTGCGTGCCGGACGGTGAGGTGACGCACGGGGCCGTCGGAGTGATCGTCCCGGTGCGGAGGCGAACCAAAGGGACCGAGCCCGCCGTACTGAAGGTGTCGTTCCCGCACCCGGCCAACGTCCATGAGCCCGACGCGTTCGTGGCATGGCGGGGGCGGGGCGCCGTCATGCTGTACGAGCGGGACGACGACCGGTTCGCGATGCTGCTGGAGCGGGCCCGGACGTCGACCCTGGCGAAGCTGAAGGACGGCGACGAGGACGAGATCGTGGCCGTGGCGGGACGGCTCAACCGTCGACTGGCCGTCCCCGCGCCGCCCGGACAGTCGCTGCCCCGGCTGCGGGAGCGGGCCGAGGCCTGGGAGGAGGAGCTGCGCCGGGACGCCGTAGAGCTGACGCACGCCCTGCCGGACCGGGTGCTGGACGCGGCCGTGGCCACCGTGCGCGAGCTGGGCCGTGTCCAGCCGGACACCCTGATCCACGGCGACCTGCACGCCCGGAACATCCTGCGCGCCGACCGTGAACCGTGGCTGGCCGTCGACCCCAAGGGCCAGGTGGGCGACCCCGCCTACGACGGCGGCACCCTGCTCAAGTCGCGTGCCTTGGCCTTCCTGGAAGCGGACGATCTGACCAAGGCGGTCCACCGCGCCCTGGACGTCTTCGCCGAGGCCGCGGAACTCGATCGTGAACGCGTGCGGCGCTGGGCGCAGTTCCATGCCGTCCAGGCCGCGTTCCACGGGCGCCGGCACGGGTTCCGTATCGCCCGCGGGGGGCCGCGGCTGGACTGGATCGTCCAATTCGCGGACGGGTTGGCGGAGTTGCTCACGTAATCGGGCAAAGACCGACAGGCACGACCACGTTCCTGTCAATGTCCTGTCATTCCTCACACGATTTCGACCCTACCCGTGAGTTCTCTGCAATGTTCCTGGGCTGTCAGACAGGTGCCGCAGAGTTCTTGCCGCACCTGTGCACAGCAACACAGGAGTGAGCCACCCCCACATGCGACTCATCCGCACATCAAGTCTCAAGGCTCTCAAGACCCGCAAGGCCTTCAAGAAGGGCGCCGTGATCGCGGGCTCCACCGCCCTCGCCCTTACCGGCCTGCTGGCCGGCACCGGTTCCGCCCACGCGGCCGGCGGCGGACCGGGCGGCGCGACGAACATCCGGGGCACGGACCCCGGCAACACCGACCAGATGCTCGAGCGGCTCTGCGGCCAGGAGGGGAGCCTGACGGGCGTCTACGGCGCCCTCAACGTCGACACCGGCGAGTTCAAGACCCGGGACGAGTACCTGGACGACGTGTTCCCCCTCTGGGAGCCGGTCGGACCGTGGGAGACCTTCCGCGGCTGGTGCGGTCACGCCCAGGCCTCGACGTGGTCCATCAAGGGCGAGCCGGTCCGCACCTCGCCGTGGATCGGCAACCGCGGTTCGAAGGACGACAAGGAGACCTTCGTCAGCAGCTACAGCACCAAGACGTTCGCCAAGAAGAGCGTCGGGGCCTCGATCAGCCTCACTGCCGCCAAGAGCATCTTCTCGGGCACCGCGGGCGGCAGCTTCAGCTACGAGTGGGGCTGGGAGAAGGAGTCCAAGTTCGAGCGCCGCAGCGAGAAGACGATCCCGCCGTGCACCCAGGTCGCCGTGACGTGGACGCCGTACCAGCGCGTGGTGCGGGTGAACCCGATCTTCTACGTCGAGGACTACCAGTGGAACAAGGACCCCTCCAGCAGGGACAACATGCGGACCGTGCACAGTTGGCGCGACCGGGGCTACAACACGATCTATTCGCACGGCTACTACATCGACGGCATCTCCGACAAGCTCCTGCCCAACGGCCAGCCCGACGGCCGTGAGGACAAGGTGGAGGAGAAGCTGGATCCGAAGACCTGCGCCCAGTAGGCAGGATCCCGGCAACCTTTCCGTGCGGGGCGGCGACTGATCAGCGGTCCGATTCCCCCCGCACGGAAGGTACGCCGCATGAGCGAGCACCGCGGCAAGGCGAGCGACAAGCCCCGCCACCGCAGAAGAAGGACCGCGCTGGCGGTCGGCGTCCCACTGGCGCTGACCGCCGCCGGGACCATGGCCTACGGCACCGGCCTCGGTGTCTTCGGTGAGGACGCGCAGCAGACGGCGTCCGCCGCGACCGCCGCCCCCGCCTGGGCGGCCGACACCGCCGACGGCTTCGCCTCCGTCAACGCACTCGGGCAGAACGGTACGTACGGCGGCCGGGGCGGCAAGACGGTCACCGTGAAGACGCTCGCCGACCTGGAGAAGTACGCGACCGCGCCCGAGCCGTACGTCATCGTCGTCGCGGCGACGATCAACATGAACCCGGTGGGCAAGGAGATCAAGGTCCAGTCGGACAAGACCATCGTCGGCGCCGGCACCTCGGGGCAGATCGTCGGCGGCGGCTTCTTCCTCGGCTCCGGCGTGCACAACGTGATCATCCGGAACCTGACCATCCGGGACTCGTACCAGGGCATCTGGAACGACAAGGACCACGACTTCGACGCGATCCAGATGGACGGCGCCCACCACGTCTGGATCGACCACAACGATCTGCGGCACATGGCCGACGGGCTCATCGACGTCCGCAAGGACAGCACGTACGTGACCGTGTCCTGGAACAAGCTGAGCGACAACAACAAGACCTTCGGCATCGGCTGGACCGAGAACGTCGTCACCGACATCACGATCCACCACAACTGGTTCCGCGAGACCGAGCAGCGCAACCCGTCGACGGACAACGCGGCCCACGCGCACCTGTACAACAACTACCTGGAGGACGTGTCCGGCACCACGATCAAGTCCTCCTACGGCAACTACTCGCGCGGCAAGACCAAGATGGTCCTGGAGAACTCCTACTTCCAGGGCATGAACAACCCCGTCACCAAGGACAGCACCGCGGCCGTCGTCCAGAAGGGCAACACCTTCGTGGGCACCAGCGGGCGCAACGAGAGCGGGGGAACGGCCTTCGACCCGAAGACGTACTACAGCTACACGCTCGACAAGACGGCGGATGTGCCGGGGCTGCTGAAGTCGGGGACGGGCCCGCGCACTTCGATCGGTACGACGGCCGCCACCAAGGCGGCCGCGGCGACCACCCTCACGGTCGCCAAGGACGGCACCGGCCAGTACAAGACCGTGCAGGCCGCGGTGAACGCCGTACCGGCGAACAACCCCTCCCGCGTCGTGATCTCCGTCAAGCCGGGCACCTACCGCGAGCTGGTGAAGGTCCCCGCCAACAAGCCGCACGTCACCATCCAGGGCACGGGCGGCAGCCGTAAGGACACGGTCATCGTCTACAACAACGCGTCGGGCACCCCCAAGCCCGACGGCTCCGGCAACTACGGCACGTCCGGCAGCGCCAGCGTGGCCGTCGAGGCCGACGACTTCCAGGCCCGCAACCTGACCATCTCCAACGACTTCGACGAGGCCGCCAACCAGTCGCTCTCCGGCCACCAGGCCGTCGCCCTGCGCACCGCCGCCGACAAGGTCCTCCTGGACGGCGTCATCGTCACGGGCGACCAGGACACCCTGCTCCTGGACACGGCCGCCAAGGACAAGCTCGGCCGGGTCTACATGACCAACTCCTACGTCGTCGGGAACGTCGACTTCATCTTCGGCCGCGCGACGGCGGTGATCGACAAGTCGGTCATCACGCTGAAGAAGCGCTGGAACGGCACCTCGGCCGGTTACATCACGGCCCCGTCGACCGCCGCCAACCGCAAGGGCATCCTGATCGCCAACTCCACGGTGAACGGCGACGTGTCGTCCGGCAGCTTCTACCTCGGCCGCCCCTGGCACGCCGGCGGCGACGCCGCCCTCGACCCGCAGACCACGGTCCGCAACACGAACCTCAGCGCGGCGATCAAGTCCACTCCCTGGACCGACATGAGCGGCTTCTCCTGGAAGGACGACCGCTTCGCCGAGTACAAGAACACGGGCCCGGGCGCGGGTTCGGCGAGCAGCAACCGGCCTCATCTGACGGACGCGCAGGCCTCCGGGCAGGAGGTCGGTGACTGGTTGGGGGACTGGACGCCTACGGCTTCCTGACGGTGGTTCCGCTCAGCCGTGAGGGCGGTCGCGTCGCATCGGCGCGGCCGCCTCGTCGGTAAGGACCAGCCGTTCGAACACCCGCAGTCTGCCTTCCTGCAACCAGGCAACATCCGGCAGGGTCTCGACGCTCTCGTCGTAGCAGGCCAACGCCTCCACCAGTCGTCCGAGTGCCGCCAAGGCGAACCCCTTCATCCCCTTGGCCCTGGCCACCAAGAAGGCGTCATCGGGTGCCACGGCGAGGGCGCGGTCGGCGCAGGTGAGTGATTCCTCGTGCCGCTCCAGCTCACTCAGCACCAAGGACTTCCTGTACCAGCTCGCCGCCGCTTCCGGGTCGAGCGCGATGGCGCGGTCGTAGCAGGACAGGGCCTCGTCCCGGCGGCCGAGCGCACACAGGACGTCGGCCTTGTTGAGCCACGGCTCCGGCACCTCGGGGTCCAGCTCGATCGCGCGCTCGTACCAGGCCAGCTCCTCCTCGTCGCGTCCGTGCAGCCGGAAGTGGATCAGGCCCCGGTAGGTCAGCAGGTCGGCCCACTCCTCGCCCGTCCGCTGAAGTTCCTCGCAGCAGTCCTTGGCCCGCTCGTACTGCCCGAGGTCGAATGCGGCCCGCAGGATGTTCCAGCGCACGTCCCGGTCGTCCGGGTCGATCTCGGCCGCCCGTTCCAAGGCCTCGATGGCCTCGGCCGGCCGTCCCAGCACCAGCAGCACGCATCCCTTCTCCAGGAGGGCCGGGACGTAACGGGGCGCGATGGAGAGGGCCCGGTCCAGGTCCACCAGCGCGTCCGCCTGCCGGTTCTGCAGCCGCCGCAGCAGGGCCCGGCCGAAGAGACAGTTCTCGGCGTGCGGGCGCAGCTCCAGAGTGCGGGCGTACGCCTGCTCCGCTTCCTCGAGGCGGGCCAGCTCCCGCAGCGCCACCGCCTTGCCGTTCCACAGCCTCCCGTCGTCCGGCCAGATCGCCAACCCCTCCGTGAAGCAGAGCAGTTGCTCCTCGTGACGGCCCAACTCGCCCAGGACCCAGCCCATGCTCACCCACGTGTCGAGGTCCGTGGGATCGAGTTCCCGCCATCGCTCGAAGCAGGGCAGAGCCTCCTCCAAGCGGCCGAGCTCGATCAGGGTTCGGCCCTTGTGGCCCCACACCATGGGGTCGTCCGGCACGGCTTCCACGGCGTGGTCGATCCAGGAGAGTGCCTCCTCGTGCCGGCCCAGCCCTTGCAGTACGGAGGACTTCCTGTTCCAGGCCTCGGCGTAGCCGGGAACGAGGTCGACGGCGCGGTCGTAGCAGGGCAGGGCTTCTTGCGAGCGGTCGAGCTGATGCAGTGTCTCGCCCCTGGAGAACCACGCCCAGGCCGACTTCGGATCGAGCTCCAGAGCCTGCTCGTAGCAGGCCAGTTCCTTCTCGTCATGCCCGTGCAGCCTGCGGTGGATCAACCCCTTGTACACCAGCAGTCCGGCCGAGTCCCCGCGCAGCCGCCGGGCCTCCTCCCAGTACTCCCGGGCCTGCTCGTAGCGCTCGAGCCGGTAGGCCGCGCGCATGATGTTGTACCAGACGTCCCCGTCGTCCGGCTTGATCTCGGCCGCCCGCCGCAGGACATCGAGGGCCTCGGCCGGGCGCCACAACGCCAGCAGCGTGGCCCCCTTGTTGTGGAGCGCTGTCAAGGAGCGGGGTGCGATGGCCAGCGCCCGGTCGATGTCCACCAGCGCATCGGCATGCCGATCCTGATCGCCTCGTAGCAGGGCTCGGATCAGCAGGAGGTTCTGGTTGCGCGGGTCGAGCTCCAGGGATCGGGCCGCCGCCTCCTCCGCTTCCTCGAAGCGCTCCAACTGCCTCAGGGCGTCCGCCTTGTACCCCCACGCGATCGCGATGTCGGACCGCAGCCGCAGAGCGCGGTCATAGCACGCCAGAGCGTCCTCGCTCCGCTTCAAGGAGTAGTGGAGCAGGCTTCCCCGGGTCACCCACGCGCTCGGCTCGTCCGGGTTCAGCTCGACCGTGCGGTCGTAGGCGGCCAGCGCTTCATCATGCCTGCGCAAGCCGCTCAGGGACATGCCGCGCACCTGCCACAGCTTGCTACGGGTGACGTCGCCGTCTCCGTCCCGCTCAGCCGTCTCCAGGCCGTGCTCCACTGCCTCCAACGCCTCGTCGTAGCGGTCCAATTGCTTCAACCCCACCGCCCTGGACACCCACCCCTCGGCGGTCAGACTCGGTGGCTTCGGGGGCGCCGGTGCCGGGCGGCCCAGCACTTCCCGGTACACCCCGTCCAGCAGCTCACGCACCGCCGCGAAGTCCGACGGCCGGTTCTCCCGTTCCGGCTCGGTGCACGCGCGGATCAGCCGGTAGAGCCGACTGCGGCGGGTGCGCAGGCCGACGGCACGGTCGATGTACGCCTTGGCCCGCCCGTTCCCTGGCGGCAGCACGCCGGTGACCATCTGGAAGAGCACCACGCCGAACGCGTAGACGTCGGCGCGGGTGTCCAGCACTGCCCCGGGGACGAACTGCTCGGGCGCCATGTAGCGCGGTGTGCCGGCCACCGTCGTATACAGCGCCTGCGCGTCGGCCGACAGCTCGCCCAGGCCGGGGAGATCGGCATCGCCGGACTTGAAGGCACGGGCCAGTCCGAAGTCGGTCACCCGCAAAGTCTGATCCCCGGTCAGCAGGCAGTTCGCCGGCTTCACGTCCCGGTGCACCAGGCCCAGCTGGTCGTGGGCGTGGCGCAGCCCGTCGCACAGGTGCCGGGCGAAACGCAGCGCCTTCGCGGGCGACAGCGCGCCGTCCGCCATCAGGCCGGCCAGGTCGCCGCCCTCGGCGTATTCGGTGACCACACAGGGCAGCCCCTCGATCCACTCCACGTGGTCGGCGGGGGCGACGTGCCGGTGCGGGCGCAGCCGTACCCAGGTCAGCGCCTCACGCTCGAACCGGGCGCGGTCCGCGTCCTGCCACAGCAGGCGGGTGTCGAAGGTCTTGAGCACCTTGCGCTTGCCGGTGTCGCTGGCCCGGACGACGTACACGACGCCGAAGCCCCCGCGGCGCACGTCGAGTACGGTCCAGTGGCCGATGTGCCGGTGACTGCCGAGGCGCTGACCGACGCGGAAGTTCTCCCGCGCGTGTTGGTCGGGGCTCATGCCTCGCAGACCGACTTCGGCTGCGGAACACGACGGGTCGATGGACAGGGCCTGGGCGTAGGCGCGGCGGGCCATCTCTGTCCGCCCGAGCCCGCGTAGCGCGTCGGCCAGCTCGACGTGGGCGTCCGCCCGGTCCGGCCGCAGGGCGACGGCCTCACCCAACAGCCGCCCGGCCTCTTCGAACCGGCCCGCGGCCAGCGCGGCGCGGCCCAGGGCAAGGAAGCGGCCGTAGTCGGCTTCGGCGTCGACGGTGTCCATCTCCCACCACCCCTTGCGCACTGTCCTTTCACCTGCCCGCCCCATTCCTCCTCCGGGAGGCACGGAAACGGAAACCGGGCTCGCCCAGTCCGACGGGAGACTACTGGCGGTTGTCCGGACCGGTCCCGGGCAGGTCTCCGGGCGACTCTCCCTCACGCCGGGGCACTAGGCTGGGGCCGGATCTTGAACAGGGGGAGCGGGACAGTGCGGGTGGAGCGAATAGAGCGGCACCGGGTCGGCGAGGCGGCGGTCTCGGCCGTACGCGAGGACTTCGCCAACCGGATCGGCTCGCAGGTCCGGTCGATGTCGAAGGCCGGGCCGGTGACGGCGTACGAGTGGTGGACGCTGGCGGAGGAGTTCGTCGACTACCTGGGCGCGCTCTCCGTCGAGACGCCCGATCTCGACACCCCGGAGGCGAAGGCGGTGCTGCAGGACGCCGCCGAGGCCGCCGCCGGAGCGGTGGCGTACGCGGCGTACTACCCGCACAACCACTTCCAGGTCTTCCTCAACTATGTCAACTGGGGCATGGTCTACGACGCCGGGTCCGAGGGCAGCCGGGAGTCGGTCACCGCCGCCGAGTGGCTCGACGCCTTCTGCCTGGCCGTCCTCGTCGGCAAGGCCGAATGGCACGGCGAGGCCTTCCAGTTCGCGCGCGAACATCCCCAGAAGGGCCGGGCGGGACGCCCCGACGCCGAGCTGATCAACGGCTTCATGGCGTACGTCATCGGCGACACCGGAGACGACGACGCGAGCTACCCGCCGTCCCGCGAGGAGAAGCTCGCCGCGCTCGACGCGGCACTGGCCCGGATCCGGACCCTGGACGCCGAGGTGCCCGAAGACCTGCTGGACGGGTCGCACGGCATCGCCCTGCACGCTCTGCGCGCGCTGACCGCCGGCGACCAGGAGGAGTTCGGGAGAGCGGTGGTACGGCTGCTGCTCCCCCTGACCGACCTCCCCGGCCCGGGGGCACGCCCGCGCAGCCTGCTACCGCTGCTCCCCCTTGCCCTCACGGCACTGGCGTACCGTCGCGAGGGCTGGCCGGCCCCCGTCGCCACCGGCTACCTCCCGCACGCGCTGATCACCGGTTTCGAGACCCCGCCGCCGAGGGTGGGTGCGTACGGCCGTGACCGGCGCGCGGACGCGATCACCGAACTGGCCCACGGCGTGGTCGAGTTCGAACGTCCCGTGGATCCGCAGCCGCTCACCCTGGAGAGCGCGGCCCAGTTCGAGCGGTTCACCAGGGAGGCCTTCACACCCGTGCCCGGGGAACGGCTCGCCGTCTGGCAGCTGGCGCACGCGATGACCGACCAGGAGATCCTCTTCAAGACCCGCGCCTCGCACTCCGCCGACGTCACGGACCTCCAGCTCGCAAACCTGCGGCTCGCCGCGGAGTTGGGCGCCGCGCTCTTCCGTACGACGCTCGCCGAACCCGGCACCGACGTCGAGGTGACGATCGACGGTACGACCGTGACGTACCCCGCGGGCCGCGACGACGAAGCCGGCCCCGGCGCCTGGCACAAGGCTGTCGACTTCGCCCTGATCACGGGCCGCCGCAAGGACCTGGCGCCGCTGGTCCTCGCCGGTCCGACGTGCGCCCGCAAGGACGGGTCCCTCTTCGCCTCGTACCGCGAGGCCCTGCACGACTACCTGCGCGCCGAGGACCCGGAACCGGCCACGGAGCGCGCGCTGCGGGACTGCGAGAAGGCGAAGGACCAGGGTTTCTTCCCGCCCCCGGCCGTCCTCTTCTCCCAACTCGTGGAGGGCGACGAGCAAAGCTTCAACCTCGCCCTCCTCGACGCCCTGGAAGCCCACCGCGACCACCACCGAGTCGCCGACCGCGCCACGGACTGCGACGCCGCGATCAACCTGGACATCCTGGCCCTGACCTGCCATGCGCGCCGCCGGGGCTGGACCATCGGGGTCACGTCGCCGTATTTGCCGGCGCGGATTCTGGGGGCGGCGGTGCCGTTCTAGGCCCGCACTTCGTGCCCGGTGATTGGCAGATGTGTTCCACTGGTGCGGCCACGGGACCTGGGGTTTTCCCTCGCGGGCTTGGAACAGATCTGCCAATCACCGCTCGGGGCCACCCCTCAGGAGTCCAGCAGCGTCCCCGGCAGGTCGAACTCCCTTGTGCGGCCTGTCGTGGGGTCCACGCGGGTCACCGTCTTCTCGGTGTAGAGCAGCCAGCCCGCCGAGGTGGCGGCGACGTCGAGGGAGGCCGCCACTCCCTTGACCCGGGCTCGGTGGAGTTCCTTGCCGGTGGTGGCGTCGAGCTCGACGATCTCCGTGTCGCCGCTCCCCGTGGCCGCCGCGATCAGGACCGATGAGCCGGTGGCCGCCACCGCGTCGACCCGGCCGCCGGACACCGAGACCGTCGTCTCGGCGGCGGCGCGGGTGAGCGTGGCCTTCACCGTCCCGGACCCACTCGAGGATGTCCCGCCCACGATCACCGGGTGGCCGGCGGGGCAGGCGAGGTTCTCCACGTCCAGACCGCTCGGAACCGGCACCGGGGTCACCTCGCCGCTGGTCAGGTCGACTGCGAAGACCTTGGAGTCGTTGCCCAGGCAGATCCGGTCCGCGGCGGGGTCGGAGGCCGCGAGCCCGATGGTGCCGGGGATCTTCAGCTCGCGCTCGGTCGTCCAGTGCGCGGGGTCCTTGACCAGGACGCTGGAGGCCGCGGCCTGTTGAGCGGACTTGGTGTCGGGCAGGCCCGCCACCTCGGCGACCAGGGTCTTGCCCGGCAGCAGGCGGCGCAGCCGCTCGTCGGCCGTGAGGCCGTCGAGAACGTGGTCCTTGCGGGAGACCTCGTAGCGCCGGTCCGGCTTGTTTCCCTTGCGGGGCACGGTGAGCAGCCAGCGGCCGTCGGCGAGTTCGACGATCTGCGGGCTGACGGAGTCGTCGTCATCGGCCTGCTGGGGGACGACCGCGAGGCTCTCCGCCCGCGCCTTGTCCGGGTTGATCCCGACGACCGTGACCAGGCCGTCGACCTTGGCGAGCACAAAGGTCTTCGAGCCCTTCCAGTCCTTGCCCAGATCCACGCCACCTGGGCCGGAGCAGGCGGTGGTCAGTACGGCGGTGGCGGCGAGGGCGGACAGAAACAGGGGGCGCCGTGTCGTGAAGCGTGCCATGGGGGGTGTCACCAGTCCTTCATCGCATCTGTGGGGGACATCCTCGCGGCCCTGCGCGCCGGGGCCAGCGAACCCATCGCCACCACCAGCACCGTCAGGCCGAGGAGAAGCAGCAGAGTGCCCGCCGACGGCAGCAGCACCCAGCCCTTGACGTACGGCTCCAGGTCCGCGCTGCCGCGCAGCAGGGCCGCGGCACCTGAGCCGAGCACCGCGCCGAGCACGGTTCCGAGCAGCGCGGCCACGGCTCCGACCAGCGCCATCTCGGTGACCAGCATCGTCAGCACGGACCTCGTACGGAATCCGACCGCCTTGAGGATGCCGATCTCCTGCGCCCGCTGCCGCGACAGCGCGCCGGTCACGGTGACCGCGCCGACGAACGCCAGCACACCGAGGACCCCGAGCAGCACCTGGCCGACCACCTTGATCATCTCCAGCACCCCGGGCAGGGCGTTGAGCTGCTGCTGGAGGGTGACCGCCGGATAACCCAGCTTCTGCACGGACTTCGTCACGTCCGGGACGTCCGCGGCCGTCCTCGCGACCACGGTCAGCTGGTCGTAGCCGACGGTGGAGAGGTAGCTCTTCTCCGGCTCACCGGACCGCTGGGCCGCCCACTTGACCACGGTGGAGTCGGCGGCGTAGGCGGCATCGGGGTTGTCCAGCTGCCAGGTCGGGTCGTACACCCCGACCAGGCGGGCGTGGCCGCTGACTCCGGTCCCCTCGCCCTGCCGTACGAAGCGGGTGGTCTCGATGTCGATCTCCTGGCCCACCAGCTTGCCCAGGTCCACGCCCTGGGACGCGGCCGGGGCCACGATCTCGCCCGGCTTCAGCGGGAAGAGGTCCTTGCGAACGGACTTGGTGACCGGCGGGGTGAGAGCGGGACGGTAGGTCGTCGCGTACAGCAGGACGGTGTCGCCCGCCTTGGTCAGCACCCCGAACGACACCTGCGCACGGTGCTGCACCGACTCGACGTGCGGCAGCTTCGCGAGCCGGGCGGCCGTACGGTCCGTCAACTGCGGGGTGTCGGGGCGGGAGTCGGGTCGGTCGACGGTGATGCTGCGGTTGGCGCTGCTCTCCTTGACGCCCGAGTCGGTGACGCCCTGGGCGCTGTCGGCGATGCCCAGCGCGCCGAGACAGACGGCGGCGGCGACCGAGACCAGGGCCACGAGGCCGGTCAGGCGGCGGCGCAGGGCGCGGACGTTGGCCAGCGCCAGACTGAGGATGTTCATTCGGCGCTCTCCGTCCGCGTGTTGGCCCTGGCCCGCTCGCCCACCGGTCTCCCGGCCTCGACCTGTGTGAACGCACCGCTCTCCAAGCGGTGCACCACATCCGCGAAGTCCGACACCGCCGGGTTGTGGGTGACCAGGAGCACCGCCCGGCCCTCGTCGGCCAGTTCGCGGAACAGCCCGAGCAGCACGTCCTCGCTCTCCGAGTCGAGGTTTCCGGTCGGCTCGTCGGCCAGCACGGCGGGCGGGTCGTTGATCAGCGCCCGCGCGAGCGCCACCCGCTGCTGCTCGCCGCCGGAGAGTTCACCGGGCAGATGGTCTGCGCGCTCCGCGAGCCCGACCCGCTCCAGCAACGCACGGGCGCGTGCCTCGCCCTCGGCGCGGCGGCCGACGTACGGCAGGACGACATTGCGCAGTGCCGAGTGCTGCGGCAGCAGGTTGTACGACTGGAACACGAACCCGAGCCGGCTGCGGCGCAGGTCAGCCAACGCACCGTCGCCGAGGCCCGACACGTCCGTGTCGTCCACGAACACCCGGCCGCTGTCCGGCGGGGTCAGCAGCCCGAGGATGTGCAGGAGTGTCGTCTTCCCGGAGCCCGAGTGGCCGACCAGGGCCGTGACCTCGCCGCCTCTCACGGCGAGGTCGACTCCGCGCAGGACGTCGACCCTCCTTCCGCGCAGGGTGTAGGACTTGCCCACGCCCTCGGCGCGCAACAGTGCGTTCACCGAACTCTCGCTCACTTTCCGTTCCTCGTGGCCGGCAGCCGGCCCAGGGCGCCGTGCAGCTGTCGGTCCAGGGTCCACACGCCCCAGGTCGTCTTCAGATCGCAGGCGGAGTCGCCACCGCCGACCTGGTACAGGCCGGGCAGTCCGGGACAGCCCTTGTACGGCGTGATGCCGCGCCCCAGGGCCTCGCGCAGGGGTGCGTCCAGTGCGCCACCGACCAGGGAGTAGGCCCGTACGACCAGGGCGTAGCCGTACACGGAGGTGAACCGGCCCGGGTTCTGCGCCCAGTGTTCCAGGGCGTCGGCGGTGATCCAGGACGGGATGCTGTCCCGCCGTCCGCTGTCGGCGAAGCCGACGGCGACCGTGGCCGCCGCGACCACCCGCTCCGGCGTGTCCGTGCTCCAGGTGCCGATCTTCGGTACGGCCGTCGAGGCCCCGGCGTCGGTGCAGTTGAGGGTGGTGCGCTGCCACTGGGTGGCGTTCTGCTCGGTCACGGTGGCGGGCACCACCCTCGGGTCGGCGCACAGCTGCCGCGCCTGCCCGCTGGTGCCGCCGCCCGCGGTGACCTCCCGCAGGGCGGCCCGGCTCAGCCGCTCGGCACCTTCCTGGCTGACGTCGTCGGACTTCTCCTCGCGTTCGAGCGCTGCCAGTAGCCCGGGGTCCTTCCTCGACCAGCCGGCCAGCGCCCGCAGGCGTTGTACGAAGAGGGAGGCGTCCGGGTTGCCTATGTAGGCGTCGGGGTCGCGTACCGTCCCGTCGTCGAGCCGTTCGCCGTCGAGCCGCTTCAGCACCGGCGTGAACACGGTCCTGGGCGAACCGGCCGCCTTGAGCACGTGGACCAGTTCGTAGAGCTGCTCGTACGGGAGCGTGGTGGCACCGTCCCTGAGCACCGGCTCCCACACCCGGCGGTTGACGGCGGGCCGCTTCCCCGCGGCCTGTTGGATCAGCGTGTAGCTGTAGGTGTCGTCGAGCCGGGTCGCCCGGGCGTCCGGCGTGAGGTCGGCGAAGTCGTCCGTACGCGGCGCGGCGATCCGGGTGAGGGTGGCGGGGACAGGCTGCTTCAGCAGGTACAGCGAGCGGGCCAGGGCGCTGCTCTCGTCGAGTGGCCGGGGCTTCGTCGTCGGCTTTGCGGTCTTCGTGGGCTTCGTGGGCTTCGCGGGCTTCGCCAGCGAGCGCAGCCAGGAGACGGTGGCGGACCGGTCCGCCACCGGGAGGTCGTCCAGGCGCCCGAGTGCGTCGAGCACTTCGAGGGCCGCCCAGGTGGCACCGAGGCGTGCCGCGTCGCTGTCGTCGCCGAGGGCGGAGTCGACGTACCAGCCGCCCTTGTCCCGGAGCTTGTTCACGGCCGCCGCGTCGCCGGCGCCCAGCGCGGTACCGGCACCTGCCCGCCGCAGCGGGACCAGCCAGTCGCGACCCCAGAGCGGGGAGGTCTCCAGTGCCTCCCGGCGCAAGGACTCGACCTGCGCCGAAGCCGCACTCGTCTTCGGATCGCGGCCCAACTCGGAAAGCGTCCGCAGCGCAAAGGACTGCGCCTGGGGGCCGGCCGGCTGGTCCCGCAGGAACGGGTGGTAGTAGTAGCCGTTCTGTTTACTGACCAAAAGGTCGAACTGCCGGGCAGCGGCGGATTCACGCCGCCCGGAATCATCAGAAGAATCAGATGTGGATGTACATGAAGTGACGAGAGCGGCGCACATGGCCGCCCCGGCCCACCGGGACGCCAGCTTTCCGCCGCGCGTCACCGAACCGAATTTCACCGAACGCCCCCGTGCGTCGTCCCGCATAATCACCGAGCAGCCGTATCACCTCAGCGAAAAGTGTCACACCGCCGGGCCCTGACGGTGTGACACCCTCACCTACTGGAAGATCAGGCGGCGCCCGCGTAGGCGCACTTCTCGCTGATCTTGATCGAGCTGGTCACCTGAGCCGAGCCGCAACTCTTGGTCGAGACGTACGTGGTGGTGCCGCCCGGCTTCATCTGACCGTAGGTGTCGGAGATGTTGGCGTTGGTGTTCTTCCAGCGCACCTCCCCCAGGGACCGGCTCTTCATCGTGAGCGTGGCCTCGGGGTTCTTGGAGATCGTGATGGAGACACTGATGCCGTGGGCCGCCAGCTCCGTACGGTTCTGGATCCACTTGGCCTTGCGGGGGTTGGTCCCGGACATCTTGGTCGACGCCTTCCAGTCACAGGCGGTGACGTAGAAGCCGCAGTGCCAGGCGTTGATCGTGACCTTGTTGCCGCCCGGGATGCCCACCGAAGTGGAGGCCGAGGTGGCGTGGGCCGGCGCCGCCGTCAGTACGAGGGCACCGGCCGCGACGGCGGTGGCGGCCCCGGACATCAGGCGCATGCGTATGGACTTGTTCATTCGATTGTCTCCCCGTGGGATACCGAAAGCGATTTCTGGGTCAGGAAACCGCAAGCGCCCCGGACCTGAATTTTCAAGATCCAGATTGGCGCCCCCAATTGATACATGAGCTCGATCCCACAGCACAATTCCAGCCAGCCGCTGCGGGGGATGTCCTACGTCACACCGGGAAAGTGGAACCCGACCCCCGGAATTTGCATCGGAGAAGCAAACCCTGCAATCCCTTGCAGTACCTTCACATGCCAACGGTGATTCTTTTACCCGGAGCGGGCCTCAGCCGCCGAACGTCAGCCCCTCCCCCGCCAACCGCACCCGGATCCCGTCCTCCTCCACCCGCACATCCCGCAGCCGCAACTCGCCCTCGGGCGGCTCCGGGAGCCGGAAGCCGAGGTTGAGCTGGTCGGCGAGGACCGGGCGGGTCAGCCGGGAGAGGGAGTCGAGGAGGGGCGTGTCGAAGCCGAGGCGGTCCAGTACCTCGGGGTGGGCCACGGCCAGGTCGAGGAGGTTGACCCGCATGGCCTGGTGGACGAAGCGCGGGGAGCCGGTCAGTTCGGCGAGCCGGTCGTCGTTGTTCAGGGCCTCGCGGACCGTCGCCTCGGGCACCCCCATGCGCCGTATGACGGAGGGCACCGCCAGCAGCGACCGCACCTTGCGGGTCTCGCGGGCGAGGTCGGCGGCCGACTTCGGCGTCAGGTGCAGGCCCTCCGAGGCGCGGACACCGGGCCGGTACGTCGCCAGGTCCCCGATGTCCAGGCGCATTCCGCCGATCTGCGTGTCGATGCCCTGGTCGCCGTCGCGCCCGATGCGGACCTCGGCCCGCAGCCGCAGATCGTGCCCGGCGACCGGCAGCGTGCCGCGCGCCGAGATCCGGTCGGGGCCGGCGCCGGTGAACCTCACCTGGGACGCGCCGAGTTCGCGGTTCATGTCGGCGAAGGAGAGCAGGACGTCGCCGTTCAGCTCGGGCACGCGGGCGCCGCGTATGGAGGTCGGCCCGTCACCGTCCAGCCGTACGTCGTGGGCCGTCGCCGACACCGCGGCCAGCGTGACCCGGTCGGCCGCCACGTCCGGGACGGTCACCTTCACCGAGTCCAGGCGGCCATCGACGAGTCGGGGCAGGAAGGGGAAGCCGCCGATCTCCACCTCGGGGGCCGCGGTGAGGTCCATGCGGTCCTTGAGGGCGTCCGCCGCGCGGTGCTCGGCGTAGAGCAGGGCCCAGCGGTCGGCGAGGGTGAGGAAGGCGGCGAGGACCACCAGGCCCACGACCGCCTTCAGCGCGAACGGCAGGGCGGAGAAGCGACGCCGCCGGCGCCGGTCGCCCCGGCCGTGATGCGGCGGGGCCCATGGCTCGCCCCCGCCCGCGATCTCCCGGTCGCCCTCGGGCTCCCCGGGGTCTCCGGGTTCTTCGGGGTCTTCGTGGAGGTGGTCCTCCAGCGGCCCGTCGTCCAGGGCTCCCAACTCTTCGTATGGGTTTGTGTAGCGATGCGTCACTATGTGGTGGGGGGTACGCATCGATCTATCCGACCATGCGTACCGCCCCCACCCGCAACCTCTACCGGAGGTATGCGACTCAGCTCACGACCGTGATCCGGTTCGTCACCGGCGGCGCGATCGGGTTCGTCGCCGAGGAGTTGGCCGTCAGGTACTTCTCCAGGGCGGCCAGGTCGTCGCCGCCGACCAGGTCGTTCGTGCCCTGGCCCAGCGTGGGGATGCCGTCGCCGCCGCCCGCGAGGAAGCTGTTGGTCGCGACGCGGTAGGTGGCGGAAGCGTCGATCGCCGTGCCGTTGAGCTTGATGGAGTCGGTGACCACCCGGTCGGCGCCGGTCTTCGTCATGTCGAGCGTGTACGTCAGACCGGTCGACGGCAGCAGGATCCTCGGTGCGGCCGTGTTCGAGCCGCTCACCTGCTCCTTGAGGATCTGGATGAGCTGCGCGCCCGTGAAGTCCTGGAGGTTCACGGTGTTGGAGAACGGCTGCACGGTGAAGCCCTCGGCGTACGTCACCACACCGTCGCCCTCACTGCCCTTGGCCGCGTAGGTGAGCCCGGCGCGGACACCGCCCGGGTTCATCAACGCCAGGTCCGTCTCCGGGTCGAGCTCCTTGCCGTGGGCGAGCTGCGCGTCGGCGATCAGGTCACCCATCGGCGACTCCGTCCCGGTGTTCGGGATGTCGGCGGAGATGTAGCCGATCGCGCGGTTGCCGATGGGCGCCGCGAGGGTGTTCCACTTGCTGATCAGCTGGGTCATGTCGGGCGCCTTGGGGACGGTCCGGGTGACCACGTGGTTCGCGGACTGCACGGCCGTACGGGCGATGTCACCCGTCCAGCGGTCGTACGTCAGCGTGGTGTCCGTGTAGAGGCGGCCGAAGGACGCGGCGGAGGTGACCATGCGCGGCTTGCCCGCCGGGTCGTTGATGGTGCACACGTACGCCGCGTGGGTGTGGCCGGTGACCAGCGCGTCCACCTGCGGGGTGATGTTCTTGGCGATGTCGACGATCGGGCCGGAGATGCCGTCGCCCGCGCCCGGCGCATCGCAGTCGTAGTTGTACGCCGACGAGGCCGGCGCCCCGCCCTCGTGGATCAGCGCGACGATCGACCTCACGCCCTGGCGCTGCAGCACCTTGGCGTACTTGTTGATCGTCTCGACCTCGTCCTTGAACTTCAGGCCCTTGACGCCCTCGGCGGAGGCGACGCCCGGGGTGTCCTCCAGGGTCACGCCGATGAAGCCGACCTTGACGCCCTTCTTCTTCCACACCCAGTACGGCTTGAGGATCGGCTTGCCGGTCTTCTCGTCCAGGACGTTGGCGGCCAGGTAGGGGAAGTCGGCGCCCTCGAAGCCCTCGTTCGTGTAGCAGCCGTCGGTGGGGTGGCAGCCGCCGTTCTGCAGGCGGGCCAGTTCCTTGGCGCCCTCGTCGAACTCGTGGTTGCCGACGGACGTGACGTCCAGCTCCAGCTTGTTCAGCGCCTCGATGGTGGGCTCGTCGTGGAAGAGGCCGGAGATCAGCGGGGAGGCGCCGACCATGTCGCCGCCGGCCGCGGTGATGGAGTACTTGTTGCCCTCGCGGGCCTCGCGCAGATGGGTGGCGAGGTACTCGACACCACCGGCGTCGATGGTCTTCGTCGTCCCGTCCTCGTGCACCTCGGTGACCCGGCCGGCGGAACCGGACGGCGGCTCCAGGTTGCCGTGCAGGTCGTTGAAGGACAGCAGTTGTACGTCCTGGTAGCGGCCCGGGACGGGAGCGCCCGGCTTGCCCTTGGTCTCGCCGGCATTCGCCGCCGTCGGCAGCGCGGCGGCCAGGGCGCCGACGGTGGCGAGACCGGCGGCCGCGACGAGGAGTCGGCGTGTACTACGTCTGCGGCGCACGGCATCCGGTCGGCGCGGCTGGGATATGGCTGGCATACGCCCCCCTGTGGGTCTGGTGAGTCGGTGGCCCCGTCCGGCGCAGCCTAAGGTCAACGCGCGTAGCGTGACAGAGGTTTGCGGGTTACATCCTGGTTGCTTCTTTGCCGCCACTTTGCTGGGGCGGCCCCTTACCCTCGTACGCATGACCAGCGACGACTCCGGAAGCCCCGGCATCTCCCGCTCGATCGAAACCCACTCCGCGCTCTCCCCGGAGCAGACCGAGGCCGTGCTCGGGCTGCTCGCGGAGGCCGCCCGGAACGACGGGCAGCAGGCGGTGTCCGAACAGGGCCGGTTGCAGCTGCGCGGCGGCCCACGCGAGGGCGTGGCCCATTTGCTGCTGTATGTGGACGGCGAACTCGTCGGCTACGCCCAGTTGGAGGACACCGATCCGGTGGAGGCACCGGCGGCGGAACTGGTCGTCCACCCCTCGCACCGGGGCCGCGGCCACGGCCGCGCCCTCGGCTCGGCGCTCCTCGCCGCGTCCGGCAAGCGGCTACGGGTGTGGGCACACGGCGGCCACGCCGCGGCGCGGCACCTGGCCCAGGTCCTCGGGCTCACCCTCTTCCGCGAACTGCGCCAGATGCGGCGGCCGTTGACGGGGATGGACCTCGCCGACCCGGTCCTGCCCGAGGGCGTGACCGTCCGGACCTTCGTCCCCGGCGCGGACGACGCGGCCTGGCTCGAGGTCAACGCCGCCGCCTTCGCCCACCATCCCGAACAGGGCTCCTTGACCCAGCGGGACCTCGACGACCGCAAGGCCGAGCCGTGGTTCGACCCGGCGGGCTTCTTCCTGGCCGAGCGCGGGGGACAACTGATCGGCTTCCACTGGACCAAGGTCCACGCGGAGGAGCGGCTGGGCGAGGTGTATGTCCTGGGCGTGCGCCCGGGGGCACAGGGCGGCGGGCTCGGAAAGGCCCTCACGACGATCGGGCTGCGGCATCTGGCGGGGCAGGGGGTGCCTACGGCGATGCTGTACGTCGACGCCGACAACAAGGCGGCGGTGTCGGTGTACGAGCGGTTGGGGTTCGTCACGTACGAGGCGGATCTGATGTACCGGACGGAGACCTGAGAAGCCCTCTGCGCAACGGCTCCGGCCCGCACACCCCCCACACCAGCACCGCCCCCACCAGCACCACCGCCCACCGGTCGTGCGCGGCATCCCAGCGCGGGTCGCCGACCGGCACGAACAGGGCCCACCGGCCGGGCAACAGCAGCGGGGCCAGGACCGCGGTGGTCAGGACGCCGGCCGCCACGGACGGTCCCGGCTCGGGCTCGTCCGTGAGCCGTACGGCGGTGGCCGCGGCGGCCAGGGCGAGGGCGGCGGTCGCGGCGGCCTCCAGGGTGACGGCGCCGGTCGGGGGCCGTACCTCGCGCGGGACGAGGGCCAGTGCGGCCGTCCACCACAGCGCGGCCACCGGCGCGACCAGCGCCGCCCGCAGACCCGTCCGTATCCAGCGCGGGGTGGTGACGGGTGTGGTGATGTGCCGGGCGGGGTCGTCCAGCAGGAACGCCAGGCCCAGCGCGAAGGCGAGAGCGGAGGCGCGCAGCAGGTTGAGGGCCATCCATGGGTCGGGCGGGGTGGACAGCAGGCGCGGCAGGCCGACGATCAGGAGGCCTACGGCCGCACCCGCGCCCAGCGCCCGCCAGGGCACCGTACGCGCCACGGCCGACACCAACACCCCGTTCACGCCCGGCACTCGTCGGTCCCCCTCAGCAATCCAGCCCTTCATCGCCGCACCCCCTCACATCCCACGCCGCGGGCCGTCATCCCCACGCCGCCCTCACTCCGCACACTCGTCGCCTGCCTTGGGCACCTCGGCCCCCAACACCCGGGCCACGTCGGCCGTGGTGACCCCCGGCTTCGTCAGCTCGCCCCAGTGCTCCTTCACGGCGGCGGTCACCTCCGCGCGCGGGCGGGTCAGCAGCTCTCGTACGACATCCGTCTGACGCTCCGACATGGACAGCGGGTTGGCGGGCGCGAGGACGATCGCCGAGCCGGTCACGCTGTCGTCGAGGCGGACGTCGCGGAAGTCGGACATCGGGTCGGGGGCACCTCCCAGGGCCAGCCACATCACCGTGACCATCCGGCCGTCGCAGAGCTCCGAGCCCTTCGCCTCGTCACCCGCCACCAGCACGGAGGCCACGGCGACCGCGAACTCAGGGACCCGGTTGCCGCCCCAGCGCGTGCCCACGGTCACCTGGTGGGGTGTCGTGGACGGCTGGAGCGTTGAGTCGCCGGTGAGCCCGTACCGGGCCTCGATCCGCTGCCGTACGAGCAACCGCTGCTCGGCCGCCGACCCGCTCGCGAGGGACTGGACGCGGTCGACCACCCCGTCCCAGGTGCCCGCCCGGCCGGTCCACTCCGGGAACGCGCAGTACCGCGAGTCGCCCTCCTGGACGCACGTCTGGTCCTTCTCCGGGGTGAGCGAGGCCCGCTGCCGGGCCGCGGTCACCTCCGCCGAGACGCCCCCGGACTGCGCGACCGCGCCGGTCAGCGTCAGGGCGAGCGCGCCCGCGACGCCCGCCTTGACGGGCCAGTTCCGGCCGCCGCCCGCCAGTACGGCGGCCGTGGCCGCCAGCAGCACGAGCCCGGTCAGATAGAGGGCGTGCCAGGCGGCGGGCCGGCCGATCAGGTCGGACGGCAGTGTCTCGGTGCTGTTCTCACCGACGACCGGCGAGAGCCAGCGGCTCCACTCCGCGCCGCCCGTGCCCGCGGAGACGAACAGGGAGGCCGTGAAGAGACCGATCACGAGCACCGGGGCGGCGAAAGCCGTCGGGATCAGCCGCGCGAACACCAGCCCGAGGGCGCCGCACAGCAGCACGAACAGGGGACCGACGGCCAGTTCGGCCACCGACCCGTGGCCCACAGCGCCCGGCCTGAGCGCCTGCCAGGTGAACTCGCCCAGCACGAGCAGCGCGGTGAGCAGCCCGAACGGCACGACGGACAGGGCGTGGGCGACCGTACGCCGCCACGGCTCCATGACCAGTACGTCGAAGTGGCGGTCGGTTCCGCGCCGACGGCTGCGCAGCGCGGCCCGGTTGACGCAGACGAGCAGCGCGATCCCCAGCAGCAAGGGACTGTTCTGCGTCGCCCGGTCGGCGTCCTGGAGCGCCGGATAGGCGTCCATGCCGTCGCGTTCGAACAGCAGCGTCCAGAGGGTGTAGCCGACGTACACGAGCAGGGTGAGCGCCACCGGGATGTACCGCAGGAGATCGCGTGCCTCGAAGCGGGCGAGGGCGAACACGGCCGCCCATGCCCGGCGTGGCTCGCTGTGCACGACGGGCGGGGCCGTCGCTTCCATGACCGCGTTCATGCCGCCGCCACCTCCGCGCCCGCGCTGTCGAGGGTGAGCAGGTAGCCGTCCTCCAGGGTGGGTTCGAGGAGTTCGGCGCCGGGTGGCGGATCGCCCACGTTGCGGAAGGAGCCGGTGCCGGTGCGCCAGCCGGCCATCGCGCCCGGGTCGCGTTCCGTGCTGCTCCACACCCGGCCGGCCGCCCGTGCGGTCAGTTCGGCCGGGGTGCCGTCGAAGAGGATCCGTCCGCCGGCCATCACCAGGACCCGGTGGCAGAGCATCGCCACGTCCTCCGTCTGGTGGGTGGACAGCAGGACCGTGCGCCCCTCCCCCGCCTGTGCGATCAACTCCCTGAAGCGCATGCGCTGTTCGGGGTCCAGACCGACGGTCGGTTCGTCGAGGACGAGGAAGCCGGGGTCGCCGACGAGCGCGGCGGCCAGCGCGACCCGCTGCTTCATCCCGCCGGACAGCTTCTTGATGCGCCGTCCGCGTACGTCGCCGAGATCGACCTCCTCCAGCACGCGCCGCACCTCACGGTGCCGGGCGGTCCGGTCGGTCAGCTCCTTGAGGATGGCCACGTAGTCGACGAACTCGAAGGCCGTGAAGTCCGGGTGGAAGCCGGGGGTCTGGGGCAGGTAGCCGAGCACGCGCCGCACGCCCTGCCGGCCGCGTGCCGTACCCGGGTCGTTCCCGAGCACGGTGAAGGCGCCCCGGTCGGCGGGCACGGCCGTGGCCAGCACCCGCAACAGGGTGGTCTTTCCGGCGCCGTTGGGCCCGAGCAGCCCGGTGACGCCCCGCGTCAGCCGCAGCGACACGTCGTCGAGGGCGCGCGTACCGCCGTAGCGGAGGCTGAGCCCGGAGGCGGAGACGGTGGGGGTCATACGGCACTCCCGTAGAAGAAATCGCAGAAGAAAACGCGGAAGAAAACGGGGAACACGTCGAGATCGACGTGGGAGTGCGTCATACGGCGCTCCCCTGAAAGCGGTCGAAGCGGTCCCGCGCCACGAACAGCAGCCCGCCCGCGAGCCCCGCCACCACCGCGGCCACCCCCTGCCCGAGCGCCGTGAACGGCGCCAGCGGTTCGCCGCCGGTCGGCCCGGCCGCGTGCGCGGCCAGCAGCAGCGCGATCCACGCCCCGCCGACCAGCGAGGGCGCGAGCACCGGGCCCAGCCGGGAGGTCAGCGCGAGCCCGGTCGCGGTGAGGGCGAGCGCGGGCAGCAGCCAGGCGAGGGCGCGCAGCCCGTACCCGGGCAGGGCGAGCGTGGCGAGGCCGTTGAGACCGAGGCCGGCGACGAGCACGGCGACCGTACGGATCATCAGCAGCCTAAAGCCGTGCACCGGGGAGACGACCGCCATCTCGTACGTCGGGTCCAGCGCGGGTCCGTACGACAGCGCGACCCCGACGAGGGGCAGCAGCGGTGCGAGGGCGAGGAAAAGCGTGGGTGAGTCGGCGGTCCGGGCCGCGTTGCCCGCCACGACGCTCATCACGAGCACCGCGACGACCGCGCCCAGCCAGGAGCCGCGCAGCACGGGCGTGGCCGAGAGCAGCCGCGCGATGTGGTCGGCGACGCCGAGCCGCAGCAGCAGCGACTCGAAGAGCCCCGGCCGGGGCGCGTCGAGTTCGGCGTCCAGCCGCTCCCATCCGGCGTCCAGGGCGACGGGGTCGCTGACCTCGGCCAGCACAGCCCGGCACTGCGCGCAGGCGGTGAGGTGGGCGTCGGCGGACCAGAGCACCGGGGGCGCCAACTCTCCCTGCGCGTAGGCCCGTAGGTCCTGTTCTGCGACATGCCAGGTCATGCCAGCGCCTCCCGGAGTTGCTTGCGGGCCCGCATCGCCCGCGTCTTGACCGTGCCCGGCGGGATGCCGAGGAGGACGGCCGCCTCCCGGGTGGTCAGCCCGTCGATGACCGTGGCCTGGAGCACCGCGCGCAGCTCGGGCGAGAGGCTTATGAGGGCGCCCGCGAGGTCCCCGTGCTCCACCCCCGCGAGCACGCGTTCCTCCGCGGACGCCTCGTCCCGGTGCCGCAGCCGCGCCAGCGCCTGCCGCAGCCGCCCCCGAGCCCCGTCGCCGCGCAGCGCGTCGACCAGCCGCCGCGAGCCGACGCGCCACAGCCACCCGGCCACGTCCCCTTCCTGCCGGTAGCGCGCGGTCCCCCGCCACACCGCCAGAAACGTCTCCTGTACGACGTCGTCGACGACCCCGGCATCGGCGCAGCGGCCGCGCAGCCGTGCGGTGAGCCACGGCGCGAACCGCCGGTACAGCTCCTCGAAGGCGCGCCGGTCCCCGTCCGCCGCGATGGCCCGCAGCAGTTCCCCGTCGCTTCTCGTATCGCTCACATCTCCTCATCGGACGAGCCCGCTCGATCGGTTCACCAGACTGCGCTTGACTTTCGCACCGACCTTCCACCACCCTTTCACTACTCAATTAGTGAAAGGGTGGTTGTCCGTGGTCGAGTACCGCATCGACCGGCACAGCGGCGTGGCCACTTACGTCCAGATCGTCCAGCAGACGAAACAGGCCCTGCGCCTGGGCCTGCTGGAACCCGGCGACAAACTGCCCACCGCCCGCGAGGTCGTCGAAGCCACCGCCATCAACCCGAACACAGTGCTCAAGGCCTACCGCGAGCTGGAGCGCGAGGGCCTGGTGGAGGCTCGGCGGGGACTCGGCACGTTCGTGCGCCGCGGGCTGAGCACCACCCCGGCCGACTCCCCCCTGCGCAAGGAGTTGGACGCGTGGGCGGAGCGGGCCCGCGCCGCCGGCCTGGACCGGGACGACGTGGCCGCACTCTTCACTGCCGTACTCGACAAGACCTTTCAGGGAGACCCGTCATGACCGACACGGCGATAGAGGCGGCCGCGCTGGGCAGGCGCTACGGCCGGCGATGGGGGTCCCCCCGGTCGAGCGAAGTCAAGACTGGGGGGAGCTGGGCGCTGCGCGACTGCACCTTCCGGCTGCCCACCGGACGCGTCTGCGCCGTCGTCGGCCCCAACGGCGCGGGCAAGTCCACGCTGCTCGCCCTCGCCGCCGGGCTGCTGGCCCCGACCGAGGGGACGGTCACCGTCCTCGGGACGCGGCCTGGCGAGGCACGCGCGCGCGTGGGCTACGTCGACCAGGGCAAGCCGCTCTACCCGCAGCTCACCGTCGCCGAGACCCTGCGCATGGGCGCCGACCTCAACCCCGAACGCTGGGACGCGCCCGCCGCGCAGCGGATCGTGGCCGGCGGCGACCTCGACCCGAAGTCGCGGATCCGTTCCCTCTCCGGCGGCCAGCGCACCCGCGTGGCGCTCGCCCTCGCCCTCGCCAAGCGGCCGGAGCTGCTCCTGCTCGACGAGCCGATGGCCGACCTCGACCCGCTGGCCCGGCACGAGCTGATGGGCGTGCTGATGGCGCAGGCCGCCGAGGACGGCATGACGATCGTGATGTCCTCGCACGTGGTCGCGGAACTGGAGGACTCCTGCGACCACCTGCTCCTCATCGGCGGCGGCCGGGTCCGCATGGCCGGGGAGATCGACGACCTGCTCGCCGCCCACGCGCGCGTGGCCGCACCCGCGCAGACCGACCTCGCCCCGCACACCGTCGTCGAGTCCCGCACCACCGGCCGTCAGCTCACCGCGCTGATCCGCCCGGCGGGCCCGCTCCCCGGCGACTGGCGGACGAACGGCCCCTCCCTGGAGGAACTGGTCCTCGCCCATCTGCGCAACCCCGAAGCACCCGCCCTCACCCCGGACCAGGCCCAGGAGAACGCCGCGTGACCGCCCTGACCCTCGCCGCACCCGCACCCGCACCCGCCGCCGCCCCACGCCAGGTCCGCTGGCTGCTGCGCCTGCACCGCCCCGCCCTGTACGTCTGGACGGGCCTCGTCGTCGCCCTCGCCGCCGCGCTGCTGTGGCTGCGGGGCCCGCTGACCGACGCCTCGGCGGCGGCCTGGCGGCAGTACGACGCCTGCCGGATGGGCGACTCCTGTCTTTACGACCAGGACGCGATCCTCCTCTACAAGGACCTCTACCAGTACACGACCTTCGCCGTCGTCGCGCTCCCGTTCCTGGTCGCCGCCTGGGCGGGCGCCGCGCTGATCGGCCGCGAACTGGAGTCCGGCACGGCCCGGCTGGCCTGGACCCAGGCGGTCTCCCCGGTGCGCTGGCTGGCCGCGAAGCTCGTGCTGCCGGCCGCCCTGGTCACCGCCGGCACCGCTGTGCTGGTCCTGCTGCACCGCCTGATGTGGTCGGCGGGCGAGGGCCGTATCGACACGGCCAAGCCCTGGCACGACATCCCCACCTTCGTCGCGGGCGGCCCGATCACTGTCGCCCTCGCCCTGACCGGCCTGCTCGCCGGCGCCCTGGCCGGCCTGCTCCTGCGCCGCTCGCTCGCCGGGCTGGTCGCCGCCGTCATGGCCGTCGTCGGCCTGTGGACCGCCGTCCGGCCGGCCCTGCCCCACCTGTGGCCGGCCGTCACCCGGGTCGGCGACGTGAGCGGCGTCCCCTCGTACAGCGGCATCGCGGTCGACGAAGGGCTCGTCACCGCCACCGGCGCCCGGCTGTCCGACCCGTACTGCGGCCCCGACGGGGACTGCCTCGCCCGCTACGACGACGCGGTCGGCTTCTACGCCGAGTACCACCCCGTCTCCCATTACTGGCCCCTCCAGCTGACCGCGACCGCCGTCCTCCTCGCCGTCGCCGCCCTGCTGACCGTGGCCGCGTTCCGCCTGCTGCACCGCCGGACCACCGCACCCGCCATCGGCAAGGAGACCGCCGTATGAAAGCTCCGGAAGTACGAGGGCTGCCCCGCACGGTGCTGCGGCTGCACCGCACGGCCGGGATCGTGTGGGTGGCCTTCGTGCTGGGCTCCGTCGGCTGTCTGGTGTGGCTGAACATGGTCACCGCGGACTCCGTGCGCGCGGCCCGGGCCGGCTGCGACCGCGCCGAGGGCTTCTGCCCGGACAGGTTCGCCGGCCACGAGTACATGTCGCTGATGGGCTGGGTCAGCACGCTCGTGTACTACAGCTTCTGGGCCGTCGCCGCCTGGGCGGGCGGCGCGCTGATCGGCCGCGAACTGGAGACCGGCACCGCACGGCTCGCCTGGACCCAGGGCGTCTCTCCCGCCCGCTGGCTGACCGCCAAGCTCGCGCTGCCCGCGCTGCTGATCGTTCTCGGCGGAGCGGCCTTCGTGCCCGTCTACCGCTGGGCCTGGTCGGCGAACCGGGACCTGATGGGCGACGACTGGACCTTCGCCGACGTGTTCGCCGCCCGCGGCCCGGCCGTGGTGGCGTACGGCCTGTGCGCGCTCGCGGTCGGCGCACTCGCCGCGATCCTGCTGCGCCGCTCGCTGCCCGCCCTGGGGGTCGCGGTCGCCGCGATGGTGCTGCTCAACCGGTACCTGGAGCGGCACCGCGAAGAGCTCTGGCCCACGGTGAGCTCCCCGGCCCGCTTCGAGCTCTCCGACGACGTCTGGCACAGGAAGGACGGCACCTACCACCCCCCGTCCCATTTCTGGCCCATGAACCTCGTCGAGACCGGCATCCTCCTCGCCGTCGCCGCCACGGCCACCACCGCCGCCTTCTGGCTGCTGCGCCGCCGCACCGTCTGAGCCCGCCCCCCGTACGTCCGTCCGGGCGCGAGGGACGTACGGTTGCGGCAGCGGCCGGCCGATGCAGACGCCCCGGAGCCGCTCCCCGATATCCCACACGCCATGTCGCCGTAACCATTGGTTCAGACGGACTTGCGACGCTCGGCGAATGAAGCCCGCAGTGCCAGAGCCTTCGCCACCGCCCGAGGGAACCGGAGGGAACGGGGTCGCCCGCGTTGCCGCCACGCTCCCGCCCGCGAAGTCCGACGCGCCCGTATCGCTGCAGGCGCGGAAGAATGGGCTCATGAGCCAGCAAGAGACCCAGGCAACGGTCCAGCACGCCCAGCCCTCCGTGGGGTCCATAGCCGCGCACCGCTCACGCACCGTGGCCGGGTCGGTCTCCGACCTGGAACCCGACATCGACGCCGATCTCGACGCCTACGAAGAGACACAGGTCGACGGCGTCCAGCTGCCCCAGGGCCGCTTCCTCGACCGGGAGCGCAGCTGGCTCGCGTTCAACGAGCGCGTCCTCGAACTCGCCGAGGACCCGAACACGCCCCTGCTGGAGCGCGCGAACTTCCTCGCGATCTTCGCCAGCAACCTGGACGAGTTCTTCATGGTCCGCGTGGCCGGTCTGAAGCGCCGTATCGCCACCGGTGTCGCGACGCGTTCCGCCTCCGGCCTCCAGCCCCGCGAGGTGCTGGAGATGATCTGGGCCCGTTCCCGCGAGCTGATGGCCCGGCACGCCGCCTGCTACCACGAGGACGTCGCCCCGGCCCTGGCCGAGGAGGGCATCCACCTGGTCCGCTGGAACGAGCTGACGGAGAAGGAGCAGGCCCGCCTCTTCACGCTCTTCCGGCACCAGATCTTCCCGGTGCTGACGCCGCTGGCCGTCGACCCCGCGCACCCGTTCCCCTACATTTCGGGCCTGTCCCTGAACCTGGCCGTCATCGTGCGCAACCCGGTCAGTGGCAACCGCCACTTCGCCCGGGTCAAGGTGCCGCCGCTGCTGTCCCGCTTCCTGGAGGCCTCCCCGGGCCAGTTCGTCCCCCTCGAGGACGTCATCGCCGCCCACCTCGAAGAGCTCTTCCCGGGCATGGAGGTCCTGGAGCACCACACCTTCCGGGTCACCCGCAACGAGGACCTGGAGGTCGAGGAGGACGACGCCGAGAACCTCCTCCAGGCCCTGGAGAAGGAACTCATGCGGCGCCGCTTCGGGCCGCCGGTGCGCCTGGAGGTCGAGGAGTCCATCGACCGCGAGGTCCTCGACCTGCTGGTGCGCGAGCTGAAGATCAGCGAGGCGGAGGTGTACCCGCTGCCGGGTCCCCTGGACCTCACCGGCCTCTTCCGCATCGCCGGCCTCGACCGGCCCGAGCTGAAGTACAAGAAGTTCATCGCCGGCGTCCACCGGGACCTCGCCGAGGTCGAGTCGGCGTCCGCGCCCGACATCTTCGCGGCCCTGCGCACCCGGGACGTGCTGCTGCACCACCCGTACGACTCGTTCTCGACGTCCGTGCAGGCGTTCCTGGAGCAGGCGGCCGAGGACGACGACGTCCTCGCCATCAAGCAGACCCTGTACCGCACCTCCGGCGACTCCCCGATAGTCAACGCGCTCATCGACGCCGCCGAGGCCGGCAAGCAGGTGCTCGTCCTGGTCGAGATCAAGGCCCGCTTCGACGAGCACGCCAACATCAAGTGGGCGAAGAGGCTGGAGGAGGCCGGCTGCCACGTCGTGTACGGCCTCGTCGGCCTGAAGACCCACTGCAAGCTGTCGCTCGTCGTCCGCCAGGAAGGCGACACGCTACGGCGGTACAGCCACGTCGGCACCGGCAACTACCACCCGAAGACGGCCCGCCTCTACGAGGACCTCGGCCTGCTGACGGCGGATCCGCAGGTCGGCGCGGACCTGTCCGACCTGTTCAACCGCCTGTCGGGCTACTCGCGCCGCGAGACCTACCGCCGTCTGCTGGTGGCCCCCAAGTCCCTCCGGGACGGCCTGATCTCGCGGATCAACAAGGAGGTCCAGCACCACCGTGCCGGACGCCCCGCCTTCATCCGCATCAAGGTCAACTCGATGGTGGACGAGGCGATCATCGACGCCCTCTACCGCGCGTCCCAGGCCGGGGTGCCGTGCGACGTCTGGGTGCGCGGCATCTGCGCGGTGCGCCCCGGCGTCGCGGACCTGTCCGAGAACATCCGGGTCCGCTCGATCCTCGGCCGCTTCCTGGAACACTCCCGGGTCTTCGCCTTCGGCAACGGCGGCGAGCCCGAGGTGTGGATCGGCAGCGCCGACATGATGCACCGCAACCTCGACCGCCGGATAGAGGCGCTGGTACGGGTCACCGACCCGGCCCACCGGGCCGCCCTCAACCGGCTCCTCGAGACCGGCATGTCCGACAACACCGCCTCCTGGCACCTCGGCCCGGACGGCGAGTGGACCCGACACGCGACCGACCCGGACGGCCAACCTCTGCGCAACGTCCAGGAGATGCTCATAGACGCCCGGAGGCGCCGGCGTGGCACAGCGACACCTTGACCCGACGGATCCCATGGCGGGGCCGGTGACGGGGGACGCCCTGGCGGGCTACCTGCGGGCGCAGGCCACGGAGTTCCTCCGTGCCCTGCGGCTGCACCGGGAGACGGGCGGGTCCACGGCGAACGGATCCAACGGATCCCACGGCTCGGAGGACGCCGTCGACGCGGCCCGCGCCCTGCGCCGCGCGGTCCGCCGCATCAGCGGCAGCCTGCACACCTTCCGCCCCCTGCTCGACCCCGACTGGTCGGAGTCGATGCGCCCCGAACTGGCGTGGCTGTCGGGCACGCTGGCGATGGAACACGCGTACGCGGCACGGCTGGAGAGGCTGCTGCTGGCGCTGTACCGGTTGTCGGGGGCGGTGTTTCCCGGCCAAGCAGCGGGCGTAGCCGTGGGCGGCGCTTCAGCCGGCGGAGGTGTGAGCAGTCGTTCCGCCGGGGCGGATCCCGGCAACGCCGGCCCCTCGCCCCACCCGGCGCCCGCACCGGACCGCGGCAACCTGACAGTAGGCGCGGCCAAAGCAGGCGCCCTGCTCGAACGCCAACTGACCCTGGCACGGACCCGAGCGCACTCCACCGCCCTCCAGGCCCTCGGCTCCTCCCGCTTCCACGCGGTCGCCGACAACATCGCCGTACTGGCCAGCGAGGTCCCCCTCACCGCCACCGCGCCCACCACCGACCTGCACCCCCTCGCGGCCGCCGCCGAGGAACGCCTCACGGACGCGGTCGCCGCGCTCCCCCTCGTCACCGCCGGCAGCCCGTACAACGCGGCGGCGCTGGTCCACGGCCTGTCCCCGGACCCGGCCCCGCACCCGCAGGACGCCCCCTGGCACCAGGTCCGCCTGCTGCTGCGCCTGCACCGCTACGCCCGCGAGGTCCTGGACGGCGAGCAGGGACCGGTCGACGTACGGCTGCTGACCACGGGTCAGGCCCTCGACCGGCACCGGGACGCCTCGGAGGCGGCGGCGGCCGCGGCCCAGGCCGCCCGCACGCCCCGCATCGCCCCGGCGACGGCGTACGCGCTCGGCGTGCTCCACGCCGACCAGCGGCACGAGGTGGAGGCGGCGCGTTTCACGTTCCAGCAGTCCTGGCAGAAGCATACGGTCGGCACCCCGTAGCCCTTGAAGGAGGCGGTGAACCAGCGGTGACCCACACGAAGGAGTCCCCCGTCCAGGCGGCCGGGTGCGTCCTGTGGCGCCGCTCCCCGGTGGACGGCGCACTGGAGGTCTGTCTCGTCCACCGACCGAAATACGACGATTGGTCGTGGCCGAAAGGCAAGCTCAAGCGCGACGAGGAACCCCTCGCCGGCGCGCTGCGCGAGGTCGAGGAGGAGACCGGCTACCGGGCCGTACCCGGTGCCCGGCTGCCCGGGATGAACTATCTCGCCCACGGCCGCCCCAAGCAGGTCCGCTACTGGGCGGCCGAGGCCGTCTCGGGCACGTTCGCCCCGAACCACGAGGTGGACCGCATTCTCTGGCTCTCCCCGACGGCCGCCCGGAGCCGCCTCACCCAACCGAGGGACCGCACCCTCGTTGACGCCCTCCTGCTGGCCCTGCACCTGACATAGTCGGCGGAGCCACCCGGTGTATCGCCCCGTGTCCTCGACGTGAGCGTTCCGTGACCTAACCACACCGACCGCAGGGGTTCACCCTCCGTTCACTTACGGCCATAGGCGGCTTCACCTGATCTGCCTAGTTTCGGCCTTACGCGGTGCGGACCGTGGATCGAAGTACGGGGTCCGCATCACCAAGACTTCGCAGACTTCGCACGCCGCCGAATTCAGGACGGCGGCTCCTGGAAGGAACTCCCTCAAGTGAAGCTTCAGCGCATGAACCGGCGGGCCCTCACCCTCGGTGCTCTCGCCGTCTCCGGCGCCCTGGCCCTCACGGCGTGCGGCTCCGACGACACCAGCAACGGCGGCGACAACAGCGCGGCCCCGAGCGCCCAGGCCGGCAACATCAAGTGTGATGACGCCAAGGGCCAGCTGCTCGCCGACGGCTCCTCCGCGCAGAAGAACGCGATCGACGCCTGGGTCAAGCAGTTCACCCAGGCCTGTGGTGTTCAGATCAACTACAAGGGCGGCGGCTCCGGCGCCGGTATCACCGCGTTCACCCAGGGCCAGGTGGCCTTCGCCGGTTCCGACTCCGCGCTGAAGCCCGACGAGGTCGAGGCCTCCAAGAAGGTCTGCTCCGGCGGCCAGGGCATCGACCTCCCGATGGTCGGCGGCCCGATCGCGGTCGGCTTCAACGTCTCCGGCATCGACAAGCTCACCCTGGACGCGTCGGTCCTCGCCAAGATCTTCAACGACCAGATCAAGAACTGGAACGACCCGGCGATCGCGAAGCTGAACCCCGGCGTCAAGCTTCCCGACCTGAAGATCCAGGCCTTCCACCGCTCGGACGAGTCCGGCACCACGGACAACTTCACCAAGTACCTGATCGCCACCGCCAAGAGCGACTTCCCGTACGAGGGCGGCAAGGCGTGGCAGGCCAAGGGCGGCCAGTCCGCGTCCGGCTCCTCCGGTGTGGCCCAGCAGGTGAAGCAGACCAACGGCGCCATCGGCTACTTCGAGCTGTCGTACGCCAAGGACGGCATCAAGACGGTCTCCCTCGACACCGGCGCCGGCGCCCCGGTCGAGGCCACCGTCGACAACGCCACCAAGGCCATCGCCGACGCCAAGGTCGTCGGCACCGGCACGGACCTGGCCCTGGAGCTGAACTACGCGACCAAGGCCGCGGGCGCCTACCCGATGGTCCTGGTCACGTACGAGATCGTCTGCGACAAGGGCAACAAGGCCGACACCCTGCCCGCCACCAAGGCGTTCCTGCGCTACATCGCCTCCGAGGAGGGTCAGCAGATCCTCGCCGAGAACGACTACGCCCCCATGCCCGACGACATCATCACCAAGGTCCGTACCACCATCGAGGGCCTGAGCTGACCTGAGTGCGGTCCGGTCCGGGGCCTGAAGCCCCGGACCGGGCCGCACCGTCCGGTGCACCGCCGCCAGGAGCCGCCGCAGACCGTGTGCGGCTCCACCGGGCCGCATCTCTCAGGTGCGGCTCCGCAGACCGGAGAACCCGATGGATATAACTACGAAGAACACAGAAGCCCCTCCCCCCGCCCCCCAGCCGTCCGTCGCCGAGCAGAAGCGCGCGGCGCGGGGCGCCACCCGACCCGGTGACCGGATCTTCCTCGGTCTCTCCCGTGGGTCGGGCATTCTGCTGCTGGTGATCATGGCCGCGATCGCGGTCTTCCTCACCTACCGCGCCTCCCTCGCCATCAGCAAGGACGAGGCCAACTTCTTCACCGCCTTCGAATGGAACACGGGCGTCACCCCGCCGGAGTTCGGCATCGCGGTCCTGGCCTTCGGCACGGTGGTCTCCTCGATCATCGCCATGGTCATCGCGGTCCCGATCGCCGTCGCCATCGCCCTGTTCCTCACCCACTACGCCCCGCGCCGGCTGAGCGGCCCCATCTCGTACGTGATCGACCTGCTCGCCGCCGTGCCGTCCATCGTCTACGGCCTGTGGGGCGCGCTGATCCTCGTACCGAACATGAACGGCCTGTTCGGCTGGCTGGACAAGTACCTCGGCTGGACCGGCATCTTCTCCTGGCAGGGCGGCGCCCCCCGCTCGATGCTCACCGTCGGCATCCTGCTCGCGATCATGATCCTGCCGATCATCACCAACGTGAGCCGCGAGGTCTTCAGGCAGGTCCCGCAGATGCAGGAGGAGGCGGCGCTGGCGCTGGGCGCCACCCGCTGGGAAGTGATCCGCATGGCGGTGTTCCCCTTCGGCCGCTCCGGCGTGATCTCCGCCTCGATGCTCGGCCTCGGCCGCGCCCTCGGCGAGACCATGGCCGTCGCGACCGTGCTCTCCCCGAC
Source organism: Streptomyces sp. NPDC002838 (assembly GCF_040295365.1). Lineage (NCBI taxonomy): Bacteria > Bacillati > Actinomycetota > Actinomycetes > Kitasatosporales > Streptomycetaceae > Streptomyces > Streptomyces sp. NPDC002838. Next base: position 26,303 of record NZ_JBEOVF010000041.1, on the reverse strand, counting down.
CTTCGACATCCAGGCCAGCCTGCTCGACCCGGGCGGCGGTACCTTCGCCCAGAACATCGCCAGCAAGTTCGGTGAGGCCACCGAGACGGGCCGGGACGCGCTCATCGCCTCCGGTCTGGTCCTGTTCGTCATCACCCTGCTGGTCAACGGCGCGGCCCGTGCGATCATCGCCCGCCGCAAGGAGTACTCGGGGGCCAACGCATGAGCAACGCCGCCATCACCGAAAAGCGCCCCAGCACCCTGCGCGGTGCGCGCCTGCCCAAGTGGTCGCCGTACGCGATCGCCGCCGGCTCCGTCGCCGTCGCCGTCGGCATCGGCCTGGCCGCCGGCCTGGACAGCAAGATCCAGTGGGGCCTGATCGCCGCGATCCTGTTCGTCCTCGGTACGTACGTCATCGGCTCCCGCGTCGAGGGCACCCGCCAGGCCAAGGACCGGCTCGCGACCTCACTGGTCTGGGTCGCCTTCCTGCTGGCCGTGATCCCGCTGGTGTCCCTGATCTGGTCGACCGTCTCCCGCGGTGTGAAGGTCCTCGACATCTACTTCCTGACCCACTCGATGGGTCTGATCGCCGACTCCGAGCCGGGCGGCGGCATCTACCATGCCATCCTCGGCAGCCTGGAGCAGGTCGGCCTCGCCGCGGTGATGGCCGCGCCGATCGGTGTGCTCACCGCCATCTACCTGGTCGAGTACGGGCGGGGCAACCTCGCCCGGGCCGTCACCTTCTTCGTCGACGTGATGACCGGTATCCCGTCGATCGTCGCCGGTCTGTTCATCCTCAGCCTGATGCTGATGTTCGACATGCAGCCCTTCGGCTTCGCCGGCTCGCTCGCGCTGGCGATCCTGATGATGCCGGTCGTCGTCCGCTCCACGGAGGAGATGCTCAAGCTCGTACCGAACGAGCTGCGCGAGGCCTCCCTGGCGCTCGGTATCCCGAAGTGGCGCACCATCCTGAAGGTGGTCCTGCCGACCTCGATCGGCGGCATCACCACCGGCATCATGCTGGCGGTCGCCCGTATCGCCGGCGAGACCGCGCCGGTACTGCTGCTGGTGTGGGGCAACTCGCTCATCAACAGCAACCCCTTCGAGGGTGCGCAGCAATCGCTGCCGCTGTACATCTATCAGCAGTACGCGAACAGCGCGGGTGCGGGTGCGGCGTACGACCGTGCGTGGGCGGCGTCGCTGACGCTGATCGCCTTCGTGATGATCCTCAACCTTGGGGCTCGCGGGATTGCCCGCTGGAAGGCCCCGAAGACCGGTCGCTGACGCGGCCATCGGCGACTGATCTGGAAGTGAAGTAGAGACATGGCCAAGCGAATCGACGTAAGCGGGCTCACCGCCTACTACGGATCCCACAAGGCGATCGAAGACATCTCGATGACGGTCGAGCCGCGTTCGGTGACGGCCTTCATCGGCCCGTCCGGCTGCGGCAAGTCGACGTTCCTGCGCACGCTGAACCGTATGCACGAGGTGACGTCGGGCGGCCGGGTCGAGGGCAAGGTCCTCCTTGACGACGAAGACCTGTACGGCGCCGGTATCGACCCGGTGTCGGTACGGCGTGAGGTCGGCATGGTGTTCCAGCGGCCGAACCCGTTCCCCACGATGTCGATCTTCGACAACGTGGCGGCGGGGCTGCGGCTGAACGGCAACTACAAGAAGAGCGAGCTGAGCGACGTCGTCGAGAAGTCGCTCAAGGGCGCGAACCTCTGGAACGAGGTGAAGGACCGCCTGAACAAGCCCGGTTCGGGGCTGTCGGGTGGTCAGCAGCAGCGTCTGTGCATCGCTCGCGCGATCGCGGTCGAGCCGAACGTCCTGCTGATGGACGAGCCGTGCTCGGCCCTGGACCCGATCTCGACGCTGGCCATCGAGGACCTGATCGGCGAACTGAAGGAACGGTTCACGATCGTCATCGTCACGCACAACATGCAGCAGGCGGCGCGGGTCTCCGACCGTACGGCGTTCTTCAACCTGTCGGCGGTCGGCCAGCCCGGCAAGCTGATCGAGATCGACGAGACGGAGCGCATCTTCTCCAACCCGTCGGTCCAGGCGACGGAGGACTACATCTCCGGCCGCTTCGGCTAGGCCGCCGCTAGACCCCTCGCGGTGCTGCATGGCGGTGCCACCGCGAGGTCCCAAGGGCCCGCCCCCGGCTCCCGGGGGCGGGCCCGTCGTCTGCCTCGGGCGGTTTGGCGGGGATGCCTGCGGCGGCCTGTGCGGGGTCGGTGGGGGTGCGGATGCCTGCGGCGGCCTGTGCAGGGTCGGTGGGGGTGCGGATGCCTGCGGCGGCCTGTGCGGGTGGGGTGGGGGTGCGGGTAGCGCCTTCTGCTTTGTCGTGGGTCGGGGCCGCGCCGGGGGGTGTCCGTCCTCGGAACGGCGCGGAATCGGTCACCTACCAACATGCCCGTGTTGACGCGCCAACCGCTGCGGGCGGACACCCCCCGACACGTCCCCTTGCCGCCGTACGCGGCTGCGGGAGCGCTCCGGCGCGCCGCCCATCCGCCCAGCGGAGAGGGCGAGCCCATCGACGCCGTTCAAGCCGACGCGAGGGTCACCTCTTGGCCGACCGAGTCGGGTGGTGGGGTGGGCACAGGCCCGGGGGTCTGGGGGCGGAGCCCCCAGCGAGGCCCGCATCGGTGCCGGGCGGCCGGAAAGCAGGCGGCACCAGCAACCCACGCGCCCTACAGGAACGCCAGGTTCACGACGCCGAACGCGCACGCCGCCACGAACGCCGCCGCCGGCATCGTGATGAACCAGCCCAGGATGATGTTCTTGGCGACACCCCAGCGAACCGCGTTCACTCGCTTCGTCGCCCCCACACCCATGATCGCGGACGTGATCACGTGCGTCGTGGAAATCGGCGCCTTGAAGAGGAACGCCGTGGTGAACATGATCGACGCCCCCGTCGTCTCCGCAGCGAACCCCTGCGGCGGGTCAAGCTCGATGATCTTCCGCCCCAGGGTGCGCATGATCCGCCAGCCACCCGCGTACGTCCCGAGCGAGAGCATCACCGCACACACGATCTTGACCCACACCGGAATCGGCTCGCCGTAGTCCTCCACATCGGCGATGACCAGCGCCATCACCACGATGCCCATCGTCTTCTGCGCGTCCTGAAGACCGTGCCCGAGGGCCATCCCCGCCGCCGAGACGGTCTGCGCTATACGAAAGCCCCGCTTGGCCTTGTGCGGGTTCGACCGCCGGAAGATCCACATGATCGCCGTCATCACCAGGTAGCCGGCCAGCAGACCCACCACCGGCGAGATGAACATCGGGATGACGATCTTCTCCAGCACACCGTGCCAGTAGACCGTCGTACCGCCGGCCAGCGCCGCGCCCACCATGCCGCCGAACAACGCGTGCGAGGAGGACGAGGGCAGGCCGAAGTACCAGGTGACGAGGTTCCACGTGATCGCGCCGACGAGCGCCGCGAAGAGGATTCCCATGCCCTTCGAGCCCTCGGGCGTCTGGATCAGACCCTCGCTGACGGTCTTGGCGACCCCGGAGCCGAGAAACGCGCCGGCGAGGTTCATCACCGCGGCCATCGCCAGCGCCGCCTTCGGCGTCAGCGCCCGCGTCGACACCGACGTCGCGATCGCGTTCGCCGAGTCGTGAAAACCGTTGGTGTACGTGAAGAAGAGCGCGACCGCGATGGTCACGACCAGAGCGAAGGTGTCCATGAAGAGGTCAGGACTCCTTGACGGCGATGGTCTCCACCGTGTTCGCCACGTGCTCGAACGCGTCGGCCGCTTCCTCCAGCACATCCACGATCTGCTTGAGCTTGAGCACCTCGATGGCCTCGTACTTGCCGTTGAAGAGGTGCGCAAGAAGCTTTCTGTGGATCTGGTCGGCCTGGTTCTCCAGCCGGTTGACCTCGATCCAGTACTCGGTGAGGTTGTCCATCGTGCGCAGATTCGGCATGGCTTCGGCCGTCAGTTCGGCCGCGCGCGCCAGCACCTCGATCTGCTGCTCGACACCCCTGGGCAGTTCTTCGACGTTATAGAGGACGACCAGGTCGACGGCCTCCTCCATGAAGTCCATGATGTCGTCGAGGGAGGACGCGAGGTTGTAGATGTCCTCTCGGTCGAACGGCGTGATGAACGAGGAGTTCAACTGGTGGAAGATCGCGTGCGTGGCGTCGTCACCTGCGTGTTCCGCTGCCCGCATACGCTCTGCGATCTCGGCCCGGCCGGCGGTGTCCGCCCCGAGCAGTTCCATGAGGAGTTTCGAGCCGGTGACGATGTTGTCCGCGGACGCGGCGAACATGTCGTAGAAGCTCGTCTCCCTGGGGGTCAGACGAAAGCGCACGTGGGGTCCTCGGGGTGCTTCGGTTTCGGTCAGGCTGATGCTAGGCGCATCATCCGGCCACGGCTAATGGGCCGTCCCCCAGTGTCGCCCATCGGGCAAAGTGGTCGGCAGGGGGGCCGCCCAGTGGTCCAGTCCAGCCTCTGTTCGCCACATCGGCCACAGGCCCCATACCCGGGAAAGTTCGGTACGATATACCCAGTAGGGGTATATCTCTGGAGGACGTGGAGGACGCCATGACGACCACCGAGGCCGGCGCGGGAACGCCCTCCGCCACCGAGGCCGCCGTACAGCCGGAGATCGTGACCGACCACGACCGCGGCGTGCACGGGTACCACAAACAGAAGGACGAACACCTCAAGCGCCTGCGCCGCATCGAGGGCCAGATCCGTGGCCTGCAGCGGATGGTCGACGAGGACGTCTACTGCATCGACATACTCACGCAGGTCTCCGCCTCCACCAAGGCCCTGCAGTCCTTCGCCCTGCAACTGCTGGAGGAGCATTTGCGCCACTGCGTCGCCGACGCGGCCCTCAAGGGCGGCGCCGAGATCGACGCGAAGGTGGAGGAGGCGACGAAGGCGATCGGCCGGCTGCTGCGGACCTGAGCGCCATGCCGGCGAAGGGCGCCTCCGGTTCGCTTGCCCTACTCACCGGAGGCGGCCGCGCGTTCTTCGGCCACCCTCAGCACCTCGTCGATGCTCTCCAGGCTGAGCCGGTCCTCGCCGGCGGCCGAGGCCGCGATGATCAGCTCTCCGCACAGTTCGATCTCGGCGAGGGCCACGTGGTCCTGAACTGCCGTACCGCCCACCGGAGCCACGCGCATCACCTCTTCTCTGCCGTTACCGACTTCCTAGAGTAGGGAGCGCCCTACACACCGCGCATGGCACGGACGGGCTAGTTCTTGACACTCGTCACGGGCGCGCGTACCCGCCCGTCACGGCTTCACTCCTCGGCGATCTTCCCGGCGTAGATGTCCGCGGCCGCCGGCAACCGTACGTCCGCCGGGACCCCGAAGTCGTACAGCAGCGTCGTCGAGGCGACCTCGACGGTGCCTTTCTGCTGCCCGTTGGCGAAGCTGAACCGGTGCCGGATCTTGCGGATACGGCCCTCGTCGTCGAGGTAGACGTCGAACGGCACTTCGGCCGTGGCGAACCCTTTCGCCGCCGCCGCGAGCGGCCCCTTGTTCCCGGCGGACGCGCCACGGGCCGCCGACCCCAGGTCCGCGGTCCCCCGGTAGTGCCGCACGTCGGTCCCCGCGACCTCGGTCTTCCCCACATACGTCGCCGTCCGCGTCCCGCGCAGCACCTCGGCGGCGGCGAACGGATCGGTGACCCCGCCGGTCACCAGGTTCCCGTCGGAGAGCGTGGCCGTATCGACGCGCACCCACTTGTCGGCGGGCACCCCGGCGCCCCGGTTCTTCATGAACAGAGCACCGGGCGCGAGGAGTTCGGTAATGGGCCGCTGTTCCGTCTTACCCGCCGGATCCTGCGGCAACAGCACCTTCAGCCGCCCGAGCCGCTCGCCGAAGTCGTACACACCCTCGCCGCGAATGGTCACCCGGGTCCCGCCGGTGGCCATCTCCATCGACGTGCGGGCCTTTGAACTCCCCGCGTCCACCAGGGTGTCGGCGGCCCGGCGCAAGGTCTCCGCGGGATCGCCGCCCCGCCCGTCCTGACCGGCGGCGGCCCCACTCGCTCCGGAGCACCCTCCAACCCCGAGGCACACGCTGGCCACGACCCCCGCGACGACAGCCGCGCCCGCCCCTCCCGACCGCCTCTCCTGCCGCTCCGCCATCGCCTGTCAACCCCCAGCCGGTACGTCCGTCACGGGCCCCACGTCGTTCCGCTTAACGACGGCTGGATGCCCCCGTCACGCACATACCGCCCCCTTACTTGCCCCGGGTAACGTTGTCGGCGTGGCGCAGCAGGACAGAGTCCCCCCACCCCCCGACCAACCGACCCACCGCACAACGACAACCGACAAAGGCCGCTTCTGCGCGGCCCACTGCACCTGCGGCTGGCGCGGCCCGGCCCGCAGAGCAAGAAGCCAGGCAAGAACGGACGCCCAAAACCACATGCCCAACTGACGCCGCCAACCTACGGGGTGCCGCCCCACCCGACCGCCAGGCAGCGGGCGCCGCGCCACCAACCGTCATCCTGCAGGCAACCACCCCCACCCGCCATCAAGCTGCGGGCAGCCGCCCCGCCCCGCCGCCAGGCAACGGGCGCCACCCCACCCCGACCACCAGCCTGCGGGCAACCACCCCCACCCCAGCGTCAAGCTGCGGGCAGTCGTGCCGCCAGGGCGGCTCCCGACCCACAGAGGGCGGCACCCCGTCAGCGCCGGACCGCGCACCCCCCGGCCCAGCACCCACGCCGGGCAACTGAAAACGCCGCACACCTGGACCCACCGCCCGCCGCCAACCTCGCGCACCATGGAACCCCCACCCCCACGACTCCGTCTCGTTCCACGGAAGCCGACGAAAGGCACGGACATGGAACGGCGCACACTGATCGCCGCCGGCGCAGCCACCCTCACCGCCGCAGCGGCGGCTTGCCAGGCAAACAGCGGCAACAGCACGCCGACGAAGTCCAGCCCCCTGCTCACGACCACCCGCGCCACCACCCCCGCCAACTGGTCCGCCCTGGCCCGCGACCTCGACGGCTCCCTCATCCGCCCCGGCGACACCGCCTGGCCCACGGCCCGCCAGCTCTACAACACCCGCTTCGACTCCCTCAAACCCGCCGCGGTCGCCTACGTCGCACACCCCGACGACATCCGCACCGCCCTCTCCTACGCCCGCGCCCACACCCTCCACGTGGCGATCCGCAACGGCGGCCATTCCTACGCGGGCTACTCCTCCGGCAACGGCCGCCTCGTCCTCGACGTCTCCAAACTCAACCGCGTCCGGGCGAGCGGCAACACCGCCGTCATCGGCGCCGGCGCCAAGCTGATCGACGTCTACCGCGCCCTCGCCGCGAAGGGCGTCACCATCCCCGCCGGCTCCTGCCCGACCGTCGGCGTCTCCGGCCTCACCCTCGGCGGCGGCCACGGCGTCGTGTCCCGGGCCTACGGCCTGACCTGCGACAGCCTCACCCAGGCCACCCTGATCACCGCGGACGGCAAGCAGCTCACCGCGAACGCCCGCGAGAACAAGGACCTCTTCTGGGCCCTGCGCGGCGCGGGCAACGGCAACTTCGGCGTCGTAACGGAACTGCACTTCAAGACCCACCCGGCCCCACAGGCGGTGACGGCGTACCTGTCCTGGCCGTGGTCGAAGGCGGCAGCCGTCGTCAAGGCCTGGCAGGAGTGGGGCCCGACCCAGCCGGACGAGATCTGGTCCTCACTCCACCTCGCCGGCAGCTCGAGCGGCACCACCACCGTCTCCGTCGCCGCCTTCTCCATCGGCACGTACGGCGAACTCCAGAACGCCGTCGACCGCCTCGCCGACAAGGTCGGCGCGCGGGCCAGCAGTGTCTCCCTCAGGCGCCGGGGCTACGAGGAGGCGATGGAGATCTACGCGGGCTGCTCGTCCTTCTCGACGGACGCCCAGTGCCACCTCCCGGGCTCGACGCCGGGCCGCTCCCCGCAGGGCGCCCTGGGCCGGGAGACGTACGCCGCACGCTCGGACTTCTTCGACCGTTCGCTCTCCACGGCCGGCATCCAGGCCCTGCTCAAGCAGGTGAAAACGGTGCGCGGCGGCTCGGGCAGCATCATGCTCACCGCGCTCGGCGGAGCCGTGAACCGCGTCTCCCCCACGGCGACGGCCTTCGTCCACCGCCGTTCCCGCATGCTGGCCCAGTACATCGCGTCCTGGCGCGCCGGCACGAGCGGTGCCACCGCCCAGTCCTGGCTGACCTCGGCCCACACGGCGATGAAGCCGTACGCCTCGGGCGCCGCCTACCAGAACTACACGGACCCGACCCTGAAGGACTGGCGCAAGGCGTACTACGGAGACGCGGCGACCCGCCTGGCGAAACTGAAGAAGCAGTACGACCCGAACCGCTTCTTCACCTACCCACAAGCGCTATAGAGAACTAGGCGGCCAGGTCCCGCTGTTCCGCCCCCGCGGCCTCCCGCCGCGCCTCCGGAATCACCGCGTCCTGCCCGTCGTACGACCGCCCTCGCGCGCGGATCAGCCGCCCCGCCCTCGGCGACCGCTCCACCGCCTTCGTCACCGGCGTGAGCAGGGCCATGGCCACCGGCGACAGCAGCAGCGCGACGGCCGTACCGAGCGCGAAGCCTCCGACCACGTCGGTCGGGTAGTGCACGCCCATATAGATGCGGCAGAAGCCCTCCAGGAGCGCGAGGCCTATCCCGAAGAGCCCGAACTTCCGGTTCGCGACGAAGAGCGCGACGCCCATCGCCATGGTGATCGTCGCGTGGTCGCTCACGAAGGAGTAGTCGGTCTTGCCGGTGACCAGGACCTCCAGTCCCTGGTGGGTGCGGAAGGGCCGGGGCCGTTCCACGAAGCCCCGGATCGGCACGTTCACCAGCACCGCGATGCCCGCCGCCAGCGGTGCCCACACGAGCGCGGCCATGGACGACGCCGCGTCCTCACCGCCCCGCCGCCGCACCGACCACCAGCAGCCCAGCACGAGCAGCACCATGGCGAGCAGCAGGCCGTACTCACCGACGTACTCCATGACCTTGTCGAACCAGTGCGGTGCGTCCTTGGCCAGTCCGTTGATGTCGTACAGCAGATCGACGTCGGGGTTCGGCCCGGATTGTGCGAGTCCAGCCATGGTGCGCGGCCCCTTCATCGTCTCTCCCGGCGCACACGTGCGCGCCGTTTCTGCCCACCCCCGTGGTGTGTAGTTCCGGGTTCCGGCTACGCCACAAGGAACGCACGGCTCCTGTTGATACGTTCCACACTCCACCGAATGATCACGCAGACGTTATCGAAGAGAGACTCATCTTCGCAGCTCAGGGGGCTGCCTCACGCTCGGTTCACACCGTGGTGGGGAGCGCTTTCGCGCCATCTTCGGTGACTCGCGTGGCACCGAAGTAATCGGGGGTGTCGATGGGGTCGAACCGGATCACCGCGCCGGTGAACGGAGCGTCGATCATGTACCCGCCGCCCACATAAATCCCGACATGCCTGATGGCCCGGGAATTGGTGAGATCGTCCGAGAAGAACACCAGATCGCCGGGCAGCAGCTCGTCCCGGGAGGGGTGCGGCCCCGCGTTGTACTGGTCGTTGGCGACACGCGGCAGCGTGATCCCCACGCTCTCGTACGCGGCCTTGGTCAGCCCCGAGCAGTCGAACCGTCCGCCCTGATCAGCCGTGCCGTTCCCGCCCCAGAGGTAGGGCGTGCCGAGCTTCTTCTGCGCGTAGGAGATCGCTCCCGCCGCCTGCCTGGACGGATCGACCCGGCCGACGGGAGCGGCGAAACTCTGCTCCAGGGTCGTGATCGTCTTCACGTAGTTCTGGGTCTCTTTGTACGGCGGCACGCCCCCGTACTTGATGACCGCGTAGGCCCCCGCGTTGTACGAGGCGAGCATGTTTTCGGTCAGATTCCCGGGAACGTCTTTGACGTACGAGGCGAGTTTGCAGTCGTACGACGCGGCCGACGGAATCGCGTCGTTCGGATCCCATACGTCACGATCGCCGTCCCCGTCCCCGTCCATGCCGTGGGTGGCCCAGGTACCGGGAATGAACTGCGCGATCCCCTGCGCCGCGGCCGGACTCTTCGCGTCCGGATTGAACCCGCTCTCCTGGTAGAGCTGGGCGGCGAGCAGCGCGGGATTGATGGCGGGGCACAGGTTGCCCCACTTCTGCACGAGCGGCGAATAGGCGGCGGGCACGGCCCCCTTGGCCAGCGCCTTGGTGCCTCCGCCCACCCCGTTGGCCAGGTTCCCGGCGACGACATAGACCCCGACGACGAGCAGCATCACGAAGGACAGCGCGGCGCCGACAGCAACGGTCACCGCGATCCATGCCTTACGCACCGTCAACCGCCCCTCGCCGCCCGGGAGTCCGTCGCCCAGGTCAGTGTAGAGGCGACACCTGTGCTGCGGGATGATCACGCACGAGAAGAAACGGGAGGTGGCGCGCCGTGAGTGGTCCGCAGCCTCACTGTCCCATCACGTCCCGGTACAGCTCCGCCGCCCCCGCCCCGAGGACGACGCTGTACGACACGTCGGGCGTCACCCCGCCCTCCTCGTGCCCGCCGAGAATCCCGACGACCTCACCGTCCCCGTTCACCCATGGACTGCCGCTCGTGCCCCCCGTGAACCCCGGGCACACGATCCGCTGTTGCGTACGACTGTGCGCGGTGGGCTTGTTGGTACAGCTGACGGGCACCTCGCGGGAGTCGGGATACCCGGTGACGGTCACGGCCGTAGCCCCGATGGCGGCCCCGGCGACGACCCGATTCGCACCGACGACGTCCTCGACCCGCTTGCCGTGCCGGCTGCCTACGGTGGCGAAGCCCACGTCGCTGTCCTCGTCCTGCCCCCTGGCCCACCCGTCGGGCAGATACGTCTTCCCGACCTTCCACACCCCGTACGGCGCGCGGCCGTCCCGGTATCCGGGCACGAACACCAGATCCCCGGTGCCACTCAGGCAGTGCGCGGCGGTGACCAGGAGATCCCGGTGCGGACTGCGCACGACGGACGCGGTGCAGTCGGCGGTACGGCCACGGAGGCGCCGCCGGCCCCGAAGCCGGGCGGCACCCTCGGATCGGTGTCCCATACGGCGACTCGGAGGCGGCCGGGTTCCATGGCGCGGAGGCGCAGGGCGTAGGGCCCGGCGGTGTGACGGTGGGCGTTGGCGAGCAGCTCGGAGGCCAACAGTTCGGCGGTGGGGGTGAGTTCGGTGAGGTCGTGGGCCGCGAGGACGGTACGGAGGGTTGCGCGGGCGATCCCCGGTGCGTGTGGATCGTGCGGGAGGTGGAGGGTGTAGGCCCAGGGCGGGGATACGGTGGCCATGGAAGTCTCCGATCACTGAGAGGAGTTGGCAGAGTGCGGATGGTTGTTGCCCAGCTGTAAGCTAGCGGCTTCCTGGATAATGCATTACTCAGATCCCCTAAAATCTATTTCACTCCACCCGTGTGGGTGACAAGCCGCGGCAAGGAGGAGGGCAAGGCCGTGAGGACCAACCCGACGGGTCGTCAACTCCGCTTGGGCACCGAGCTGCGCAAGCTCCGGGAACGGGCAGGCCTGACTGCCACCGAGGCCGGTCAGCTGCTGGGCTCCAAACAGGCCCTGATCAGCAACGTCGAGGCCGGCCGGGCGGGGGTGAGCCCCGAGCGGGTGCGCACGCTGGCCTGCCACTACGACTGCCCGGACAAGGCCCTCGTCGAGGCGATCGCCGCAATGACCGGCGATCGAAAGCGCGGCTGGTGGGAGGAATACCGCGAGCTGCTCACCCGCCCACTCCTCGACCTGGCCGAGCTGGAGCACCACGCCCAGTCGTTGCGCGGCGCCACCACGGCCCGCGTCCCCGGCCTGCTCCAGACACGTGAGTACGCACTCGAGATCTTCCGTCAGGCCGTCACCGAACTCTCACCGCCCGACATCGAGCACCGCCTGTCGTTCCGCATCAAGCGGCAGACGATCCTCTTCCACGAGGACAATCCGACCCCGTACGAGGCGATCGTCCACGAGGCGGCCCTGCGTATGAAGGTCGGCGGCCCCACTGTTGCCCGTCAGCAGCTGCAGCACATGCTCAACATGAGCGACCGCGATCACATCACCCTGCGCGCGATCACCTTCGACGTCGGCGCGTACCCGGGGTCGGGGCAGTCGATCTACTTCGCGCACGGCCCGGTACCGCAGCTGGACACCGTCCACCTCGACCAGTCACACGGGCTCGTATTCCTCGACGCTGAGGCACAGTTGCACAAGTACCGAACGCTCTTCGAACGGGTCGAGGCCGTCGCACTCGACCCGGGCAAGACGCGGGACCTCATCCACAACGTGATGCGAGAGCTGTGAAGGAACGCCCATGAACCCGGACTGGCAGAAGTCGTCCTACTGCTCCGAAGGCGACTCGTGCGTGCACATATCCACAAGCCACGGAACGATCCATCTCACCGAAAGTGCCGACCTCCACGGAGTCATAGTCGACGCCCGCCCCCTGGCCTTCAGCGCCCTCATCGCCGTACTCAAGAAAGAATCCCCCCGTGTCTGACATCCCCTCGAACCTCACTTGGGAACGCGCCGCCCCACCCGACGCCACCGGCCCGGGCCCCTGGATCGAGATCGCCTTCGGCGAGGGAGACGACGGGGAAGCCCCCGTCTACCTCCGCGAGACCAGCGACCCCGACACCGTCGTCACCACGAACCGCCGCAAGTGGGACGCCTTCGTACTCGGCGTACAGGCGGGCGAGTTCGACCACTTCGTGGAGGGCATCGAAGGGCTGGAAGACCCGCCGCATGCATAGAAGCCGCGTTTCCGCCTCGACATCGAAACGGACGACGTGGAGGCCGAAACCGCGCGCCTGCTGGACCTCGGCGCGCCGCAGGCGGCACCAACGCCTGTGCGTCCGCCGTGTGCTCCCTGTGCGCAGGGTCAAGTCACGGGCAACCCTCACCCATCGGGCGGCCATTGATCAGTAAGCCTCCAACCCCCTTCAGTAAGGCGGAAGTCAGGATTCCGCAGCCCACCTTGTTGTCACGTACCCAACAAGCAACAGTCGTCGGCGGGCCGCCGCCCGCTGCCGGGGACCACGTACCGGTGGCATCACCACCCGCACAGCCCCTGTCAGCCACTCTCAGGAGGCAGTCCGTTGCGTACGTCGACCCCCACCACCCCCTCCGTACGCGGCAGACGGACCCGACTCGGTTCCACTGTCGCCGCCGTCGCCGCCACCGCCGCGCTCGTCCTCGCCGGACTCGGCACCTCGGCCGCCCAGGCGAGCACCACCCCGGAAACGGCCGGGAAGACCGCCAAGGTGACCTGGACGGCCACCCCCTGCGCCACGCCCAAGAAGAAAGGCGAACTGGCCTGCGATTCGGTCCGCGTCACCGGCGGCGTCACCCCCGCGGCCGCCGATGCCTCCACCCCCTCCGGTTACGGCCCCTCCGACCTCCAGGACGCCTACGGCCTGACCTCCGCCGCCGCCTCCAAGGGCTCCGGCGAGACCATCGCGATCGTCGACGCCTACGACGACCCGAACGCCGAGGCCGACCTCGCCACATACCGCTCGTACTACGGCCTCGCCCCCTGCACCACCGCCAACGGCTGCTTCAAGAAGGTCGGCCAGACCGGCTCCACGACCTCCCTGCCCGCCGCCGACAGCGGCTGGTCGCAGGAGATCTCCCTCGACCTGGACATGGCGAGCGCCACCTGCCCGCAGTGCAAGATCCTGCTGGTCGAGGCCAAGTCCCCGACGATGGCCAACCTGGGCACCGCGGTGAACGAGGCCGTGTCGCTCGGCGCCAAGTTCGTCTCCAACAGCTACGGCGGCTCGGAGTCCTCGTCGGACACGTCGTACGACTCCTCGTACTTCAACCACCCGGGCGTCGCCATCACCGTCAGCGCGGGCGACTCCGCCTACGGCGCCGAATACCCTGCCGCCTCCCGGTACGTCACCTCCGTCGGCGGCACCAAGCTCGCCACGTCCTCCACCAGCCGTGGCTGGACGGAGTCCGTCTGGAAGACCAGCAGCACCGAGGGCACCGGCTCCGGCTGCTCGGCGTACGACGCCAAGCCGAGCTGGCAGACCGACACCGGCTGCGGCAAGCGCGTGATCGCCGACGTCTCCGCCGTCGCCGACCCGGCCACCGGCGTCTCGGTCTACGACTCCTACGGCGTCACCGCCGGCTGGTACACCTTCGGCGGTACGAGCGCCTCCGCGCCCATCATCGCGGGCGTCTACGCCCTCGCCGGCACCCCGTCCAGCGGCTCCTACCCGGCCCAGTTCCCGTACGAGAACACCTCGGCCCTCAACGACGTGACGTCCGGCACCAACGGCACCTGCTCCACCAGCTACTTCTACACCGCCGGCGCCGGCTACGACGGCCCGACCGGCTGGGGCACCCCCCAGGGCGTGAGCGCCTTCACCGGCTGACCCCGAGTCACCGAACGGGCCGCGGCATCCCGCCGCGGCCCGTTCGTCATGAGAACATCGTCCCGACCACTCACCCGACTGGCCGTCAAAAACCGCGCCGAGTCGTAAAATTCGCAAAAAGGTCAACGACGGAACCACACGCCAGGTTTCGCTCAGGCCTCATTGCCCGGCGTGACCTGCCATGATACACAGAGTTACCATACGACTCCTGGCATACCGCCCACGCCTGTTCGAGGGACCTCCCGAGGCATTGATGCGGGCTGGTGGCAAGGTATTCGTACGAAACCCGCCAATCAATGACGCCAAGTCGACATGCGACTGCGACATTGTCGGCGAGAATGAGAGCTGACCTCTGCGCCAGTGCAGAGGGAGAAGCGGAACTACCCACCAGGGGCGGTGACTTACATGTTCTTTGCGGCCGACGAGGGAGACATCAACACCATTATCGGCGGTATCGCTCCGGACTGGGGGCCCTTCGGCAGCCTGGGCAACGAGGCGAAGGTGATGATCGAGGTCGTGATGGCGGTGGCCATCCTGCTCTGCCTCGGCATCGCCATCTGGGGCGCTGCGAAGCAGCGCATCGGCGCCACCGCCCTGCGGGACACCTTCAGTGCGGAACAAGGCAAGGGCCTCATCATCGCGGGGCTGACAGGCGTCTTCATCATCGGCTCGCTCGGCACACTCTTCACCATCGTGTACGGCATGGCCGTGTAGGCGGGCGGCCACCGCCCGTGCGTGGCGCGTCCGCTCGGTGCCCCCCACTACCCCATCCGTCCGTCGTGCCCACCGGCTGAGGTTGCGTTTCCCTGATGTCGAGTCACCACACCGCGCCCGCGCGGGAACCAGCACGGCTACCGTCGTACTCCTACGCGTTTTCGCACGACGTCGAGGGAGCGTACGCGGCATGAGTTTCGGTGACGGGCAGGAGCCCTCCGACGGTTTCGGCGGCACGGGACACACGCGCACGCGCCTGCCCGAAGGCGGTGGCGACGTCTACGGAGGCGCGCGGCGGGGTGGCCGCTCGTCCTCGCGGAGCCTCATCACGGTCGTCGGCGTGATCGTCCTCCTCATCGCGGCGATCGCCTTCGCGAACCGTGGGGGAGACGATTCGTCATCGACGGACGGGGCGGGTTCGCAGCCGGAGGCGGCGTCTACGGCCGCGAGCGGGGAGAAGCCTGTGCAGGCGAAGGCGGGGGGGATTCCTTCGGGGTTCGCGCAGGATGAGGTGGGGGCGCAGAGTGCGGCGGCGAACTATGCGGTGACGCTGGGTTCGACCGGCATGTTCAACAAGGGCACCCGGCACTCCATCGTCGATGCCATCTACACGCCCCCGGCCGCAACGAAGCTCCAGGGTGCCATGGACCAGGCGTATTCGGCGGACTTCCTCGGCAAGCTGGGCCTCGACGCGGAGGGCAGAGCGCCCGAGGGCAGCACATTCGTGTCCCGCACTGTACCCGTGGGCACCAAGGTCCAGCAGTTCAGCGACAGCAGCGCCAAGGTCGCGGTCTGGTACATGGGCCTCATCGGCATGTCCGGCGAAGGCTCCACCGACCCCGTGAGCTCGACCTGGAAGACCTGGACCTTCGACCTGCAATGGACCGACGGCGACTGGAAGATCGCCTCGGACGCGCAGACGGACGGACCGGCCCCGGTCCCGGGCGACGACAGGGCCGCCAGCTCTGATGAGATCAGCAAGGCCATCGAGGAGTACGGAGGGTTCACGTATGCCCGGTAACCCGAGTCGCGTACTCAAGCTCACGGCCTTGGTGGCCGCCGTACAAACCACCGCCGTTCTGTTGGCCACCCGCGCCGTCGCGGCGCCCACGCCTACCCCCACGCCGGCGCCGTCCACCAGCGACAACCCCTGCGACCTGCTGATCGGCCCCGCCAAGCAGTACTGCGAACAAGACGGCGGCTCAGGCCGCCGCTCCGGCACCAACACCCTCGACCCCACCTCCACCCTCGACCCCCTCTCCTCCCTCGCCAAGGGCTGCGCCGACGCCGCCGCCTGGACCGTCGACAAGCTCAGCGAGGCCGTAAAAGAAACCGCGAACGTCGACTTCACGAACCCCAAGTTCCTCCAGCAGTACGCCGTCGTCTTCGCCGCGTCGACGATCCTGACCCTCCTCCTCTGGCTGCTGGCCGTAGCCAAGCGAGCCGTACGAGGCGTCCCCCTCACCACCGCCATCTCCGAGGCGATCGGCTTCCTCTGGCTGACCGTCCTGGCCTCCGCCTTCACCCCCCTGATCCTCTACACGGTCGTATCCGCCACGGACGGCGTCTCAGAAGTCCTCGCGAAAACCACCGGCGACCAAACAGACACCTTCTTCGGCAACTTCTCCGGCGCCCTCGAAAAGGGCGAGAACATCGGCGGCGGCCCGATCATGCTGATCGTCGTGTCCCTGGTCAGCATCCTCGCCGCCGGCGTGCTCTGGCTGGAGCTCGTCATCCGCGCCGCCCTGCTCTACGTCGGCGCCCTCCTCGGCACCGTCGTCTACGCCGGCCTCGTCGACAAGAACCTGTGGGGCCACGTCCGCCGCTGGGCGGGCATCATGATCGCGGTGATTCTCGTCAAGCCGGTCATCGTGATCGTGCTCGGCCTCGCCGGCGCGCTGTCCGCCGACGACGGCCCCGACGCGTTCTCCGCCGTCGTCTCCGGCCTCGCCATCATCCTGCTCGCGATCTTCGCCAGCGCGATGATCTACCGTTTCGTCCCCGGCTTCGGCGACGAGCTCGCCCACTCCCGCAGCAACCGCATCATGCAGGGCGCCGAGGGCAAGGCCGCCGCGGTCATCAGCTCCCCCGCGACCCTGGTCGCCCAGGGCATCAAGACCCACAGCAGCCGCGCCGACAACAACGGCGGCCAAGCCCAGGCCTCCAATGCCCCCCGCCCGAGCAACCCCGCATCCGGCGGAGTCGCCGCGCACAGCACGCGCCCCTCGACCGGAGGCGGCGGATCTGTCCCCTCCGCCGCACCCGCTCCCCGCTCGGGCAGCCCGGTGAACACTCCCCACGCCAGCAACACCCGCAACAGCAGTACCAACCGCACGGGAGGTGAAGGGCGTTGACGACCGAGTCCCACGTGTCCCATCCGGTCACGCCCCGCCGTACATATCTGATCGGCCGCGCCCGGCCGAACGCGATGGTCGGCCGGAATCGTGAAACCGGCGAGATCGCGCTCATCATCGGCGGCGCGTTCCTCGGCATGATGTGCGGGCTCCTCGTCCCGGTGCTGTCCCTGCGCATCGTGCTCCTGGTGGGGCTGCCGATGCTCGCGCTGGCCGCGGTGTACGTGCCCTACAAGCGCCGCACCTTCTACAAGTGGTTCGAGATCAACCGCAGCTACAAGCGGACCGTCAAGCAGAACGCCACCTACCGCTCCGCGGTCATGGAGGCCGGCACCCACATCGACGGCCGCGAGGTCGAGATCGGCCCGCCGCCCGGCATCGGCCGCATCACCTGGCTGGCCGCCCCGTTCGGCCCCGACGAGATCGCCGTACTGCTGCACGCGGACCGCAGGACGGTCACCGCCGCGATCGAGATCGAGGGCCCGGGCGTCGGCCTGCGCGACTCCGAGGACCAGGAAGCCCTCGTCGACCGCTTCGGCACCCTCCTCAAGCACGTGGCGAACGGCGACGGCTTCGTCACCCGGCTGCAGATGCTCGCCCGCACCCTCCCCGCCGACCCGGACGCCCACGCCAAGGACGTCGCCGTACGCGGCGACGAGAGGGCGCCGGGGTGGCTGCAGCAGTCGTACGACCAGTTGCAGTCGATGGTGTCGACGAGCAGCGAGCAGCACCGCGCCTACCTCGTCGCCTGTATGCACTACACGCGCGAACTGGCCGCCGAGGCCCACGCCATGGCCCGCGCCGCCCGCCCGCAGAACGGCCGCAAGCTGGACCGGGACGCCGGCCTCGCCGTCGTCATGGCCCGCGAGCTGACCGACATCTGCTCCCGCCTCCAGGAGGCGGACATCCGCGTACGGCAGCCCCTCGGCCAGGGCCGCCTCGCCTCGCTCATCCACTCCATGTACGACCCCGACCACCCCATCGACCACATCCAGGCGATGACCAAGCGCAACGCCTGGCCGGCCGAGCTGGACGCCATGGAGCCGACGTACCTCCAGGCCAAGACCCGGGAGTCCTCCACCCGCGCCCCCTGGTGCCACGCCACCGCCTGGGTGAAGGAGTGGCCGATGACCCCGGTCGGCGTCAACTTCCTCGCCCCGCTCCTCGTCCACACCCCGGACGTCATCCGTACGGTCGCCGTCACCATGGACCTCGAACCCACCGAGATCGCCATCGAGCGCATGCTCACCGAGAAGACGAACGACGAGGCCGAGGCGTCCCGCGCCGCCAAGATGAACCGGACCGTCGACCCGCGCGACATCGCCGCCCACAACCGCCTCGACCAGCGCGGCGAGGATCTCGCCAGCGGCGCGGCGGGCGTCAACCTGGTCGGCTACATCACCGTCTCCTCCCGCTCTCCCGAGGCCCTGGCCCGCGACAAGCGGACCATCCGGGCGTCGGCCGGAAAGTCGTACCTGAAGCTGGAGTGGTGCGACCGCGAGCACCATCGCGCCTTCGTGAACACGCTTCCGTTCGCCACCGGCATTCGAAGGTAGAGGGGCCGCCGCATGCGGGATCCGATGTCCATCCTCACCGAAGCCTTCACGTCCTTCCTCTTCGGAAAGGTCGAGACGACCCGCCTGCCGGTACGCACCTCCACGGGCCAGGCCCAGGCGGTCTACCTCCCGACCGCCGCCCCCGGCCTCGGCGACTCGGGCGTCATCATCGGCCGCGAGGTCTACTCCGGGAAGGGCTACATCTACGACCCCTTCCAGCTGTACGGCCAGCAGCTCCCGGCACCGCACTGGCTGGTCCTCGGAGAGTCCGGCAACGGCAAGTCGGCGCTTGAGAAGACGTACGTCCTACGACAGCTGCGCTTCCGCGACCGCCAGGTCGTCGTCCTGGACGCGCAGGGCGAGGACGGCGTCGGTGAATGGAACCTGATCGCGCAGGAGCTGGGGATAACTCCTATCCGGCTGGACCCGATGGCGGCGCTGGACCATGGGATTCGTCTGAACCCCCTGGACCCCGCGATCACGACCACGGGACAGCTCGCGCTGCTGCGGACCATCATCGAGGTCGCGCTGGGGCATGGGCTGGACGAGCGGTCGGGCTTCGCGCTCAAGGTCGCCCACGCCTACGTCAACGAGACGATCGTCGAACGCCAGCCGGTGCTGATGGACATCGTCGAGCAGCTACGGCACCCCGAGCCGGAGTCGGCCGAGGCGATGAACGTCGACATAGACGACGTACGGGCGTGGGGCCTGGACGTGGCGCTGGTCCTTGACCGGTTGGTGGACGGTGACCTGCGCGGCATGTTCGACGGCCCGACGACGGTCGGCATCGACCTGGACGCCCCCCTCATCGTCTTCGACCTGTCCCACATCGACCGCAACTCCATCGCCATGCCGATCCTCATGGCGATCGTCGGCGTGTGGCTGGAACACACCTGGATCCGCCCCGACCGGAAGAAGCGCATCTTCCTGGTCGAGGAGGCCTGGCACATCATCAACAGCCCGTTCGTGGCGCAGCTGTTCCAGCGGCTGCTGAAGTTCGGGCGCCGGCTGGGTCTGTCCTTCGTGGCGGTCGTCCACCACCTGTCCGACGTGGTGGACGGAGCGGCGGCGAAGGAGGCGGCGGCCATCCTGAAGATGGCGTCGACGCGGACGATCTACGCCCAGAAGGCGGACGAGGCGAGGGCGACGGGCCGGGTGCTCGGCCTGCCCAGGTGGGCGGTGGAGATCATCCCGAGCCTGACCCCCGGCATCGCCGTCTGGGACGTCAACGGCAACGTCCAGGTCGTCAAACACCTGGTCACCGAGACCGAACGCCCGCTCGTCTTCACCGACCGCGCGATGACCGAGTCGTCCGCCGACCTGACGGACGACGCGCTGCGCGCGGCCGAGCTGGAGGCGGAGGAACGGGCGGCGGCGTTCGTGGAACAGCACCTCGGCGACTCCGAGTCGACGGTGGCGTAGTAGGCCTAGGGGGAGCCCATGAGACCGGGTGAGGGACGCGACGGCCGGCAGGACGCCCACGGCGGCCAGGGAGGCATCCCGGACGGCCTGCTGGTCGGCATACTCGCCTTCCTCCTCGGCATGACCCTGCTGGTCTGGACGGCCACGGGCCTGGCCGGCCTGTTCTCCCACGGCGCCTGGCCCACGGGGGTCACCTTCACCCGCACCCCCCTGGCCATGCGCCACCTGATCGCCCAACCGCACGACATCACCGGCGCCTGGCCGGAGGCCCCCGCCGCCGAGCTCTCGGGATACGGCCTGTTCTGGGGCCTGTTCATCGGCCAGCTGATGGTCCTGATCGTCCTGACGGTGTTCGTGCTGGGGACGGTGGCGCGGTGGAGGGCGGTGCGGGCGAGGAGGAGGGCGGAGCGGGCGGCGGCGTACGACAAGGTGGCGGCGGCAGCGCCCGAACCCGAACCCGAGATCCGTGAAGTTCCGGTGCCGCGCGCGGAGCCACAGCCGACCGAGCTGCTTCAGGAGACGGCACCGGTGGAGTCGGCTCGCTTCTTGGCCAACGGCGAACGGGTGGGCGGCTGGGAAACGAACCGCGCCGAAGGCGCGGTGCTCTACGGCCCCCCGCAAACCCGCCACACCACCGCGACCCAAGCGGTCCACGACGCGGCAGGCCCAGCCCTCGTCGTCACCTCGAACCCCACCATCTGGCAGGACACCAAGGACGCCAGAGCCAAACTGGGCCCGGTCCACGTCTACGACCCCTCCCACCTCTGCGACACCCCGGCCCGCCTCCACTGGTCCCCCACGGCAGGCTGCGAGGACAAGCAGACAGCACACAGCAGAGCCACCGCCCTCCTCGCCCCGCTCCGCCCCACCGCAAAACTCGACCAGGCGGTGGCCGACGTAGCCGAAACACTCCTGCGGAGCTACTTGCACGCCGCCGCCATCGACGGCCGCACCATCCGCCACGTCCACCGCTGGTGCCAGGGCACCCAGATCCAGGACGCCGTACGCACACTCCGTACGCACCCCAAGGCCGCCCCCGGCGCCGCGGGCGAACTCGAAGCCGCCCTCACCGCACACACCGAACGCCGGGACATCGCCCAGGAGTTGGCGGGCCGAGCCCTCTCCGCCCTCTTCACCGTCAATATCCGCGAAGCCTGCACTCCCAACCGAACTGATGCGCTCGCCTTGGATTCCTTCGTAGACGAAGGGGGCACGCTTTATGTGGTGGGTGAATCCATCGAGGACCCCCGGGCGAACCCCGGCGCGATGCCCCTCCTGACCGCCCTCACCTCAAGCGTGGTCGAGCGCGGCCGGCGCATGGCCGAACGGTCATCCTCCGGTCGCCTCGACCCACCACTGACGCTCGTCCTGGACGACGTCGCCGCCGTGGCTCCGCTTCCCCAGCTCCCGGAGCTGCTGGCCACCGGAGCGGACCGGGGCCTGCCGACGCTGGCCCTGCTCCGGTCCCGTGAACAGGGCCGCACCCGCTGGCCGAACGCCGAACTGCCGGTATAACCCGGCTAGTCGCGCTCCAGCACGAACTCCAGCTCCCGCTCCTCGGAGTGCCCGGTCAACGGCACAGTCACCCCGCTCGGCACGAACCCCACCTTGCGGTAGAACCGCTGCGCCCGCTCGTTCTCCTCGTGCACGATGAGCCGCACCCGCTCCGCGCCACACGCCCACGACCACTCCAGGGCGGCGTCGAACAACACCTCGGTCAGCCCGCTCCCCCGCTCCTCGGGCAGTACGAACACGGCGACCAGATGCGTCTGCTTCCGCTCTATCGGAAACCCGGCCCAGTCCTTCGTCCCGGGCTCCTCCACCAGCACGGTCAGTGTCCCCACCCACCGCCCGTCGGGCCCCTCGGCGATGATCTGCTGCGCCGCCTCCGCCCCCTCGGCGGAACTCGCCGTCCGCTCCTGCCAGTAGGAGTCCGGCTTGGCCGCAGCCGCCTCGTACGTCTCCAGAAAGGCGAGGTGCGCCACCGGATCCCGCAGCGCCGCAAGCCGCAACTCCTTCGCGGCGGGCCACTCGTCGGCGCGTACGGACCGGATCACATAGCTGCTCATGCCGCCACCGTAATACCCGGGTACTACGCCCCTCACCACAAATACTGCCCCCGGTCCGACGCCCACCGCACCCTGCCGGACGAGCATCGAAGCATGATTACGGCCAAGGACCTCACCAAACGCTACGGCGACAAAACAGTCGTCACCGACCTGTCCTTCACCGTCCACCCGGGCACCGTCACCGGCTTCCTCGGCCCGAACGGCGCCGGCAAGTCCACCACCATGCGCATGCTCCTCGGCCTGGACGCCCCCACGCGCGGCCACGCCACGGTCGGCGGACGCGCCTACGCCAGCCACCCCGCGCCCCTCACCGAGGTCGGCGCGCTGCTGGAGGCCCGTTCGGTCCACCCCGGCCGCACCGCCTACCACCACCTCCGCGCCCTCGCCCACACCCACGGCATCCCCAAGTCCCGCGTCGACCACGTCCTGGACCTCACCGGCCTGACCGAGGTGGCCCATCGCCGCGTCAAGGGCTTCTCCCTCGGCATGGGCCAACGCCTGGGCATCGCCGCCGCACTGCTCGGCGACCCGGCCACCCTCATCCTCGACGAACCGGTCAACGGCCTCGACCCCGAGGGCGTCCTGTGGATCCGCACCCTCCTCAAGTCCCTGGCAGCGGAAGGCCGTACGGTCCTCGTCTCCTCCCACCTGATGAGCGAGATGGCCCTGACGGCCGAGCACCTGGTCATCATCGGCCGCGGCCGCCTCCTCGCCGACACCACGGTCACCGACTTCGTGCGCCAGTCCGCCGCGGGCACGGTGAAGGTCGTCACCCCGGAGCCCGACACTCTCGTACGACTCCTCGCGGCACCCGGAACAAACATCACCGCCGCCACCCCCACCACCCTCGAAGTCCGCGGCACGGACGCCGAACACATCGGCCGCACGGCCGCCGCCCACGGCGTCCCCCTCTTCGAACTCACCCCGAACACGGCCTCACTGGAGCAGGCCTTCATGGACCTCACCCGCGACGAGCTGGAGTTCACCGCGACCCTGGACGGAGCCCGCACATGACCACCCTGGCAGTCACCCCGACCCGAGTCCTGCGCTCCGAATGGCACAAGCTCTGGACCGTCCGCTCCACCTGGATCAGCCTGGCCCTCGCCGCGGCCCTCACCGTCGGCATCGGCCTCGCGATCGGCGCCAGCTACGAGTCCGGCGGGGGCGACTCGGACGTCGACGTCGTCCTCATGACTCTCCTGGGCATGCAGTTCACGTCGATCGTCATCGGCGTCCTGGGCATCCTGTCCACAGCGGGCGAGCACTCCACCGGCATGGTCCGCTCGACCATGACGGCCGTCCCGCGCCGCCTGCCGGTGCTGTGGTCCAAGGCCGCCGTCCTCGGCGTAGTCGCGTTCGCCGTCACCCTGGTCACGAACCTCGTCACCTTCCCCCTGGTGCAGATCCTCCTCTCCGACACCGACAAGGCGGCCTCCCTCGGCGACCCGGGCGTGCTCCGCGCCCTCGTCGGCAACGCCGCCGGGCTCGCACTCCTCGGCGTGATGGCCCTCGCCATCGGCTCGCTGATCCGCTCCGTCCCGGGCAGCATCGGCGTCCTCATCAGCGCCGTCATGATCCTTCCGGAGGTCCTCGGGATGCTTCCGTACGACGTGATCGACGATGCCGTCCGCTACTTCCCCGCAAAGGCCCTCGACGCCCTCACCCAGGCCGGCCCGGCACCCGGCACGGCCTCACCCGGCGCAGCCCTCCTCGCCATGGCCCTGTGGGCCGCAGCCACACTCGCGGCGGCGGCGATGCCGCTGAAGCGACGGGACGTCTGACGCACGGCGAAGGAAGACCCCACCATGGACCCCGTGACGGAAGAACGAGCAGCGGAAGAACGAACGGCGGAACCCCTCACCGAGTACGTCCAACGCATCACCAGGCGGGTGCGCGCCTTCGACCGGCGCCACCCCCTGGTGTGGGACCTGCACGTCACCGGCTTCTGGGTGACGGCGGCCCTGATCGACTACACCGGCGGCGGCTGGCGCAACATCGCCCACAACGTCCACGTACCCGGCTGGCTCGTCCTCGTCCTGAGCCTCGGCTTCTCCGTCCCCCTCCTCTGGCGGCGCAGCCACCCCCGTGCCGTCCTCATCGCTCTGGCACCCGTCGCCCTCGTCAACGCGTGGACCGGCGCCATCCTCCAGGCGGCCCTCCTCCAGCTACTGGTCGTCTACCACATCGCCCTGCGCCTGCCCCTGCGCACCCTGTGGTGGTCGGCGATCCTGGTGCTCACGCCGGTGTTCGTGACTGTGGCCCGCTATGGCGACGAAGCCAGCTGGAACCAGCAGATCGGCTCCCAACTGCTGTCCATCGCCACGGCCGCCCTCATCGGCGTCACAGTCCGCACCCGCCGCAACTACACCGAGGCCCTGGAGGACCGCGCCCGCCGCCTCGAGACCGAACGCAACCAGCAAGCCCTCCTGGCCGCCGCCGCCGAACGCGCCCGCATAGCCCGCGAGATGCACGACATCATCGGCCACAACCTCTCCGTCATCACCGGCCTCGCCGACGGCGGAAAGTACGCCGCCGCCAAGTCCCCCGAACGCGCCGCCCAGGCCCTCCACGCCATCGGCACCACCAGCCGCCAGGCCATGAGCGAACTACGCCGCCTCCTGGACATCCTGCGCGAGGAGGAAAAGTTCCAGAGCGAGGCCGACCTGACCCCCCAACCCACCCTCACCGACCTCGCCCCACTCATCGACGGCGTACGGTCCGCCGGCCTCCCCGTCCACACCTCCATCCACGGCACCCCCGCCCTCCCCCCGGGCCGCCAGCTCACCGTCTACCGCGTCATCCAGGAAGCCCTCACCAACACCCTCAAACACGGCGGCGCCGGAGCCACCGCGGAGATCACGCTGTCGTACGAGGAGAAGGGCGCCGTCACCGCCACCGTGACCGACACCGGCAACGGGGGCGAGGCCCCTGACACCGGCGGCCGCGGACTGCCCGGAATGCGCGAACGAACCGCCCTCTACGGCGGCACACTTGAGGCCGGCCCCCGCCCGCACCCGGAGCGGGGCTGGCGCGTCCACTTACACCTCCCGGAGGAAAGCCCGCAGTGACCACGGTCCTCATCGCCGACGATCAGCCCCTCCAGCGCCTCGGCTTCCGCATGCTGCTGGAGAGCCAGGACGACATGACGGTGCTGGGAGAGGCGATGAACGGCGCCGAGGCGGCCCGTATGACCGCCGAGCTCCACCCCGACGTCGTCCTGATGGACGTCCGCATGCCCGGCCTCGACGGCATCGAGGCCACCCGCCGCATCGTCGCCTCCGGCGACCGCACCCGCATCCTGATCCTCACGACCTTCGACCTCGACGAGTACGCCTACTCCGGCCTGCGCGCAGGTGCCTCCGGCTTCCTGGTCAAGGACGCCCAGCCGGAGGACCTGCTCTCCGGCATCCGCGCGGTGGCAACGGGCGACGCGGTGGTGGCCCCCAGCCTGACCCGCCGCCTCCTGGACGCGTACGCCCAGCATCTGCCGACCGGCACACCAGCCGACAGCCCGGGAGAACCGGACCCGCGCCTGGCCGCCCTCACGGACCGTGAACGCGAGATCCTCACGGTCATCGGCAAGGGCTGGACGAACACCGAGATAGCCACCCGCCTCCACCTGGCCGAATCGACGGTGAAGACCCACGTGGGCCGCGTCCTCGCGAAGACGGGCTCACGGGACCGCGTCCAGGCGGTGATCCTGGCGTACGACACGAAGCTGGTACAGCCGTCATGAAACGCAGAAAGGCCCACACCAAATGGTGTGGGCCTTTCTCAAGATTTGTTCGGCGGCGTCCTACTCTCCCACAGGGTCCCCCCTGCAGTACCATCGGCGCTGTAAGGCTTAGCTTCCGGGTTCGGAATGTAACC
>NZ_JBEOVF010000040.1:0-97736 GCF_040295365.1 Streptomyces sp. NPDC002838 | reverse complement strand
GTGGGGGCCCCGGGGGGGCCTCGTGGGGGGGGGGGGCCCCGCGGGGGGGGTGCGGCGCCGGGGGGGGGGCGGGGGTCCCCCCCCCCCCCCGCCCGAAGTTCCGTCAGCGGTCAGGACCGAGGTCGATCCATGCGAGGGACGACACCGAATCCAGATACTCGAGGAGCGATGGCTCGATACCGGCGACGCGCACGGCAGCATAGCCGTCTCTGTTCCGCCAGGGAGCTTGAGGATCTACCGCCGGACCAACATTCGCGGCCAGGGAATCGTTCAGGAAAATGCGTTGATCTGGGCGAGGCCACTTCCAGCCTCTGAAACCGACTTCCTCCATCGGCGCGAGGATCTCGGGCAGAAATTCATCGGGCACCTGGGCACACAATCTGCCGAATTGTGTCAGTACGATCGTTTCACGCACTGTCGCATGGGCCAGGAACTCCGCAAGATTCTCGGGCGCCTGACTCCACGCGCCACCCGGCTCGCCCTCGTAGACGCGGTCCGGTTCCGCGGAGTCGAAAGCCCAGACCCAGTCGCCGGTCGAATCCTCCATGAATACTGCTTTTCCCCGATCGGGCTGGATATGGGAAGGCCTGTACATTCGATTGCCGCCCGACTGTAGCTCGGGCCAGCGCGACGCCAGGCCGTACCACTGCCTGAGTGGCTCGGGAAGCCAGGAGGCTTCGGGCGGCAACTGCTCCGAGGAGGCAGTCGGCGGGCCGTACCAGCGAGTCAGGAAATCGGGGATGTCGATGTCGGCTGGATCAATCACTTCGCCATTATGTCATACCGGGACTTTCCCAATCTTCGTAATCTACGAGGGCCTTGAGAACTCTTGGCCGCCGGAACGACGAAGCTCCTGGCCGAGTGGCTGTCGGCCAGGAGCTTCACTTTCGGAGGTTAGTTGTCGGGGCCGCCGATGAACATTCTGTTCCTGACGGCACCGCTTTCATTGCGCCAGATCATCAAAAGCCTGCCGCCGTCCGGAAGCATGGATCGCATGGATGACATGCAGTACCTGCACGCCCCATAGGTGCCCGTGATGTAAAGAGTGGCGTTCCTTGCGCCGGTAAGCCGCATAAGGGCAGCGGTCTGGTTCTCCAGATGGTGGAAGTTCTCCGCCGTCGTGCCGGGAGGCGCGACATGATCCGGCCGGAGATTCCGTCCGTCGCCCCCGGACGAAAGGTCGAAGGTCCGGCCGTTGCCGAGGTCGGCGTACCCGGACATCCCACCGGGGCTGCCGAAGCTGTTGGCTGCCTGCTGGGCCCTGTTGAGGCCATCCTCTATGTCTGGGCCGCAGGGGAGCTCGTTGTGGACCAGGATTGGCGTCCGCCCCGCCATCACCTGGTAGGTGTGCAGGCCCTCGACGGTCAGGTTGTGCACCGTTGCCCGCGTCGTCCGGACCTTCACCGCCGTGATCCGGACCCAGCTGCCACTGCCCGTGCTCAGCCACTGACCGGGTTGCAGGTCTTCTGCGTCGACCCAGCTGGCCAGGTCCGGCAGCCAGAAGCGGTGGCCGTCGGTGGCCGTGATCGTGGACGTCTTGCCACCCGCCTTGCCGTCGGTGTCGACAGTCAGGGTGACCAGGTGCTTGGTGCCCTTTCCAGTGATGGTGTGGGTGACGCCGCGGGTCTGGACGTCGTCGGTCTCCACGTCGGACGCGGCGACCTTGTCCCCGACCTTGACGTCCTCGATCGCCCTGGTGCTGCCGTCGGCCATCAGCACCTTGGTACCCGGCACGAAGCTGTTGCCGACCCTGCAGGCACCGCTGGCCGGCGGTGCGTCCGGGACCTTCGGCGCGGCCGGAGCCGGTGCCGGGGCGGGGGCAGGTGCCGGGTCCGCCGCCGGCGGGTTGCCGTTCGTGGACGGTGCGTCGGGGGTGTTGGTCGACGGCGGGTTGCCCGTGGACGGCGTCGTCGCGCTCGGCGGCGTCGCGTTGTCCACCTGGCGGCCGACATCGCTCGCCGTGTCCAGCGCCTCCAGCGCCTCGTCCCCGTACTTCGCGGCCTTCGCCGCCGTCGCCCCGTACCCCGCGAACGGGATCGCGGAGGCGCAGGACAGGGCCGCGTCCACGTACTCGCCCTCGGCGGCGTACCAGCCGCAGTTGGCGAGGTCGGCAACCTCGCCGACGACCGGGATGAGGCCGACGACATCCAGTGCCGCGTGCCCGATGTCGGACCAGGACAGACCGAACAGGTGGCCGTCGATCTCGATGAAGGAGATCGGGTTGCCGCCCGCGAAGGCGTAGCGGTTGCCGGTGAACGGGTCGGTCGACAGGCCCATGTCGGCGAGTGCCCCGCCGTACATGTCCCGGGTCAGGAAGCGGTTGAGGCCGGGGTCGTAGGTCCGGAAGCCCATGTCGTACGTGCCCGACGTGGTGTCGTAGCGCTTTCCGTTGAAGCGGTACGAGTTGTACGGATCCTCTGATTCCCCGCCGCCCGCACCCGGCTTGTCGGCACCCGTGAACTGGGCCGCGTCGTTCTTGCCGTACGCCGTGTACCCGTACGTCGTCTTGGTGTTGCCGTCCTTGTCGGTCAGCGCCTCGACGTCGCCGTGCGGGTGGTACAGGTACTGCGTGGTCTCGGGGTCCTTGTCCTCCTCGTCCTTGATCTGGGTCAGCTTCTGGCCCCAGGACGCGTACTGGAAGGACGTGACTCCCTCGTCCGTCACCTCCTCCTTCAAGGAGTGCGAGGTGATGCCCAGGTAGGTGAAGAGGGTCGTCTTGGCGTCGTCGCCGCTGCCGACCGCCTCCTTCACCGTGCGGTCGAAGGCGTCGTACGTCATGCGGGTCGTCTTCGCCGCGTCTCCGCTGCCCGCCGTGATCGACTCCGGGCGGTCGAAGCCGTCGTAACGGTACTTCTGGATCGTCTCGCCGCCGAAGGAGACGGTGTCGAGGCGGCCCAGCGGGTCGTAGTTGTAGGTGGAGGACGCGCCGTCCGCGGTGGAGGTCAGCAGGCGGTTGCGGTCGTAGCGGTGCGTCGTGGTCGTGTCGTCCACGTTCTGCCAGACCACGTTGCCGGCCGCGTCGTGCCGGTACTCCTCCGTCGCCTCGTCGTCGCCGGTCTTGGTGACCTTGGCGATGCGGTCCCGCGGGTCGTAGGCGTAGGCGTAGGTGTTGTCGATGGTGTCGCCGTGGTCGTCGGCGTCCATCAGCTTCAGGACGTCCTCGACCTTGTGCCCGTTGGCGTTGTACTTCAGGGCGTGTTCGGCGACGAGCGTGTCGTCGGACTGCTTCTCGGTGGTCTTCTTCGTCGACCCGTCGCGGTAGTAGTCGACGGAGAGGATGTTGCCGTTGGGTTTGGTCTGCTCGGCCAGTTCGCCGCGGGGCGTGTACTCCAGCTTGGTGATCTGCTGGTCCCCGGCCGTCGGCGAGGCGGCGTTGGTGATGCGCTCGACCCGGTCCAGGGGGTCGTAGTCCAGCTTGCTCCAGGTCAGGTCGTGCTGCGTGGTGAGCGTGTTGCCGTTCGCGTCGTACGTCAGCTCAGTGGTGTTGCGCACGGCGTCACCGTCGTGCTCCATGACCTTGCTGAGCTGGTTGAGCTCGTTGTACTCCAGGGCGTAGCGGTCGACCTCGACGCCGGGGCTGCGGTCGGTGATCTCGATCTGGTTGCCGTTGGCGTCGTAGCGGTAGGAGAAGTCCTTCTCCTCGTTGTCGGCGTCCCCTTCGTTGTCACGGACCAGGCGGACCGCGTCCGCGACGACCGTGCCGGTCGCCTTGTCGGTCAGGGTGATGGCCTGGCCGGTGTCCTCGGTGAAGGCGTACTTGCCCAACGACCGCCACTCACCGGGGAGTTCGGTCTGGTCGAGGGTTTTGGTCTCCGTGCCGTCCTTGTGCTTGATCTCGTACGTGGCGTCCTTGGCCGCCCCGTCGACCTTCGGGTAGTGGACGTAGACCGTGTAGTCACCGCTCTGCGGGATCGTCAGCTGCCAGACGAAGCGGTTCTCGCCCGAACCGGCCGCGTGCGTCTGCGTGTTGTAGCCGTACGAGCCCGCTGCGGCCGCCTCGTCCCAGGTGCCCTGGGTCGCCGTGTTGTTGATGTCGGAGTTGTCGACGAGCGCGACCTGGAGGCCGACCGGGACCCCGTTGTCCGAGCGGGACTTCAGGGCGCCGCTCGGGTAGAACGAGGAGTTGAGCGTCCGGGTGACCGAACCGCCTGCGCTGCTCAGGGTGTTCTGGATCTGCTGGCCGAGATCGTTGTACTCGTAGGTGTTCTCGATGTCGTAGGCGTCGGTGGACGTCCGGATCCAGCCGGTGTCGAAGTAGGTGTACTCGGTCTCGTTGCGGACGCTCTGGCCCTCCGACGGCGGCGCGCTGATCTTCTTCACCCGGCTCAGCGCGTCGTACTCGTACGTCGTCCGGTCCGGGGTGTTGTAGCGGCCGTCGTCCGGGTCGTAGGGGCTCAGGGTCTCCTTGACCCGGTTCAGCTCGTCGTAGACCGTCTCGGCGGCGAAGTCCTGCGGGTCGTCGCCGGTCTCCACACCGCGCGGGGTGATGACACGGGTCTGGTTGCCGGCCTCGTCGTACTCGAAGCGGGTCGTGCGGACGACCGCGTCGTCGCCGTCCCCGTCGTGCGGGACGCGTGCCTCGACCAGGGCCGCCCGGGCGTCCAGGACCATCTCGGTGCGGTTGCCCTCGGCGTCCGTGGTCGCGGTGGTCAGACCGTCCCAGTCGTACGTGCTGGTCGTCGACTCGCCGGCCGCGTCGGTGGTCTCCAGCAGACGGTGGTCGAGGTCGTAGCGGAACTTGGTGGTGTAGTCGTCCGGGTCCTCGGTCTCGTTCTTGCGGGCGTCGACGACCTTCACCAGGTCACCGACGTCGTTGTAGAACGCGGTGGCCCGCTTGCCCGCCGCGTTGACCGCCTCGATCGGCTGGTAGATCTCGTCGTACTTCGTCGTCGAGGTGAAGTCCCCGGGCGTCTGGGTCAGGTTGCCCTTCGGTTCGGTCGAGGTGAGCTGGTTGCCGACCTTGTCGTAGGTGAAGGTCGACACCCGTTCCGGCGAGCCTTCTTCGTCGCCCGGCTGGACGGACTTCACGAGCTGGTCCGCCGCGTCGAACTCGCTGGTGCTCTTCACCCCGTTCGGGGCGGTGAACTCGGTCGTGTTGTCGTTCTCGTCGTACTCCGGTGCGGGCGTGACGATGAAGACGCCGGCCTTCTGGTCCTTGGGCCGGCGGTTCTCCAGGGGACGCGCGAAGACGTCGTACGTCTGCGTGGTCGTCGCCCCGTCGGCTTCCTGGAGCTTGGTGACGTTGCCGCGTACGTCGTACGTGGTCACCGTGCGGTTGCCGAGCGCGTCGAGGATGACCTGCGGGTAGCCGGAGGGATCGTAGTCCTCGAACTTCGTGGTGTGTTCGTTGGCGTCGGTGGCGGCGGTGATCCGGCCCCGGTCGTCGTAGGTGTTGGTGGAGGTGTAGTCGCCCTCGGGCTCGCTCTGCACGCCCTTGGGGTCGGTGACCGACGTCAGGTTGCCGCGCGCGTCGTAGCCGAGGGTCCAGGCGCGCCCCTCCGGGGTGACGCGCCGGACCAGGTCGGCGATGTAGCCGTTCTCGCCAGTGGCGTAGGCGAAGGTGGCGGCGGGCCGGTCGTTCTTCACCGACTCCGCGTCCTTCGACTCCAGCGGATAGCCCGTCTTCGGGTCGTACTTCCAGGTGCGGGCCGCGCCGTTGTTCTCCTCCAGGCGCGTGACGTTGTTGTCCGCGTCCCAGGCCAGCTTGGTGGTCTGCTTCTTGGCGTCGGTGAGCTTCACCGGGCGGCCGTAGCCGTCCATCAGCTGGGTGGCCGGGTGGTTCTCGGCGTCCGTGACGACGGTCTGGATCGCCCTGCCGTCGTGGCCGTCGGCGTCCTCGTAGCGGTAGCGGGTGAGGCCGCCGAGCCGGTCGGTGACCGTCTTGGTGTACCCCAGGTAGTGCAGCTGGTCCTTGTCGTCGTGCGGACCGACGTAGTCCAGTTTGGTGGCGCTGCCCTTCGGGTCGGTGACCTGGGCCAGCTTCAGTCCCGGGTGGTCGAACTCCTTGCCGTAGCCGAACTTGAAGACCTTGCGCTGATCCGCGGGGGCGTTCGCGCCGTCGGTCAGATGCGCCAGCAGGCCCTTCTCGGTGAAGGTGAAGTCGATCCGCCGCCCCGAGATGTCGGTGACGGAGCGGACCTTGTCGATGATGAACGGGTTGAGGAGGTGCTTGCCCTCGCGGACCTTGCCGTCCTCGTCGACATAGGTGTACGCCTTGCCCTTCTCCCAGTAGTCGACGGTGAGCGTGCGCCGGCCCTCGGCGTCGGTGACGTGCTTCAGCAGCTTGGGCCCGAGCAGCCGGTCCTCGTACGTGAACTCCATCCGGTTGCCGTTCTTGTCCACCTGGGCGCTCGGATAGCCCTGGCAGTCGAAGAGGAACCGGGTGCGGTCCGGGCGCAGGAACTCCCAGGCCTCCCGCTCGTGCGGGTGGAGCAGACAGGACTTCTCCAGCTGCTTGACCCGGAAGTGGACCCCGGCCGGGGAGTCCCACTCGCCCTTCTTGTTCTTGCTGAAGACGTGGCTGGTGCCGTCACCGTCGGTCAGCGTGATCTGCTTGGGCAGCAGGGCGGCCGGGTGGAAGTCCAGCGGGGTGCCCAGCCGTACCGGCGAGGAGGCCTGCAGCGACCAGCCGGGACCGGCCGGAGTGCTGGAGGCGTCCTGCGAGTTGTAGGCCAGACGCAGGAAGGTCGAGAAGCCGAGCGACGGGTTCGTGAAGGCGTTGTACGACCAGACCGCGTTGCCGGCGTACAGGTTGTTCATCACGGACGAACCCGCGCCGGTGTTCTTGCCCGCGTAGGAGTAGAAGTCCTCCAGTCCCAGCTGGTCGGAGGTCGGGTACTCGGCGGTCACCTCGTGCTTGGACGGCGGCACGCCGTCGGTCTCGGAGAGCCACTTGCCGGTGGCCTTCTCCCGCAGGTCCCACTCCAGGCCGAAGGTCAGCCGCTTGTCGAGCGGGTCGATCAGCACCGGGGCCTTCAGCTGCGCGTCGAAGGTGACGGTGTCGCCGGGCGGCACGTCCCTCGGCAGCGGGGTGGCGTCCTTGTTGAGAAGGTTGGTGATGTCCTTGCCGTCCAGCGTCCAGCGGTACGACAGGACGCGCTCGCCCTTCTTCCACACCTTGGCGGTGGTGTTGGTGAGGGTGGCCTCGACGGTGGCCGTCTCGCCCGGGATCATCCGCGCGGGCGTGTACGGCAGGAAGTACGTCTCGCCCTCGGGCGCCGCGAGCAACTTGGCGCCCTGGGAGACCTGGCCGACGGCGGGCAGTTCGACCGTGCGCGCCGGACCGGTGAGCAGTTTGCCCTGCTTGGTGCGTACGGCGATCCGGTAGTGGTAGGTGCTGCCGTCTCCGTCCAGCGCCGGGGGCGCGGTGCGGTCCGTGAAGGTGCGGGTGTCGCGGTCGAGGGGCGCGACGAGGGTCTCGGCGGTCGGGGTGAAGTTCTTCGCCGTGGAGCGGTGGACCTCGTATTCCAGCAGGTCCTTGCCCTCGTACGCGGTCCAGGCGAGGTCGGCGCCGGTGGCGTGCGCGGTGCGGGGCGCGCTGATACGGACGCCGTCGGCCTTGCCCGCGATGCGCGGGTGGGTGAGGGAGGCGGCGCCGCGGGTGCGGTCGAGGGTGAGGCGGGGCGGCTTCTCGCCCTCGTCGCGCTGGTTGTCGTCCTTGTCGTCGTCGCCGAAGAGGTCGCTCCAGAAGCCGTCGTCGTCCTTCGCGCGTTCGCTGTGGGGACGCCAGCCCTCGCGCGGGTCGCTGGTGTCGGGTCCGGAGGCGGCCGCGGGTCTCGCCTCGCCCGAGCGGGCGGGGGTCGCTGGGGCCGTGCTCATGATCAAGGCCGTGGCCAGGGCACCGACCACGGCGGCGCGGAGGCGGAGGCTGCGGAGGCGGATATGGCGCAGGCGGTTGCGGGTGGGGCCTAAGGCTGCCATGAAGGGCTCCTTGGAAGGGCTCCTGCCCCCGTGGGGGTTTCTTGTTCCCATTGGCACAGGTGTCGCACAGGAATCGCCGGGCACACTCTTGTACCAAGGTCCTTCAAAGGCGTGTCAATGACATGCCAAAGTGCAAGGGCGAGTTCCGGACTGTGTGCGACATCTCGAAAACGTGCACGGATGCGCCACGATCGTGTGAACTCCCTTGGGGTTACTGCCGGTTGCCCCCCGGTGCGACATCCTTTCCGGGTCCCGACGCTTGTTCTCCCCGGGAGTCCCACCCTTGAACGGCAACACCTTCCGTATGCCCGCACGCCGCCTCGCCGTCATCGCCACGGCCACCGCGCTGGCCGCCGGTCCAGCGGCCCTGGCCGCCGCGGGCTCCGCCCACGCGACCGATGACCAAGGCCGTGCGAACGCCGTCGTCCTGCGCACCGGGATCGACGTGTCCCTGCTCAACAAGACCGTGAACGTCCCGCTCGCGGTCTCCCTCAACGAGGTCCAGGCGCCGCGGAGCGCCCAGGAGACCGTGCTGACAGCCCAGTTGGACGGGGTCGACGGCGGAAAGCCCTTCAACGTGCTGCGCGCGAACGCGGCGGACGCGAAGGCGACGGTCTCCGCGACCGGGGCCGAGGCCTCCACCAGCCTCGCCCACGCCAAGCTGCACGTCCCCGGCCTGCCACTGCTCTCGCTCATCGAGCTCGACCAGGTCACGTCCAAGGCGACCTGCGAGGCCGGCCGGGCCCCGGTCGCCTCCTCGAACCTGCTGGGGGCGGTGACCGTACTCGGCAAGAAGGTCACGCTGACGGCCGGCGGCACGACCGACGTCAAGGTGCCCGGTGTCGGCGAGGTGCGCCTCGACCTGTCGAAGGAGGAGACCGCCTCGCGCACGGCCGCCGCCACCGCCCTCGAACTCAAGGTCTCCATCAACCCGTTGAAGCTCAACGTCGCCGAAGTGGAGGGAACGCTGACCCTGGCCGAGGCCACCTGCGAGGCGCCGGCGGCGACGGTAGGGGAGCCGGCCGCGCCGAGTGAAGGTCCGGCGGGCGATGTGAAGCCCCAAGGCGCCCCGGGCGAGTCAGGGTTGGCCGATACCGGTGGCAGCTCGACGACGCCGTACATCGCCGGCGGTGCGATCGCGCTGGTCGTCGCGGGCGGGGGAGCGCTGGCCCTGGCGCGGCGCCGCAGGAGCTGACCCGTCGAGGCGCTCCTTCCGGTTCGGCGGTCAACAGCCCATCTGTGTCAGGGCTGTTGACTGCCGAATGAAAGCGTTTTAACTTCCCCTCACTCCGACTTCGAGATGTGAGGGGGCCCCGTGGCCGCTGTACTACGGGAACGTGCAGGTGCAGAGGAGGTCGGCACCGCTCGTCCACGGACGAGTAACCCTCGTTCACGGCGAAAACGCTTCCAAAGCCGAGGGCGAAGCCGGACGCTGGGCCTGCTCATGCTGCCCGGCCTCGCCTACTTCCTGCTCTTCCACTACGGCGCGCTGGCCGGCAACGTCATCGCCTTCAAGGAGTACGTGCCCTTCGACGGCCTCTGGGGCAGCCCCTGGGTCGGCATGGGCAACTTCCAGCGGATGTTCGAGGACGGAGCCTTCTGGGACTCCGTGCTCAACACCGTCTGGATCGCCGTCCTCCAGCTCGTCTTCTACTTCCCGGTGCCGCTCGCCCTCGCCCTGCTGCTGCACAGCCTCGCCTGGAGCTCGGTGCGCCGGTTCGTGCAGTCGGTGGCGTATCTGCCGCACTTCATCTCGTGGGTGATCGTCGTCGCCCTCTTCCAGCAGGTGCTCGGCGACACCGGTCTGCTCAACTCCTCGCTGGACGGCATGGGGCTGCACACCGTCGACATCATCGGCAACCCGGACGCCTTCAAGCCGCTCGTCGTCGCCCAGGTCATCTGGAAGGACGCCGGCTGGGGCACGATCATCTTCCTCGCCGCGCTGGCCCAGGTCGACGAGCAGCAGTACGAGGCCGCCGCGATCGACGGCGCGGGCCCCTGGCGGCGCTTCTGGCACGTCACCCTGCCCGCCATCCGTCCGGTGGTCATCCTGCTGCTCATCATGCGGCTCGGTGACATCCTCTCCGTCGGCTTCGAGCAGATGCTGCTCCAGCGCGACGCGGTCGGCCCGGAGGCCGCCGAGATCATCGACACCTTCGTCTACTACCAGGGCATCGTCGGCGGCGACTACGGATTCGCCGCAGCGGCGGGCCTGTTCAAGGGCGTCATCGGCGCCCTCCTCGTCTACGCCGCCAACAAGGCCGCCCACCGCCTCGGCGAACAGGGGGTCTACAAGTGAGCACCCAGGTACGTCCGGGTTGGATGGAGAAGCCGAGGCCGGTGACGCAGGTCGGCAAGGTCCTGGCCCTCGCCACCGTCGTCCTCCTGGTCTGCGTGCCGTTCCTCGTCATCGTCTCGACCTCGCTGGCCTCCACCGACGAGGTCGTCGAGAACGGCGGCTGGGTGCTGTGGCCGACCGAGCCGACCCTCGACGCCTACCGCGACATCCTCGACGGCGGCATCGTCACCCACGCCCTCGGCGTCAGCGCGGGCGTCACGATCATCGGCACGCTGCTCAGCCTCGTCTGCACGGTCACTCTCGCCTACGCCCTCTCCCGCCCCGGCGTCTTCGGCGGCAAACCCGTCCTGCTCCTCATCCTCTTCACGTTCCTCTTCCCGCCCGGCATGATCCCGAGCTTCCTGCTGGTCAAGGAGCTGGGCCTGCTGGACAACTACGCCTCGATCGTCCTGCCCGTCCTGGTGAACGTCTTCAACCTCGTCGTCCTGCGCGGCTTCTTCCAGGGCATCCCGGAGGAGCTGTACGAGGCCGCGCGCCTGGACGGGGCGGGGGACTGGCGGGTGCTGTGGTCGGTCGTCCTGCCTCTGTCGAAGGCCGCGCTCGCCGTCGTAGGCCTCTTCTACGCGGTGGCGTACTGGAACTCCTGGTTCTACGCCTCGCTGTACCTGGAGAGCGACCACTGGCCCCTGCAACAGGTCCTGCGCACCTACGTGGTGGCCGGCTCCGGACTCACCGACGCGACCACCGGCGAGGGCACGATCACCGCCCCGCAGACCGTGCAGATGGCGGTGCTGGTGATCGCCACCGTGCCGATCCTGCTCGTCTATCCGTTCCTGCAGAAGTACTTCACGAAGGGCGTGCTCACGGGCGCCATCAAGAGCTGACGAACCATCGAGAGCTGACCGAACCGAAGCTGACAAGTCGTCAAGAAACGTGCTCAGAAAGGTCTTCCGCTCATGCCCAGCATTTCCCGCCGTACCCTGCTGCGGTCCGCGGCCGCGGTCGGCGCCGCCGCATCCGCCCCCACCCTGCTGACCGCCTGCTCCACGAGCTCCGGCGACAGCGACGTCTCCAACGCCGGCAAGAAGCTCGCCCCCTGGCCCACCCATCGCCCCGCCACCGGCCCCAAGCCGGACCTCGCCCCCACCGAGGCAGGAGTCCAGGCCGGATACACCAGCTACCCCTCCGACCTGGTCAAGTCCGTCTCCCGTACCCCGGGCGACGGATCGACCGTCAAGGTCATGTCGATGTCCTTCGGCACGCCACCGAAGCCCGCCTCGGCCAACCGGTTCTGGGCCGCCGTGGAGAAGGCCCTCGGCGTGAAGATCGAGTACACGATCATCTCCCAGGCCGACTACCAGAAGAAGATGGCCACCGTGATGGCCGGCGACGCCGACACCCTGCCGGACATCATCAACATCTTCTCCGGGTTCGTCCTGCCCCGCGAGGCCGAGTTCGTGCAGCGGCGCGCCGAGGACCTCACGCCGTACCTCTCCGGTGAGGCGATCGCCGACTACCCCAACCTCGCGAACATCCCCACCCACGCCTGGCGCGACATGGGCCGCATCGGCGGCCGTATCTTCGGCATCCCCCTGGAGCGCCCGCTGCCCGGCTCCACCCTCTGGCTCAACCAGGACATGTTCACGGACGCGGGCATGAAGGAGGGCTGGACGTCCGAGGACTTCGCGGCCGTCGCCAAGAAGGCCACCAGCGGCCGCACCTACGCCCTCGGTGCCGCTCAGGGCTCCCTGTTCGGCAACGGCGTCCACTCCGCCGCCCATCGCGCGCCCCAGGAGTGGGCCGTCACCGACGACGGCACCTTCCAGCCGGGCTGGGCCGACGAACGCTTCAAGGCCGCCATCGCCTTCCAGGCGCAGCTGCGCAAGAACGGCTCGTACCACCCCGACGCCACGTCCATCTCCCAGATCGACCTGACCACCCTCTACTACAACGGCACGGTCGGCTCCATGCAGGACGGCTTCGGCGCCTACCTGCCCAAGTACCGTGAATCGCAGGGCAAGTTGACCCCGGCCGCGGCGCTGCCGTACAGCGTCGGCGGCGAGGCGGGCGGAATCGTCGCGGCCCGCCGCTCCTTCGGCTACACCGTGCTGAAGAAGGCGAAGAAGGAACGCATAGAGCTGCTCCTGCGCATCCTCGACTACCTCGCCGCCCCCTTCGGCAGCCAGGAGTGGGAACTCGTCCACTACGGCGTCGAGGGCACCCACTTCACCCGCGGCAAGGACGGCTCCCCGCAGCCCACCAAGCTCGGCGAGGTGGAGAACAACACCAACCTGCCGCTGAAGTACCTCGCCGAAGGCCCCCAGGTGCTGTTCGTGCCGGGCATGCCCGACGCCGTACGGGCCCTGCACGCCTGGCAGCAGAAGACGGTCCCGCACGCCATCCGCAACGCCTCCTGGGGCCTGCAGTCCCGGACGAAGAACTCCCAGGGCACCACGCTCAAGGCGCTCCTGGACGACACCGTCACCGGCATCGTCGCCGGCCGCATCCCGCTGTCGGAGTGGGACGGCGCGGTGAAGAAGTGGCGGGCCCGGGGCGGCGACAGAATGGCCGACGAGTTCGCGAAGGACTACGCGGCCAACACGTGAGCGGCCGCCGGGCGGAAGAGAACAGGAGACGCGGGGGATGGGGAACGACATGGAGTCCAAGCGGCGGGTCACGATCCGCGAGGTCGCCGAGCGGGCGGGCGTGTCGATGGCCACGGCGTCGCGTGCGCTCAGCGGCAACCATCCTGTGCCCGCCGCGACCCGGGCTCGCGTGCTGCGTGCCGCGCGTGACCTCGACTACGTCGCCAACGCCCACGCGCGTGCCCTTGTGGGCGGCGGCCGAAAGATGGCCGCCGTCGTCGTCCGCCAGGTCACCAGCCCTTTCTACGCCCAGGTCGCCGAGGGAGTGGAGGCGGAGGCCGCCGACCGGGGCTGGCTGTGCGTGGTCGGGGCGACCGGCGGGGATCCGCAGCGCGAGATGGAGTTCGTGCAGCTCATGCGGGAGGAGGGCGCGCGGCTGGTGATCCTGGTCGGCGGGGTCGTCGAGGACGACGCGTATCGCTCGCGCGTGGCCCACTACGCGCAGGCCCTGGACTCCTCCGGGGCCCGGCTCGTGCTGTGCGGGCGGCCGGCTCCTGATCCTGAGATCCCGGCGCTGGTCGTCGAGTTCGACAACGAGGCCGGCGCCCGGGCCATCACCGGGCACCTGCTTTCCGCCGGACACCGGCGGATCGTGTTCCTCGGTGGACTGCCCGGCAACACGGCTCTGGATGCCCGCGTCGTCGGTTACCGGGCCGCGCTCGCCGAACACGGGTTGCCGCCGACCGCTGCCCGCGTGGTCGACTGCGGCCTCGGACGCGCGGCGGGTTTGCGTGCGATGGGCGAGCTTCTCAAGGAGACGCGGGAGTTCACCGCCGTGTTCGCCGGGGACGACATGGTCGCCGCGGGTGCGCTGCGCGCTATCGCAGACGCGGGGCTGGGTGTCCCTGACGACATCTCGGTCGTCGGGTACAACGACATTCCGCTCGCCGAGGACTTCAATCCGCCGCTCACCACTGTTCGGACTCCCGCGGAGGAGCTTGGTCGCGCCGCCGTGCGGATCGCTCTGCGGGATCCCGACAGCGCCGCCGGGAGCCATCATCTGCTGGGCACGCACATCGTTGTTCGTCGCAGTGTCGCCGCGCCGGCCAGGCCGACTGGCGACTGCGGGTGATTCGTGGCTGGTCGCGCCCACGCGGCGGAGCCGCATACCGATGCAGCCCCGCGCCCCTGAGGCATGCTGCCCGACCGCCCCTTGACCGACACGGAGGATTCAGCCCCGTATGACCGCGCCGCATGTGTCGCTCCCCGACGACTCGACGCACCTTCCCGACCTGCCCGCACCCGACCCGGTGCTCTCGCCGATCACCGGCTGGACCCGCGCCCACTGGGAGGCGCTGGCCGACCGGCTCCTCGACGGGCTGCTGCCGTACGCCTCCCCGGGCTTCGCCCAGTACCGGCTGCCCGGCCCACCCAGCCACTCCGGCCCCTTGTCCGACGGCCTGGAAGGCTTCGCACGCTCCTTCCTCCTCGCCGCCTTCCGCATCGCGGGCTCGAACGGTCGCGTCGGCCCCGCCCTCATCGAGCGGTACGCCGCCGGACTCGCCGCCGGCACCGACCCGCACGGTGCCGAACGCTGGCCGCCCATCACCGACCGCGCCCAGCCCATGGTGGAGGCCGCGTCGATCGCCATCGCCCTGCACGAGTCCCGGCCGTGGCTGTGGGACCACCTCGACGACGGCGTGCGCGGGCGGGTCGCCGACTGGCTGGGCGGGTTCGTCGGCGCGGACGTCAACGACTCCAACTGGCGGCTCTTCCAGGTCATTTCGGAGGAGTTCCTGGCCTCCGTCGGCGCCCCGCACAGCCGTACCGAGATCGACGCGGGGCTCGCCCGCCTGGACGACTGGTATCGGGGCGGCGGCTGGTACACCGACGGCGACGGCCGCAAGTTCGACTACTACAACGCCTGGGCTCTGCACCTGTACCCGGTGCTGTGGCAGCGCATCGCGGGCCCCCGGGCGGACGGGGTGACCGTGGCCCGGCACCGGGCGCGACTGCGCGAATTCCTCGCCGTCCACCAGCACTTCTTCGGCTCCGACGGCGCCCCGGTCCACCAGGGCCGCTCCCTCACCTACCGCTTCGCGACGACCGCCCCGCTGTGGGCGGGCGCCCTCGCCGACGCCACCCCGCTGCCGCCCGGCCGCACCCGCCGCCTCGCCTCGGGCGCCCTGAAGCACTTCGCCGAGCACGGCGCGCCCGACGAGCGGGGCCTGCTCACGCTCGGCTGGTACCGCCCCTTCCTCCCCGTCACCCAGCGCTACTCGGGCCCCGCCTCCCCGTACTGGGCGAGCAAGGCGTTCCTGGGGCTGCTCCTGCCGGCCGACCACCCCGTCTGGGCGGCAACCGAGGAGCCCGCGCCCGTGGACAAGGAGGACGTCTGTCTGGCCCTGCCCGCACCGGGCTGGCTGCTGCACTCCACCTCGGCCGACGGGATCGTACGGCTGGTCAACCACGGCAGTGACCGCCTCCCGCCCCCGCCCGCGACCGCCGACGACAGTCCGCACTACGCGCGCTTCGCCTACTCCAGCGCCACAGCCCCCGAAACCCCCGGGACGACGGCGGGGGCCGACAACCACATCGCCCTGCTCACCCCCGACGGCACGCCGTCCCCGCGCGGCCGTATCCACCCCCTCGGCGCCTCGGGCGGCCGTGCCGCCTCCTGGCACCGGGCACTGGGGCATCGCATCGAAACGGTGAGCGTGGTGCGCGGGCCCTGGGAGGTGCGCGTGCACCGCCTCGACGTACCGCCCGGCACACCGGTGCGGGAAGGCGGCTGGGCCGTCGCCGACGACCTCGCGCCGCCGGTCGCCGGGACCGGACCGGGCCGGGCGTCGGCCCGCCGCGCGGACGGACTGACCAGCGCGATCATCGGCCTCCACGGCTGGGGCGACACCGAGGGCAGGGTCGTACCGGCCCTCGGCGCCAACGCCGTCGGACACCACTCCGCCACGCCCGTGCTCGAACTGGGCGCCGACGCCCGCCTGCTGGTCACCCTCGTGGTGCTCAGCGCCGACCCGCACGCGCTGTGCGCGGGAGCGAGCGCGTCGGTCGCCGCCGACGGCACCGTGGAGATCCGCTTCCCGGACGGCACCCGGGAGCGGGTGGCGCCCCGGCTCAGCGATGCGCCAGAGCCAGCGCCCGGTCCAGCGCCTGAAGGAAGGAGTTGACCGTCACCCGGTCCCGCACCGCCAGCCGCAGCCACTCCTCGCCCAGGCCCGGGAAGGTGTCCCCGCGCCGCACCGCGAAACCGAGGTCGCGCAGATGCCGGCGTACGGCGGTCGCGCGTGGCAGCCGTACGAGGACGAAGGGGCCCTCGGCCGGCTGGACCACCCGCAGCCCGTCGGAGGCGAACTCCTCCAACCCGGCGACGAGATGGGCCCGGTCCGCGGCGACACGGTGCGCCGCGTGCGCCG
Source organism: Streptomyces sp. NPDC002838 (assembly GCF_040295365.1). NCBI lineage: Bacteria > Bacillati > Actinomycetota > Actinomycetes > Kitasatosporales > Streptomycetaceae > Streptomyces > Streptomyces sp. NPDC002838. The sequence goes on along the minus strand of NZ_JBEOVF010000040.1, from coordinate 81,501 downwards.
CCTCCGCCAGTGCCCGCGGCTCCACGCACGCCTCGGCGGCGGTGAGCGCCGGCGTGGACACCGGCCACAGCGGCTGGGCCCGCTCCAGGGCGGCGATCGTCTCCGGGGCGGCCAGCACGTACCCGATCCGCAGCCCGGCCAGCCCCCAGGTCTTCGTCAGGCTGCGCAGGACGACCAGCCCGGGCACGTCCGTCCGGCCGGCCAGCGCCTCCCGCTCGTCCGGCACCGCGTCCATGAACGCCTCGTCCACCACCAGGGTCCGCCCGCAACGGGCGAGTTGGGCGATCGCGGCGGCCGGGTGGAGGACGGAGGTGGGATTCGTCGGGTTGCCGACCACCACCAGGTCCGCGTCCTCCGGTACCGCGGCCGGGTCCAGCCGGAAGCCGTCCTGCTCGCGCAGCAGGACCCGGTCGACCGTGTGGCCCGCGTCCCGCAGCGCCGCCTCCGGCTCCGTGAACTGCGGGTGCACGACGACCGGTTGACGGACTTTCAAGGCGCGTGCGAGCAGAACGAACGCCTCCGCGGCACCCGCCGTCAGCAGCACCCGATCCGCCGGCAGCCCGTGCCGCGCCGCCACCGCAGCGCGCGCGGACCGCCCGTCCGGATAGGCGGCCAGTCCGGTCAGCGACCCGGCGATCCGCTCCCGCAGCCACGCGGGTGGGGTGTCCGCGCGGACGTTCACGGCGAGGTCGACCAGCGCCGACCCGTCGTCCCGCACCTCGGCGTCCCCGTGGTGCCGCAGGTCGTGGGCGTCCGGGCCGGCTTCGGTGCCGGTGTCGTCAGTGGGCATGGGTGTGTGCGCCATGGTGGTGGTGTCCGTGGTGGTGATGGTGGCCGTCGTCGTCCGGGTGGAAGTGCGGCTGCTGCGGCAGCCCCACCTTGTCCTCGAACCCGGGCAGCGCGATCCGGTACACGCACGAGTCGCAGTTCATCCGCAGATCGCCCTTGACGGCCTCCTCGTACCGCTCCATCACCAGGTCGAGCAGCTCCGGCTCCGGACCGATCACGTCCGCCGAACGCACCTCGACCTCCGGGTGTGCCTCCGCCCAGCCCTCCGTCTGCTGCCGCACCCGCTCCGGGAGGATCCCCGTGAACAGGAAGTACGGGAGTACGACGATCCGCCGCGCCCCCAGCTTCACGCACCGGTCCAGCCCGCTGGGCACGTCCGGCGCCGCCAGCGACACGAACGCCGTCTCCACGCCCGCGTACCCGCGCCCCTCCCACAGCAGCCGGGCCGCCTTGTGCACCTCGGCGTTGGCGTCCGGGTCGGTCGAGCCGCGCCCGACCAGCAGCACGGTCACGTCGGCCCGGTCGGCGGGCGTGCGTGCCGTCCCGCCGAGGGCCTCGTCCAGCCGCCGCTCCAGGACCGACAGCAGTGCCGGGTGCGGGCCCAGCGGACGGCCGTAGGCGTACGAGATCCCGGGGTGCCGCTCCTTCTCACGGGCCAGCGCCGCCGGGATGTCCCCCTTGGCGTGCCCGGCGGACACCAGCATCAGCGGTACGGCGGCGAAACGGCGCACGCCCCGCTCCACCAGCTCGGTGACCGCATCGCCCAGCGGCGGCGGGGACAACTCGATGAAGCCGCCCGCGACGGGCAGTTCGGGATGACGGTCGCCCAACTCCCGTACGAAGTCGCGGAACGCCTCGGCTCCGGCATCGTCCCGGGTGCCATGGCCGGCGATGAGCAGGGCGGGCGGCGGGGTGGTCACGATTTCTCCTCGGGCATCGAAAGGGGGTGGTACAGCAGGGCGTTGAGTGCGGCGGCGGCCACCGCCGACCCGCCCTTCTCGGACACGTTGCTCACGGCGGGCAGCCCGCTCTCGCGCAACGCGGCCTTGGACTCGGCCGCCCCGACGAAACCGACGGGCAGCCCGATGACGAGCGCGGGCGAGGCGTCCAGGGTCAGCAACTCCTCCAGCGCGGTGGGGGCACAGCCGATCACCCAGAGGGCGCCGGGCCCGACCCGTTCGTAGGCGAGTCGTATGGCGTGGGCCGAACGGGTCAGCCCGGGCCCGGACTTGGCCTCCTTGAGGCGACAGACGGTCTCCCGCCGGGTGATCCCCGCGGCCACCATCTCCACGTCCACGACCACCGGCGCCCCGGCGTGCAGCACGTTATGCGCCTTCGCCAACTCGCCCTCGTCCATGACGAGATCGCTCGCGTACTCCAGGTCGGCCGCGGAGTGGATGACCCGCTCCACCACCGCCCGGGTCAGCGGCGGGAAATGCGAGGTGTCCAGGCGGGCGCGCAGCCGCCGGAAGGACTCCTGCTCGATGGGATGCACCACGCGGTTCACCGGGCCTCCTCCTTCTCCGCCTGGTTCGGCTGGTTCTCCTGCCAGCGGTAGCCGCGCGGGGTCACCATGCGCCCCGCGATCCGCCGGGTCGCGGTGTTGCCCACGGTCACGACCGTCATCATGTCGACCGTCGCCGGGTCGAGGGCGGCCAGCGTCGTCAGCCTGCTGGACTCGTCCGGCCGCGACGCGTTCCGTACGACACCGACCGGCGTCGACGGCTCCCGGTGCTCCGCGAGGATCGCCAGCGCCTTCGGCAGCTGCCAGTCCCGGCCCCTGCTGCGCGGGTTGTAGAAGGTCACGACGATGTCCGCCTCGGCAGCCGCGCGCACACGTCGCTCGATGACCTCCCAGGGCGTGTGAAGATCGGACAGGCTGATGGACACGTGGTCGTGGCCCAGCGGCGCCCCGAGGATCGCGGCCGCGGCGAGGGCGGCGGTCACGCCGGGCACACCGATCACGTCGATGTCGTCGGAGGCCTCGGCGAGCGCGGGAGAGGCCATGGCGTACACACCGGCGTCCCCACTGCCGATCAGCGCGACGGCCTGCCCCTTCCGGGCCTCCTCCACGGCCGTCCGCGCCCGCTCCTCCTCGGCGCCGAGCCCCGACTCCAGGATCCGGGTCCCGGGCCGCAGCAGGTCGCGGATCTGGTCGACGTACTGGTCGAGCCCGACGAGCACGGAAGCGCGTCGCAGTTCGGCCTTGGCACGCGGCGTGAGCAGATCCCGGGCACCCGGCCCGAGCCCGACCACCGCGAGCCGCCCGCGCGCGGGCCGCCGTACGACGGCACAGGTCGCCATGGCGGGGGCGGCAGCCGATTTCCGCTTGGGGACGAGGAGTTCACCACCGCGTACCAGCGCGGCGGCCTCGGCGACGGAAGGGGTGCCGACGGCGGCGAGCGGGGCGTCGGAGGGGTTGGGCACGTCCACGGCGGCCAACTCCTCGGCGGAGTGGGTGACGAGGGGGACGCCGAGATGTTCGGCGGCCTCGACGATGCCGGGTTCGTCGGCCTTGGCGTCGACGGTGGCGAGTTCGGCGACGCTACGGGCGGACAGTCCCGCATCGCGCAACGCCGCCTCGATCAGCTCCAGCACCTCGTCGACGGGGGCACCCTTGGAGGCGCCGACGCCGACGACGAGGGACGGGGGCCGGAGGACGACCTCGTGCTCGGCGGGTCCGACGAGGCGATCCGTCAGCCGGATCACGTACGCCCCTTCCTCGGCGACCCGGAGCGCCGGAAGGGGCCAGGCGAAGTCCGCCTTCAGCGCCACCGGCTCACCGTCGAGCACAGCCCGGGAAACCCCGGCGACATCCCCCTCCGCCGGGAACCCGAGCGTATCCAGCCCGGGCACCCCCACCGCATCCGTGGCCGTGGTCACCACGGGCTCCGCGCCCAGCAACTCCCCGACCTCGCGGGCGAGCTCATTGGCACCGCCCCCATGCCCGCCCACCAGCGACACGGCGAACCGCCCGCCCTCGTCGACGCACACCACACCCGGGTCGGACGCCTTGTCACCCAGCAGCGGGGCGGTCAGCCGTACGACCGCCCCCGTGGCCAGAAAACACACGAGCTGCTCGCACTCGGCGAACGCCCGCCGTACGGCGTCCCCGACGGGCCCGTCGTACACCCGGACCCGGGAGGGCCACGCCGCGGCCAGCCGGTCCCGCGCCGCCGCGCCCGCCGCGGTGGCGGAAATGAGGCCGATCACTGGGCAACTCCTTCATCGGTACGTACTGGAGACCGGACGCCCCACAGCAGGAAAACGGGGTTCGTCGCCGCGAGCCGGGTCACGTCCCCCGGCAGCGGCGCGAGCCGGGACGACTGCAACAGCACCCCGTCGCAGTCGAACCCGGCGCCGGTGAGGGCGGCCCGCGCGGCCGGTACCCGGTCGAGCGCGGCCATCGCGACGACGACGGTCCGCCGGGCCCGCCGCGCGCACGCCGTGACGACGTCGGGCAGTTCACGCCCGCCACCGCCGACGAACACGGCGTCGGGATCGTCGGAAGCGTCGAGCTCGGACAGCACCGCGGGCGCCGCCCCGTGCACCACCCGTACGTCGACCCCGTGCGCGGCGGCGTTCGCGCGGATCCGCTCGACCCCGTCCAGGCTCTTCTCGACCGCCGTCACGGCGGCGCCGAGCCGCGCGCACTCCACGGCCACGGACCCGGATCCCGCGCCGACGTCCCAGACCAGGTCGCCCAGCCGCGGCCCGAGCCGGGCCAGGGCCAGCGCCCGCACCTCGAACTTGGTGATCATCGAGTCGCGGTGGCTGAACTCGCCCTCGTCCAGAGCCCATTGGGCAGGACCGGGCGGAGACCCGGCCACCGAGCGCACACCGCCCACCGCCCGCGACGCGTCCAGGCACAGCACCACGCTCACCGCCGGCCCCCAGTCACGGACGGCGGCCTCGGCCGGAGTCACCCGCTCCACGCGCTCGTCCGCGGAACCCAGCGCGCAGGCGACGACCAGGACACGTGAGTCGTCCCCGAGCGCGGCCCCCAGCTCCGCCGGACCCGCCCCCGGCCCCGTCAGCACGGCGACCTTCGGCCGCGCCCGGCACACATTCACCGCCGTACGCAGGTCACGCCCGTGCGCGCTGACGACGACGGCGTCGTCCCACGGCAGCCCGAGCCGCGCGAAGGCGGCGGCGACGGACGACACTCCCGGCCGGACATCCAGCCGCTCCGCACCGAACCGCTCGGCCAGCACCCGCACGATCCCGAAGAACCCGGGATCCCCCGAGGCCAGCACGACGACACGGCTCTGCTTGTCCAGGTGCCGCTCGATGACGTCCAGCGCCGGCGCCAACGCACCGAGGACGACCTGCTCGGCACCCTCCGGAACCGGCGCGGCGGACAGATGCCGCCGACCGCCCACGACCAGCCGGGCACCGGCCAGCACGTCCGCCGGCACCGGCGCCCCCGTCCCCGCCCCGACAACGGTGATCACGTGCTCGCACCCCGTGAGCGCAGCGCCTTCCGGGCCTCCGGGTCGGCCCTGCGGTAGCCGTGGAAGTGGCCGGGGTGGTAGAGGTGCGAACGGGTGCCGTGCGCGTCGAGGGCCGGGCCGACCAGGAACAGCGTGTGCTTCCAGAGCTTGTGCTCCTTGACCGTCTCCTCCAGCGTGCCGATCGTGCACCTCACCACCAGCTCCTCCGGCCAGGTCGCCTGGTAGGCGACGACGACCGGCGTGGTCGTCGGATAGCCGCCCTCCAGCAGCTCCCGTACGAGCTGCCCGCTGCGGGCGGCGGACAGGAAGATCGCCATGGTGGTGCCGTGCTTGGCGAACTCCCGCACCTCCTCCCCGGGCGGCATCGGCGTCTTGCCGCCGCCGAGCCGGGTGAGTACGACGGACTGCGCGACCTCGGGGATCGTCAGCTCGCGCTGCGCGAGCGCGGCGACGGCGGAGAAGGCGGAGACACCGGGAACGACCTCGGTCTCGACGCCGATCCGGGCACACCGGTCGAGCTGCTCCTGCGTACCGCCCCACAGGGCGGGATCGCCGGAGTGAATCCGGGCCACCTTCAGCCCTTCTTCACGCGCCCGCTCGTACACGGCGACGACGTCCTCCAGCGACATCGTCGCCGAGTCGAGGATCTCCGCGCCCTCGCGCGCGTGCTGGAGGACCTCCGCCTGGACCAGGCTGGCCGCCCAGATCACCACGTCGGCCTCCGCGATGGCACGCGCGGCACGGAACGTCAGCAGATCGGCGGCGCCGGGGCCGGCACCGACGAAGGTCACCTTGCCGGTGGGGGCATCGGCCATGGGAAATCGGTCCTCTCCTACGAAGTACTACGGACAGAGCCGCGCTGTGTGCTCAGGGCCATGCGGCGCTGCCGGATGTGCGTGAACGGGGCGGCTTGATCGGATACCAAGGGCACATGGCGGTCTTCGTCGCGCTCGGCGCGTTCCTGATGACGCTGGCCGGCGGCTGGACGGCACTGCGCGTGACCGACCGCCGCCATCTGGTGCTGGGCCTGGCAGGCGGCCTGATGCTCGGCGTGGTCGGCCTGGACCTGCTGCCGGAGGCGCTGGAGGCGGCGGACGCCGAGGTCTTCGCAGTACCCGCGGCCCTGCTCCTGTTCGTGGCCGGCTTCCTGCTGGCCCATCTGGTGGAACGTCTGCTGGCCGTGCGGCAGGCGGCCCACGGCGCCGAAGAGCACGACGGCCGTACGCCCGAAGTCGGCCTGACGGCGGCCGCCGCGATGGTCGGCCACAGCGCCATGGACGGCGTGGCGATCGGCGCGGCCTTCCAGGTGGGCGGCGGCATGGGCACCGCGGTCGCGCTGGCCGTCGTCGCCCACGACTTCGCCGACGGCTTCAACACGTACACGATCACGAGCCTGTACGGGAACGCGCGGCGCCGGGCACTCGCCATGCTGTTCGCGGATGCCCTGGCCCCCGTGGCGGGTGCGGCGTCCACGCTCCTGTTCACGATCCCGGAGCCGATGCTCGGCGGCTATCTCGGCCTCTTCGGCGGCGCGCTGCTGTATCTGGCGGCGGCCGAGATCCTCCCGGAAGCCCACCACGAACACCCCGCCCGCTCGACCGTGCTGTGCACGGTCGCGGGCGCGGCGTTCATCTGGCTGGTGGTGGCCGTGGCCGAATGATCCGGGGGTCGTCACAGCTTGCCGCCCCGCCCGCCGTCCCGCCGCGCGGGCGCGATGAGCGTGGAGAGGTAGGGGAGAGGAGCACCGTCGAGCTCGGCGGCCGACCGGACGGACTCCTCGGGCAACCCGAGCGCCGACCCCCACACGGCATCGTCGATCCGCCCGGTCTCCCGCAACACCTCGGCCACCTCCCGCGCATGCCGCCCGAACTTGTAGGCGACGACGGTCCCGGGCCCGTTCAGGGCGTCCTTGAGCACGGCGGCCCCCGCGGTCACGGGCACCAGCGTGAGCGGCTCGGTGCCTTCCGTCAGCACGGCCCCCGACCGCGCCGCGAGGTCCTGCATGGCGGTGATCCCGGGCACGGTCTCCACGACGACACCGGGCACCACCTCGCCGATGGTCTGCGCGAGATAGGTGAACGTGGAGTACACGTTCGGGTCGCCGATGGTCGCGAAGGCGACGCTGCCGTACTGCTTCAGCAGCCCGGCGACCCGCTCACCCGCCGCGTCCCACGCGGCCTCCCGCCGCGCCCGGTCGCTGCGCTCGTTGAGCGCGAACACGACCCGGACGACCTTCTCCTCGGGCACGTAGTGCAACACGGTCGCCTCGGCGCGCCCCCGCTCACCGGTGTCCATGACCGGTACGACGACCACGTCTGCCGCCCGCAGAGCATTGACGCCCTTGACGGTCACCAGCTCGGGATCACCGGGCCCGACCCCGACTCCGATCAGCCTGCTGCTCATGACGTCCGGCACCTCTCCACGAACCGACGGGCGACACCGGGCTCCGAGGCCCAGTGCGTGTGCAGATAACTCGCGTGCACACCTCGCTGTACGAAACCTTCGACCCGCCGCCGCGGTGCCAGCACACCCCAGGCGGGAGCGGCCCCCGAGCCGGGCTCGACGACCGTCCGATGAAACTCGTGCCCCCGCATCCGAATCCCGGCCACCGCGAGCACACTGTCACTCACGGCCACGGCGTCCCGGTACCCGAGGGTGAGCCGCTCGCCCATACGGGCCGTGGCGTCGAGCACGCCGCACATGGGCCGCCCGTCGAGCTCACGGCACAGGTACAGCAGCCCGGCACATTCGGCGGCGACGGGAGCACCGTCCTCCGCGAGGGCGGCAACGGCCTTGCGGAGAGGCTCGTTGGCGGACAGCTCGCCGGCATACACCTCGGGAAACCCGCCACCGATCACCAACCCCCGTGTACCGTCCGGCAGTCGCTCGTCACGCAGTGGATCGAAGGGAATGACCTCGGCACCGGCGGCGGTGAGCAGCTCGGTGTGCTCGGCGTAGGAGAAGGTGAACGCGGCCCCACCGGCAACGGCAATGACGGGAGCTTCCATGCCCGGCCCGACATCATCCAGCCCGTCCGGCACCTTCGAGCGCCGGTCCGCATCATCCAGCCCGTCCGGCGTTTGAGGACGAGGCCCGTTCAGGGCCGACAGCGGGGGTCTGGGGGCGCCAGCCCCCAGGGACGGGACGGGAAGGGGCGGAGGGGGCGAAGAAGCCAGCACCTCAGCCGCATCCCAACCCGCACACGACAACGCCCCCGCACTCCGCGCCAACGCGACCAGCGCCTCCAGATCACACCCGGAACGCACCTGCTCCGCCATCGCGGCAACAGCCTCCACGGCCTCGCCCCGCCGCTCGGCAACCGGCACCAACCCCAGATGCCGAGAAGGCGTATCCACCCGAGCCGCCCGCCGCAACACCCCCAACACAGGCACCCCGGCCGACCCCAACGCCTCCCGCAGCAACTCCTCATGCCGATCCGAGGCGACCTTGTTCAGAATCACGCCCCCGACCCGCACCTCCGGATCCCAGGACGCGAACCCGTGCACCAGCGCCGCCACCGACCGGGACTGCGACGAGGCGTCCACGACCAGCACCACCGGCGCCCGCAGCAACTTCGCCACATGAGCGGTGGACGCCAGTTCACCCTCCCCGGCAGCCCCGTCGTACAGCCCCATCACGCCCTCGACCACGGCGATGTCACACCCACGCGCCCCATGCAGAAACAGCGGCCCGACCAACTCCGGCCCACACAGATACGCGTCGAGATTCCGCCCCACCCGCCCGGTGGCGAGCGCGTGGTACCCGGGATCGATGTAGTCCGGCCCCACCTTGTGCGGAGACACGGCAAGTCCCCGCGCGGCGAACGCGGCCATCAACCCCGTGGCGACGGTGGTCTTGCCGCTGCCCGACGAGGGCGCGGCAATGACCAGCCGAGGGACGGAGGAGCTCACCACTCGATGCCCCTCTGCCCCTTCTGCCCGACGTCCATCGGATGCTTGACCTTGGACATGTCGGTGACGAGATCCGCGAAGTCGACGAGCTTCTCGGGCGCGTTCCGCCCGGTGATCACGACATGCTGGGTCCCGGGCCGATCGCGCAGCACGGAGACGACCTCATCGGTGTCGACCCACCCCCAGTGCATGGGGTAGGCGAACTCGTCCAGCACGTACAGCTGGTACGTCTCGGCGGCCAGATCCCGCTTGACCTGCTCCCAGCCCTCCCGGGCCTTGTCCTCGTTGTCCATCTGATCGTCGCGCTGCACCCACGACCAGCCCTCGCCCATCTTGTGCCAGTCGACGGTGCCGCCCTGCCCGGACGCCCCCAGCACCCGCAGCGCGTTCTCCTCGCCGACCTTCCACTTCGCCGACTTGACGAACTGGAACACCCCGATCGGCCACCCCTGGTTCCAGGCGCGCAGCGCGAGCCCGAAGGCGGCGGTGGACTTGCCCTTCCCGATGCCCGTGTGCACCACGACAAGAGGCCGATTCCTCCGCTGACGAGTCGTCAGCCCGTCGTCCGGAATCACACTCGGCTGTCCCTGCGGCATTACGCGGCCCTCCTCGAATTCCCCTGAACTTCCTTGACCAGCCCGGCGATCGAGTCCGCGCGCAGTTCGTCCAGCGTCACCGCCGTACCGCCCAGCTCACCCGCGAGCTGCCCGGCGAGCCCCAGCCGCACCGGCCCCGACTCACAGTCGACCACCACGGAGGCGACCCCCTCGGCGGCGAACAACCGGGCCGCCCGTCCGGCGAGCGCGACCGGCTCCGGGCCACCCGTGGCCCGCCCGTCGGTCACGACCACGACGAGCGCCCGCCGGGCCGGGTCCCGCAGCCGCTCCACCCGCAGCACGTCATGCGCCTTGAGCAGCCCGGCGGCCAGCGGTGTCCGACCACCGGTCGGCAACGACTCGAGCCGAGCGGCCGCCGCGTCGACGGACGAGGTCGGCGGCAATGCCACATCGGCGGCCGACCCCCGAAACGTCACCAGCCCCACCTTGTCCCGCCGCTGATACGCATCCAGCAACAGCGACAACACGGCCCCCTTCACGGCACTCATCCGCTGCCGGGCCGCCATCGACCCGGAGGCGTCCACGACGAACAGCACGAGATTCCCCTCGCGCCCTTCCCTGGTCGCCTGCCGCAGATCGTCCCGCCGCACCACCAGCCCCCGCCCGGACCGCCCCCGCGCCCGCTGATGCGGCGCCGCCGCCTGCACGGTCGCCGCCAGATGCAGCTTGGTCAGCGCCCCTCGGGGCCGCCGAGCCCCGGTCGTCCGCCCATGCTCGGTCCGCGCCCGCGACCGCCGCCCGGCGGCACCCTCACCGAGCCCCGGCACGCTCAGCACCTTCGTCCGGAAGGGCTCAGCGGCTCGCGCGGCCTGCTGCTCACCCGAGCCGGCACCGGAAGGCTGCGGCTCGTCACCCTCCCCGGCCTCGGGCCGTGCACCGGTGTCGCCCCCTTCAGGTTCAGGCCCCTCCGAAGGCGGCTGCCCACCACCCCCACCGGGCCCGTCCGGATCCGGATCGTCGTCGCCCTCGCCCTGCCCCCCGAACTCCTCCAGCGTCTCGTCGAGCTTGTCCTCGTCCAGCCCCGGTGCGTCGAAGGGATTACGACGCCTGCGGTGCGGCAGCGCGAGCAGGGCCGCCTGCCGCACATCCTCGGCGAGCACATCGGTCCGCCCTGCCCAGGCGGCCAGCGCGGTGGCCGTCCGGGCCATCACGATGTCGGCCCGCATCCCGTCCACCTCGAAGGCAGCACAGGTCGCGGCGATCTGCCGCAGCGCCCCGTCGCCCAGCCGCACCGACGGCAACAGCTCCCGCGCCGCCACGATCCGCGCCCGTACGGCGGCCTCTTCGTCCGCCCACCGCGCCGCGAAACCCGCCGGATCGTCGTCGTACGCGAGCCGCCGCCGTACGACCTCCACCCGCTGGTCCGGCTCCCGCGAGGCCGCGACCTCGACGGTCAGCCCGAACCGGTCGAGCAACTGCGGCCGCAGTTCGCCCTCTTCGGGATTCATGGTCCCGACGAGGAGGAACTTCGAGGCGTGCCGTACGGAGACGCCTTCCCGCTCCACATACGACGCGCCCATCGCGGCCGCGTCCAGCAGCAGGTCGACCAGGTGGTCGTGGAGGAGGTTGACCTCGTCGACGTAGAGGATCCCGCGGTGGGCGTCGGCGAGCAGGCCGGGTTCGAAGGCCTTCACGCCCTCGGACAGAGCACGCTCGATGTCCAGCGCACCCACGAGCCGGTCCTCGGAGGCGCCGACCGGCAACTCGACCATGCGCGCGGGCCGTTGGACACCAGCCCCCGGCTCGTGCGGACCGTCCGGGCACGCGGGGTCGGGCGATTCGGGGTCGCACGAGAAACGGCACCCGGGGACGACAGGCACCTCCGGCACGAGCGCCGAAAGCGCGCGTACGGCCGTCGACTTGGCGGTGCCCTTCTCGCCGCGCACCAGCACACCACCGACCGCCGGGGACACGGCGTTCAGCAGCAGCGCGAGCCGCAGGTCGTCCTGGCCCACGACGGCTGTGAACGGAAACGGGGTACTCACTTGTCGTCGCCCTCCAAGTCGCCTTCCAGCTCCAGGTAGGTGGCCCGCAGCCGCTCCAACGTGTCCGCGTCCGGCTCGGCCCACAGACCGCGGTCGGCGGCCTCGAGCAGCCGTTCGGTGATGCCGCGCAGTGCCCACGGGTTGGACTTCTTCATGAAGTCCCGGTTCTCCGGGTCGAAGACGTACTCCGCGCTGAGCTTCTCGTACATCCAGTCGTCCACGACCCCGGCCGTGGCGTCGTATCCGAAGAGGTAGTCGACGGTCGCCGCCATCTCGAAGGCGCCCTTGTAGCCGTGCCGCCGCATCGCCGCCATCCAGCGCGGGTTGACCACGCGGGCGCGGAAGACGCGGTGTGTCTCCTCGCCGAGGGTGCGCGTCTTCACCTGGTCGGGGGTTGCCGAATCACCCACGTACGCCTCGGGGCTCGCCCCCGTGAGGTGCCGCACCATGGCGACCATGCCGCCGTGGTACTGGAAGTAGTCGTCGGCGTCGACGAGATCGTGCTCACGCGTGTCGACGTTCTTGGCGGCGACGGCGATCCGCTTGAACGCCGTCTCCATGTCCCCGCGCGCCGCCCGCCCGTCCAGCCCGCGCCCGTACGCATAGCCGCCCCACACCGCGTACACCTCGGCGAGGTCGGCGTCCGATCGCCAGTTCCGCGCGTCGATCAGCGGCAGCAGCCCGGCCCCGTAGGCCCCCGGCTTGGACCCGAAGATACGAGCCGTCGCGCGCCGCCGGTCGCCGTGCTCGGTGGTGTCCTGCTCCACGTGCGCCCGTACGTAGTTGGACTCGGCGGGCTCGTCCAGCTCGGCCACCGCCCGTACCGCGTCATCGATCAGGCCCACCACGTGCGGGAACGCGTCCCGGAAGAAGCCGGAGATACGGACCGTGACGTCGATGCGCGGCCGACCGAGCTCCTCCACCCCGACGACCTCGAAGCCCGTCACCCGCCTCGACGCGTCGTCCCACACCGGCCGGCACCCCAGCAGCGCCAGGATCTCGGCGATGTCGTCACCCTGGGTGCGCATGGCCGACGTACCCCAGACCGTCAGGCCGACCGACTTCGGATACTCACCGGTGTCGGCCAGGTACCGCTGCACGAGTGAGTCGGCGAGCGACTGCCCGACCTCCCAACTCAGCCGGGAGGGAATGGCCTTGGGGTCGACGGAGTAGAAGTTCCGGCCGGTGGGGAGGACGTTGACCAGTCCGCGGGTGGGCGAACCGGAGGGACCGGCCGGGACGTAACCACCTTCGAGCGCCTTGAGGATGTGCCCGATCTCGTCGGTCGTCCTCTCCAGCCGTGGCACGACCTCCCGGCAGGCGAACTCCACCACCGCGACGGCGTCGGGGTGTTCGGTACCGAGGACCTCCCGGACGAGGGCCGGTGCGGCCGTGACGTCCCACGCCCGCTCTTCCATGCCCTCCGCGACCCGCCGGCACAGCTGCTCCAGCAGGTCGATCGAGTCGGCGGCCGTACGCGCCGGGCCCTCGACGAGATCCGTCAGCTCCACCGGCACCTTGACCGGTTCCCCGGGCTCGGCCAGCAACTCCTTCTCCACCAGCCCGAAATGAGCCGCCAGACAGGCCCTGAGCCCCGGCAGCGCGTTCGCCTGCCCGCCCCACACCTGCGAGGCACGCAGCACCGCGAGCACGAGGTTCACGCGCGGTTCGCCGACCGGTCCGCCGCCCAGAATGTGCAGGCCGTCGCGGATCTGCACGTCCTTGATCTCGCACAGATAGCCGTCGATGTGCATGACGAACTCGTCGAACGCCTCGTCGTCCGGCTGCTCGTCGACATGCAGGTCGTGGTGCAGCTCGGCCGCCTTCACCAACGTCCAGATCTGCGCGCGTACGGCCGGCGCCTTCGTCGGGTCCAGGTCGGAGACGAGCGCGTACTCGTCGAGGAGCTGTTCCAGCTTGGCCAGGTCGCCGTAGGTGTCGGCGCGCGCCATCGGCGGCACCAGGTGGTCGACGACGGTGGCGTGCCCGCGCCGCTTGGCCTGGGTGCCCTCGCCGGGGTCGTTGACGATGAACGGGTAGATCAACGGCAGGTCCCCGAGGACGGCGTCCGGAGCGCAGCCGCCGCTGAGCCCGAGTCCCTTGCCCGGCAGCCACTCCATCGTGCCGTGCTTGCCCATGTGCACGATGGCGTCGGCGCCGAAGCTGTTGTCCAGCCACCTGTACGCGGCCATGTAGTGGTGCGACGGCGGCATGTCCGGGTCGTGGTAGATCGCGATCGGGTTCTCGCCGAAGCCGCGCGGCGGCTGGATCATCACGACGACGTTCCCGAACTGGAGCGAGGCCAGCACGATCTCGTCCCCGTCGACGTACAGGCCGCCCGGCGGCTCACCCCACGCCTCCAGCATCGCGTCCCGCAGCTCGGGGTCGAGCTTGTCGAACCACGCCCGGTAGTCGGCGAGCGGCACGCGTGCGGGGGCGGAGGCCAGCTGCTCCTCCGTCAGCCACTCGACGTCGTGGCCGCCGGCCTCGATCAGCCGGTGGATCAACTCGTCGCCGCCGGACGGGTACGCGGTGACCCCGTATCCCGCGTCCCGCAGCGCGTCCAGCACTCGCACCGCCGAGGCGGGCGTGTCCAGGCCGACCGCGTTGCCGACGCGCGAGTGCTTGGTCGGGTAGGCGGTGAAGACGAGCGCGAGCTTCTTCTCGGCGTTCGGCTTGTGCTTCAACTCCGCGTGCCGTACGGCGATTCCGGCGACCCGCGCGGCCCGCTCCGGATCGGCGACGTACACCGGGACCTCGTCCGGCCCCTGCTCCTTGAAGGAGAACGGCACGGTGATCAGCCGCCCGTCGAACTCCGGGATGGCGACCTGCATCGCCGCGTCCATGGGGGAGAGAGCGGCGTCCGACTCCTCCCAGGCGCTCCGCGACGAGGTCAGGCAAAGCCCCTGCAGCACTGGGACGTCGAGGTCGGCGAGCGCCCCGATGTCCCACGCCTCCTCGTCACCGCCGGCCGACGCCTGCGAGGCGTGCGTGCCGCCGGCGGCGAGGACGGTGGCGACGAGGGCGTCGGCCTTGGCGAGGAGCTCGTAGAGTCCGGGGTCGGCACCGCGCAGCGAACCGCAGTACACGGGAAGTGCGTTGGCGCCCCGCGCTTCGATCGCGTCGCACAGCGTGTCCACGAAGGCGGTGTTGCCGCTGAGCTCGTGCGCTCGGTAGAAGAGGACGCCGACGGTCGGGCGCCCCTCGGCGAAGGGACGCTCACCATGGACGCCGTACTCGGGCATCTTCCGCGGCTCGACGAACCCCTCACCGGTCAGCAGCACGGTGTCCGACAGGAACCGCGCCAGCTCGGTCAGGTTGGCCGGCCCGCCCTCGACGAGATACCGCAGCGCCTCCGCCACGACTCCCGCCGGCACCGACGACTCGGCCATCAACTCCGCGTCGGGCACGGCCTCTCCGCCCAGCAGCACGGTCGGGATGCCGGACGCCTTCAGCGCGGCGAGCCCGTCCTCCCAGGCCCGCTTGCCACCGAGCAGCCGTACGACGGCGATGTCCGCGCCCGCGATGAGGGAGGGCAGCTCGCCCTCGACATCCACGCGGGTCGGGTTGCCGATCCGGTAGGAGGCACCGGAAGCGGCCCGAGCCGCCAACAGGTCCGTGTCGGCGGTCGACAACAACAACACTGTGCTCATGCGGGCGCTCCCGGTGGAAGGAAAGGCAGTCCTTGCGGCGCGCCGGACTCGATGAGCCGCCACAGCGCGTCCGTGTCCGCGTGCTGTTCGATCAGGTCGCCGAGCCGGTCGAGCTGCTCCTCGCGCAGCGCGGCGAACGAGGTGTCCGGGGCCGGCACGAACCGGCGGCCCGCGGCGGCCGCCACCTCACGCAGGAAGGCCCGCCGGAAACCGTCCGACTCCAGCGATCCGTGCCAGTGCGTGCCCCAGGTCTGGCCGACCCGGCAGCCGTCCAGGAAGGGCTCTCCGCCTGCGATATCGGCGACCCCGTGATGAATCTCGTACCCCGCGGCGTGCTCCCCGAGGGCTTCGCCCTCCGGCCGCGTGAGGGTCTTCTCCCGCGCGAACCGCACCCGTACGGGAAGCAGCCCGAGCCCGTCGACATGCCCCTGCCGGCTCTCGACGTCGTCCTCGATGTGCTCGCCGAGGATCTGGAAGCCGCCGCAGATGCCGAGGACCGGCAGCCCGGCCGCGGCCCTGCGGACGAGGGCGTCGGCCAGCCCGCGCTCCCGCAGCCACTCCAGTGCCCGTACGGTCCCCCGGGTCCCCGGAATCACCACGAGGTCGGCGTCGGACAGCTCCTCCGGCCGGTCCACGAACCGGACGACCACACCCGGCTCGGCGGCCAGCGCGTCCACGTCGGTGAAGTTGGACATCAGGGGGACGGCACAGACGGCGACGCGCAGTACGTCCGCGCCGACGGGCGGGGCGACGACCGACTCCCTGACCGTCCCCCGCAGGGAGACCCGGAGCCCGTCCTCCTCGTCGATGCCGAGCCCGTGCCGGAAGGGCAGGACGCCGTAGGTCCGCCGTCCGGTGAGCCCGTGCAACATGTCGAGCCCGGGTTCCAGCAGGGAGACGTCCCCCCGGAACTTGTTGACCAGGAACCCGGCGACGAGTTCCTGATCCTCGGGCGAAAGCAGCGCGACGGTCCCGAAGAAGGAGGCGAACACGCCACCACGGTCGATGTCCCCCACCACGAGCACAGGCAGCCGCGCGTTCCGCGCGATCCCCATGTTCACGATGTCGGTCCGCCGCAGATTGATCTCGGCAGGACTGCCGGCCCCCTCACAGATCACCGCGTCATACGTGCCCCGCAACTCGGCGAGACAGTCCAGCACGGTCCCGAGGAGCCTTTGCTGCCGCCCCCCGTGGTACCCGCGCGCGCTCAGCTCGCCGACCGGCTTCCCGAGCAGCACGACCTGACTGCTCTGCTCGCCTCCTGGCTTGAGCAGCACGGGATTCATCAGGGCGGTCGGCTCGACACGACAGGCCTGCGCCTGCATGGCCTGCGCCCGCCCGATCTCCGCGCCCTCCCGCGTCACGAACGAATTGAGGGACATGTTCTGCGCCTTGAAGGGCGCCACCTTGACGCCCTGCCGCACCAGCCACCGACAGATCCCGGCGGTGACGACACTTTTGCCGGCGTCGGAGGTGGTACCGGCGACGAGAAGCCCACCACCGGTCATGACACACGCCCCGACCGCCGGCGGCACCGCTGTGGGCAGTCGTTCCGCAGGGCGATGGGGGTCCCCCCGCTCGAGCGAAGCCGAGAGTGGGGGAGGGTGGGCACAGCCTGCGGTGCCGGGCGCCTCGCGACCCGCTCCCGCAGTAGCGCACCTGCCGCACTCACCCCCAACGCCAGCCACCCCACCCGCCGCGACAACCGAACAGCCCGCTCGATGTCCCCGACTTCCACAGAACGCCCCCCATCGTTCAGCACAGGCCGATGCTCGACCCGCCCCGCATACGACAACGTCCCCCCGAGCCGCACCCCCAGCGCCCCCGCGAACGACGCCTCCACAGGCCCGGCGTTGGGACTCGGATGCTTGGCCGCGTCCGCACGCCAAGCACGTACGGCCCCCCGCAGATCTTCGCCGGCCACCGCAGCCAGAACCGCAGTCACCCGCGCCCCCGGCCACCCCGCAACGTCGTCGAGCCGCGCGGAAGCCCACCCGAACCTCCGGTGGCGCAGCGACTTGTGCCCGACCATCGCGTCAAGGGTGTTGACGGCCCGAAACCCGAGAAGCCCCGGCACCCCACCAACGGCCCCCCACACCAGCGCCCCCACCACCGCGTCGGACGTGTTCTCGGCGACGGACTCCACCACGGCCCGCGCGATCCCGTCGGCGTCGAGTGCCTGCGGATCCCGTCCGCACAGATGCGGCAGCCGCGCCCGGGCCCCCTCGACGTCCCCCGCCTCCAGGGCACGTCCGACGGCCCGGGCTTCCCGGGCGAGCGAAGTCCCGCCCACGACGGCCCAGGTGGCGGCGCCGGTCAGCGCGACGGAGGCGGCAGGGGACGTACGTACGGCACGAGCGGCCACGGCCCCGAGCGCGACGGCGCCACCGGCACACACGACGGCGTGCAGCGCACCCCACCCGCGATGGTCCCGCCACAACACCCGCTCCACGGCACCCGCGGCCCGTCCGAACACGGCGACCGGATGCCCACGGCGCGGATCACCGAGAAGCAGGTCGCCGAGGAGGCCGGCGGCGGCGCCGTACGCGAAAACGCGATCGGCCCGCATCGGCTCAGCCGACCGCGGAGTCAGACAACGCGTTGGTACTGAACCTCAATCGGCAGCCGAGCATGGCGATATGTCCTCACTCAGGGTGTCCACGCCCTGGTTCGACGAGACCGGCGGTGAGAGTTCCTGGCTCCCGGGGCTTTCTACCCCGGTGACAGTGGCGGGACCGCGCCGGATTCTCACCGGCTTCCTCTCCTGCCGCCGTACATGGCTCCGGCAGTCCACCACGGGGTTGGAAGGGCCGTCAACTTGCTGTTGACCTGCGACGGGAGAGTGTGCGAAGGCCCACACATGCGTGAGGTGCGGGACGGTGATCCGTTCCGCACCTCAAGTGCTTTCGCGTGCTGTGCGTCAGGCCACGATCAGATAGATCCCGTACGCCACCGCCGCCGCGCACGCCGCGAAGCAGGCGTACGCGCCCGTGACCGCAAGCGCGGCGGAGTCCCCCTGGGCCGCCGCCCGTTCGCGTCGTGAGAGGCCGGTGATGCCGAGGGTGAACACGGCCACGAGGGCCACGGTGACCGCGAGGCTGACGCCGAAGACGGAGCCGAGGGCCGACCAGTCGATCTTCATGGTGATGCTTCCTTCTTGGCCGGATGCTTGACCGGGTGCGCGGGGGTCAGACCGTGGTGGCGGTCGACGTGGCGGGCTCGGCCGCCTGGGCCGGGATCGTGGTGGCGAGGTCCTCGGTCACCGTGCCCGCCGGCGGCGGGGTCACGGCGGCGATCGCCGTGGTCATCACGCCGGCCGGCTCCTCGGAGTCGCAGACGTTCGTGTGGTCGACGACCTCACGGCGGGAGATCTTCCAGATCGCGGCGCTGGAGGCGACGAGGAAGACGGCGACGACGGCCGTACCCCAGTCGCCGAAGCCCGTCACGTACTCGGCGAGCGCGCCGACCAGGGCGGCGGCGGGGAGCGTGAGACCCCAGGCGACGAACATGCGCGTCGCCGTGGACCAGCGGACGACCCCGCCCTTGCGGCCGAGGCCCGCGCCCATCACCGCGCCGGAGACCGAGTGCGTGGTGGAGAGGGAGAAGCCGAGGTGGGAGGAGGCCAGGATGACCGTGGCCGCGCTGGTCTGGGCGGCGAAGCCCTGCTGCGGCTGGAGGTCGGTCAGACCCTTGCCCATGGTGCGGATGATGCGCCAGCCGCCGAGGTAGGTGCCCAGCGCGATGGCGATGCCCGCGGAGAGGATGACCCACAGGGGCGGGTCGGAGTCGGGGGCGACGGCGCCGCCGGCGACCAGGGCGAGGGTGATGATGCCCATCGTCTTCTGCGCGTCGTTCGTGCCGTGCGCGAGGGACACGAGACCCGCCGAGGCGATCTGGCCGGCCCGGTAGCCCTTCTCGGCGGCCTTGCCGTCGGCCTTCTTGCCCAGCCTGTAGGAGAGGCGGGTGGCGAACATCGCCGCGAGACCCGCCACCAGTGGGGCCGCGATCGCCGGGATCAGGACCTTGGTGACCAGCGCGTCACCGTGGACGGCGCCCACGCCGGCCGAGGCGATGGCGGCGCCGATCAGACCGCCCATGAGGGCGTGCGAGGAACTGGAGGGCAGGCCCACGAGCCAGGTCAGCAGATTCCAGAGGATCGCGCCGACCAGGGCGGCGAAGATGACCTCGGGACGGATGCCGGTCTCGTCCACGAGACCCTTGGAGATCGTGTTGGCGACCTCCACGGAGAGGAAGGCGCCTACAAGGTTCAGTACGGCGGACATGGCCACCGCGACCTTGGGCTTGAGCGCACCGGTCGAGATGGTCGTGGCCATCGCGTTGGCGGTGTCGTGGAAACCGTTCGTGAAATCGAACGCGAGTGCGGTTACCACCACAATCGCGAGGATCAGCGAGAAGTTTTCCATTTACCCAGGCAATCGTTCGAGGTCATTGGCCGGACGAACGTAGGTAACCTGAGTGAACGGAAGATGAACTGAGGAGGGCCGCACGGTGTCCGGGGATGACGGTTCTCGCACCGCCGAGCTCCCTTTCTCTCGTGCGGCCCAGTCGCCGCACGGCTAGTAGCCTCGGGCAAACTTTCTCAGCTGGGTCAGGGACCCGTTGAAGAGATTTTGGTCACCCGGCAGGCTGCCGCCGTTGTCGTACTGCCAGATCGTCCAGGCCGACCATCCGGCCGGCAGTGCCCCCGTGCCCGCGGAGTTGTAACGGGCGACCCACAGGGGGTGGTTCGAGGCGAAGGCGCCGCTTCGGCCGGTGCACGTGTTCCACCAGTGGGCGGTGGTGTAGATCACCGGACGGCGACCGGTGCGCCGCTTGACCTCGTCGCTGAACGACTTGATCCAGCTGACCATCTTCGCCTTGCTCAGGCCGTAGCACTTGCGCTTCTTGTCGTACGGGTTGTACTCGATGTCGAGCGCGGGCGGCAGCGTCCAGCCGTCCGCGGTCCAGCCGCCGCCGTTGCGCACGAAGTGTGCCGCCTGTGCCTTGCCCGACGACTTGTTGGGCAGCGCGAAGTGGTACGCGCCGCGGATGATGCCCATGTCGCGGGCGCCGTTGTACTGCTGGCCGAAGTACGGGTTGCGGTAGGTGGTGGACTCGGTCGCCTTGACGTAGACGAACTTGGCGCCCTTCGACTTGGCCTTCTGCCAGTTGACGTTCTTCTGATGGGAAGAGACGTCGTGTCCTTTCGGCGGGCTCGCCGCCGAGGCCGGCGTCTCGGCGAGTGCGATCCCCCCGGCGGTGAGAGCCGCCACGGACGCCGCTAAGGCGCGGTTGTGGCGGCGGGATGGTTTGCGATCACGGGCCATATGTCCCCCCGGAATGGCGACGTGCACGACAAAACACCAGAGATTACTGGAAGATCATCGGATCTTCTGCGATCTCCGGCCAAGCGATCGAAGAAGGTCATATTTGCGCATACACGATCTTTCGGAGGGTGTGATTCCGGCCTGAAGTGTCTCCGCGCGGCGGCGGGTTGACGCCGTGCCTGGCAAGATCGCCGCATGGCTGAGCAGCGGCGGGACCCGCGGGGCGTACGAGGTGTACGGGAGGGCGCGCAGGATGTGCCGGAGTCGCGGGGGAGGGGCGTGCGCGCCGAGGAGGCGGACGCCTGGGAGGCGCTCGTCGCGACGGCCCGCCGGACCGTGTCCGACGGACTGGTCGTCGGCACCTCCGGCAACGTCTCGGTGCGCGTCGGTGACACCGTGCTGGTCACGCCGTCGGGTGTCCCCTACGACCGGCTCGCGCCGGACGACGTCACCGGCGTCGACCTCGACGGCCGGCAGGTCCTCGGCGGGCTCGTCCCCACCAGCGAACTGCCCATGCATCTCGCCGTCTACCGCAGCACCGACGCCCGCGCCGTCGTGCACACCCACGCCGTGCACGCGACGGCCGTCTCGACGCTCGTCCCCGAACTCCCGGCGATCCACTACATGACCGTCGCGCTCGGCGGGCCCGTCCGGGTTGCCCCGTATGCCACATACGGCACCGACGAGTTGGCCGAGAACATGCTCCACGCCCTCGCCGACCGCTCCGGCTGTCTCCTCCAGAACCACGGCACCCTCACCTACGGCGCCACCCTGGACCAGGCCTACGACCGCACGGCCCAGCTGGAGTGGATGTGCCGCCTGTGGCTGACGGCGTCCGCGGTACCGGGGTTGTCGCCGACTCTGCTGTCCGAGGCGCAGCTGGCGGAGGTGGGGGAGCGGCTGCGGGGGTACGGGCAGCGGGGGTGAGGTTTCTGCCGCGCCCTCCGGGCGACTGGCGCGACCGGCTGACTCGTCCCTGCAAGCGGCGTCACTCCGAGCCGTCCTCCCGCTGGCCGATAGCCGCGTCCGACAGGACACTGGAGCCGTGCGCACTGTCAAAGCAACGGCCGCTGCCGTCTCCGCGGCCCTGGCGGCCGGTGCGGCGGGCATCGCCGCCGGCCGGCTCGCCAGTGACGCCGCGCTCAAGGCGCCGCCGGGCCGCCCCCTGCCCACCGAACCCCGGCTCACCGTGCACGCGACGGCCGCGGGCCGGATCACCCTCACGCGTGACCTGGCCGCCCTGCGCCCCGGCATCTACGGCCTCGGCGGCGACGGCTCGCACGCGGTCGTCGGGCCCGTCCTCGGCGCGGAGTCCCACTCCGCCGACACCGTCGTCCGCCGCCTGGAACGCGTCTCGCACGGCACCCTGAAACCCGGCGACAAGGTCTGGCTCACCCCGAACCTGCACGTCGGCAACCCGAGCGCCGCCCTCGGCCTGCACCACGCCGACGTCGACGTCCCCGGCGAACTCGGCTCCCTGCCCGCGTGGTTCGTGCCCGGCGTGCGGGACACCTGGATCATCGCGGTGCACGGCCTGGGCACCACCCGCGAACACGCCATGAACGTCATGGAGTTCCTGCACCGCCACCGTTTCCCGGTGCTCGCCCCGGCCTACCGCGGCGACCTCGGTGCCCCGCGGCCGCCGGACGGACTGAACCATCTCGGCGAGACCGAGTGGCGGGACCTGGACGCGGCGATCGGCTACGCCGTCCGGTCCGGCGCGCGCCAGGTCGTCCTGCTCGGCTGGTCCACCGGCGCCACCATGGCGCTGCGCGCCGCCCTGCACTCCGGCCTGCGCGACCGGATCTCCGGGCTCGTCCTGGACTCCCCGGTGCTCAGCTGGGAGACGACTCTGCGCGCCCTCGCCGCCGCCCGCCGCACACCGGGCGCCCTGCTGCCGCTCGCGGTGCGCGCCGCGCAGGGCCGCACGGGCATGTACGGCGACCGACTCGCCGACGCCGAGGCCGACGCCGCCGACCGGCTCCGGACGCCGACCATGATCTTCCACGGCCCCGACGACAGGGTGGCCCCCTGGGATCACTCCCGCCGCCTCGCCGCCGCCCGCCCCGACCGGGTCGCCCTCCACACGGTGCGCCACGCTCCGCACGCGGCCATGTGGAACGCCGACCCCACGGCCTACGAAGAGGCGATGCGCCGCTTCCTCACACCGCTGATGTGACCGACGGCGCCGACACCGCGCCGCCACTGTCCCGACACCCTGCCGTCGCCCGCTCCGCCCCGGTCCCACAGGTTCCGTTTAACGCCGTACCACTGGCCTGATCTCGGCCTCCAGCGGCCCGCACGGGCCCGGCGTCGGCCCTCCTCGTCGCCCGCCGTGGCATTCCGTTTGGGTTTTCGGACCGTCAACCGGAAGACTGCACCCGTGACGTCCCGTATCCCGCGCGACTCCAGGCTTCGACTCGTCCGCCCGCGACCCCTGGCCGCCGCTCCCTCAGCTGTGAACCAGCGGCGCCCGCGCCGCCCCGCGCCCCGCCCCCCGGAGGGCACACCGGCACCCGCGGAGCTGGCCGGAATGGCACGCTCCGGCCTGGCCGCCGCGGCCCGCGTCGCCCACTGGGCCGACGCCGCCCTGCGCCCCGTCCGCGACGGCGCGAACCCCGACGGCAGGGGCACCCTCTCCGACGAGACCGCCGAACGGGCCGCCGCCGACCTGGGCCTGACCCCCGCTCAGGTCCGCGCCGACTGGGACACCGCCCGCCTCGCCGGCCTCGTCGAGGTGCACGGCGACACCGCCCGCCCCGGCTGGCGGCTGCGCGCCTGGAACCGCGACGACAGCGCCGTACTGCGCGGCTGGGTCGCCCTCTTCGACGCCTGGTCGCTCGCCTGCCCGGAGCCCGCCGACCACGAGCCCGCCGCCCTCGCCGAGGTCGTCTCGGCCATGCCTCAGGTGCTCTCCTTCCTCCAACTGTCCGCCGGCCCCGTCCCCGTGGAGCAGCTCCTCGACCTCCTCGAGCAGCGGGTCACCGAACTGCGCACCGAGCGCTGCGAAATCCCCTACGGACCGCAGCCCGAACCAACGGAGCACCAGGCCGCCGACGCCCCCCTCGCGCCCCTCCTCGACTGGGCCCTGCGCGCCCTCGCCTCCGTCGGCGCCCTCACCTACGGCGACGGGCATGCCACGCTCACCCCGCTCGGCAGCTGGGCGGTCTGGGTCAAGCTGGAGCAGATCTGCGTGGCCGCGCAGAGCCCCGCCGGGAACATCGAGCAGGGCGCCGAGGACATGCTCCGCGGCTGCGCCCAGCTGCGCCCCAACGCGGCCCGCGCCGAATACCGCGCCTGGCTCGCCGCCCGCCCCGTCGGCAACGCTGTCACCGAGCTGCTCGACGCCGCCCGCGGCGAGGACGCCCTGCTGCGCGGCCTCGCCTTCGAGGCCCTGCGCGTCGTGGGCGCCCCCGCCGAGCCCGACGTCCGCTCCGTGGCCGACGACCCGACGCTGCGGCCGTACGCCCTGCTGTGGCTCGCGGAGCACGACGGCATCGACCCCGAGGACGCCCACGAGGTCCTCACCCGGGAAGAGGCCACCTGGCTGTGGGTCGACACCGCCGCCGCCGTCGCCGACCACGGCGAGGCCCCGATGCTGGTGCGGCACCTGGAGTCCGCCGTGCAGCCGACCGTCCCCTCGCTCCTCGACGAGGTACGCGCCGTCGGCCACCCCCGCACCGTGCAGGTCCTGGTCGCGCTCGCCGCCGCACACCCCGACCCGGCCCTGGCGAAGGCCGTGCGCCGCGCTGCCTTCCAGGTGCACACCGGGGGCAGTTGACGCCCGGCTCTCAGCCGCCTATCTCGGGGGCGTACGTGCCGAAGCTCCAGACGTTGCCCTCGGTGTCCCTGGCCA
This sequence comes from Streptomyces sp. NPDC002838, assembly GCF_040295365.1. Lineage (NCBI taxonomy): Bacteria > Bacillati > Actinomycetota > Actinomycetes > Kitasatosporales > Streptomycetaceae > Streptomyces > Streptomyces sp. NPDC002838. The sequence continues at coordinate 56,909 of NZ_JBEOVF010000040.1, read as the reverse complement.
TGTAGTCCCGCGAGCCGTAGTCCTGGTCCGTCGGGGGCATCAGGATCTCCGCGCCGTGGTCCACGGCTCGCTGGTGATGTGCGTCGACGTCGTCCACGACGACGTACACCCCGCTTGTGCCCGCGTCCTTCATCGCCGTGTCGAAGACACCGCCGCGGCCCTTGGAGCCGAGCATCACCCCGCCGTTTCCCTGCACCAGTTCGGCGTGCAGGACCGAGCCGTCCTCGCCCTCGTACACCGAGAGCTCCGTGAAGCCGAAGGCCTCCGTGAGCTGCCGGATCGCCGCCTTCGCGTCCGCGTAGAGCAGGGTGGGGTAGATGCTCGGACGCCCGCCGCTCGTGCCTGCCATGCCGATCACTCCTTCGTGATCCCTTGCCGGAACATCACCTGCTGTCCAGTCTCGCAGCGACCACCGACATCGCCCCGGTGATGGTCCGGACGGGGAATCCGCCCCGCCCGCCGTGTCACCGACAGCGCGCCGAGCCGCCCGCCCCGGCCGTGGCCACGCTCTGCGCCAAGCGCGCTCCACTGGCGGCACCCCCGCGAAGGCCGGCGCCCGCTCACCGTGCTCTCCGCGCGCGGGAAGGCGAGCACGCTCTGGGACGACGGGTTCGTCACCGACACCGACGGCACCTCCGTGCGCCGGCACCGCGCCCGGCCCGCGGCCGCCGCCTGGCTCCGGCCACCGCATCGCGGACGGCGTCCCGCGCAGGGTGCTGCCCGCCCGCGAGGGCTGCTCCCTCGACCCCGCGCGTGCCGTACGTCACGCCGTAGTGCTGCTCATCGTCCAGCCCTGCACCGGACCAGCAGCGGCAGCCGCCTGGACCGCCCAGCTCATAGCCGTCGACGACCTCGGCCGTATCACCCCGCACCGCAGACCGCTCGGCAACGACGTCCCCAAAGCCCGGCTCGAACACCCGAACGCAGAAAAAGTGGTTGCACGGCCCCGTTAGACTTGGCCCATGGCCATTCTCCTCGCGCATTAGACGGCGGGAACGTCCTCAGCCGCCCATCCCGCCAACCACCCCCGCCCTGGAGTCTGTCCGTGATCTCCGCATCCGGTATCGAGCTGCGCGCCGGTGCGCGCGTCCTCATCGAGTCCGCCACCTTCCGTGTCGCCAAGGGTGACCGCATCGGCCTGGTCGGCCGCAACGGCGCCGGCAAGACCACCCTCACCAAGTGCCTCGCCGGCGAGGGCATCCCCGCCGGCGGCACCATCACCCGCTCCGGCGAGGTCGGTTACCTCCCGCAGGACCCCCGCACCGGCGACCTCGACGTCCTCGCCCGCGACCGCATCCTCTCCGCGCGCGGCCTCGACGCACTGATCCGCAAGATGCGCGAGAACGAACAGCGCATCGCGAACGGCCAGGGGGCCACCCGCGAGAAGGCGCTGCGCCAGTACGAGCGCCAGGAGACGGAGTTCCTCACCAAGGGCGGGTACTCCGCCGAGGCCGAGGCCGCCACCATCGCCGCCGCGCTCAACCTTCCCGACCGGGTGCTGGGCCAGCCGCTCCACACGCTCTCCGGCGGTCAGCGCCGCCGTGTCGAACTGGCCCGCATCCTCTTCTCGGACGCGGACACGCTGCTCCTCGACGAGCCGACGAACCACCTGGACGCCGACTCGATCATCTGGCTGCGCGACTACCTCAAGACCTACCGCGGCGGCTTCATCGTGATCTCCCACGACGTCGACCTGGTCGAGACGGTCGTCAACAAGGTGTTCTACCTGGACGCCAACCGCGCCCAGATCGACGTCTACAACATGGGCTGGAAGCTCTACCAGCAGCAGCGCGAGGCCGACGAGAAGCGCCGCAAGCGCGAGCGGCAGAACGCCGAGAAGAAGGCCGCCTCCCTCAACGCGCAGGCCGACAAGATGCGCGCCAAGGCCACCAAGACGGTCGCCGCGCAGAACATGGCCCGCCGCGCCGAGCGCCTGCTCTCCGGCCTGGAGGCGGTCCGCCAGTCCGACAAGGTCGCCAAGCTCCGCTTCCCCGAGCCCGCGCCCTGCGGCAAGACCCCGCTGATGGCCGAGGGCCTGTCGAAGTCGTACGGCTCGCTGGAGATCTTCACCGACGTCGACCTGGCCATCGACAAGGGCTCCAGGGTCGTCATCCTCGGCCTCAACGGCGCCGGCAAGACGACCCTGCTGCGTCTGCTGGCGGGCGTGGAGCAGCCGGACACCGGCGGGGTCGTCCCCGGCCACGGCCTCAAGCTCGGCTACTACGCCCAGGAGCACGAGACCCTGGACGCCGACCGCACGGTTCTGGAGAACATGCGCTCCGCCAACCCCGACCTGGACCTGGTCGAGGTCCGCAAGACGCTCGGCTCCTTCCTGTTCTCCGGCGACGACGTCGACAAGCCCGCCGGCGTCCTCTCCGGCGGCGAGAAGACCCGCCTGGCGCTCGCGACCCTGGTGGTGTCCTCGGCGAACGTGCTGCTGCTGGACGAGCCGACCAACAACCTCGACCCGGCCAGCCGCGAGGAGATCCTCGGCGCGCTGCGCACCTACAAGGGCGCGGTCGTGCTGGTCACCCACGACGAGGGCGCCGTGGAGGCGCTCCAGCCGGAGCGGATCATCCTGCTGCCCGACGGTGTCGAGGACCTGTGGGGCGCCGACTACGCGGACCTCGTCGCGCTCGCCTGAGCCGTCGGGGCGGTCAGGGCGGTCAGCACCGCTTGATCGAAGAGGTGATCCACTGCGTATGGATCATTCGGCCGATCCGTGATCCATCATCTGTGTGAGATCTCCTCGTACCGAGGTGTGTCCTACATCAATTTCCCGGCCGGGCCCATTATCGGCAAGGGCTCGGCCGCCGCGCGTCTCTGACCTGGCACTTCGTGAATTTACCCGTTCGGCGGTGCGAACGCGGCTGGGAGGAATTACAGATTCCGCTTGTGGGGATGGGCTCCCGTCGTCAAAACCTTGTCTCACGGACCTTGCCGAATGGGTGGCCATGAAGGCCCGGAGGGGTGATCATGAGGAGACCAGAGCGCACTTCCCATGAGGAGGCACGGGTGGCCGAGACTCTGAAGAAGGGCAGCCGGGTAACCGGCGCCGCGCGCGACAAGCTCGCGGCAGACCTGAAGAAGAAGTACGACTCCGGTGCGAGCATTCGGGCGCTGGCCGAGGAAACCGGCCGCTCGTATGGCTTCGTACACCGGATGCTCAGCGAATCGGGCGTCACGCTCCGTGGGCGTGGCGGGGCGACGCGGGGCAAGAAGGCCGCATCGTCCTGAACCCGGGCGGCCCATCGGCTTCGATGGTGGCCACCCGGTCGGTCAGCTGATCGGCCGGGTGGTTACTGTGCAGTCACTTAGCATCGCTCTGTTGACCGCACTCATCGGAGGCGCCCCATGGCTTCGCCCGACCAGGATGTTGTTCCCGAAGCTCCCGCACTCGACAAGGACGGCGTAAGGCTCACCGTCGACGACGCGATCGCCACGGTGACGCTGACCAACCCGGCCAAGCGCAACGCCCAAAGCCCCGCTCTGTGGCGGGCGTTGGCCGAAGCCGGGCGGCTCCTGCCGGGGTCGGTCCGGGTCGTTGTGCTGCGTGCCGAGGGCAAGTCCTTCTCCGCCGGACTCGACCGGCAGGCGTTCACGCCCGAGGGCTTCGACGGCGAGCCGTCGTTCATCGACCTCGCGCGTGGCAGCGACGCCGAGCTGGACGCGACCATCGCCGAGTACCAGGAGGGTTTCACCTGGTGGCGACGGAGCGACATCGTGTCCATCGCCGCGGTGCAGGGGCATGCCATCGGGGCGGGCTTCCAGCTCGCGCTCGCCTGTGACCTGCGCGTCGTCGCCGACGACGTGCAGTTCGCCATGCGTGAGACCAGCCTGGGGCTGGTACCGGACCTGACGGGCACGCATCCGCTGGTGGGGCTGGTCGGGTACGCCCGGGCGCTGGAGATCTGCGCGACCGGGCGGTTCGTCCTGGCCGAGGAGGCCGTGAGTACGGGGCTGGCGAATGTCGCGGTGCCGTCGGATCAGCTCGAGGACGCGGTACGCGACCTGGCCGGGGCGGTCCTGGCCGCGCCTCGGGACGCCGTCATCGAAACCAAGGCGTTGCTGCGTGGGGCCGACGGCCGGTCCTACGAGGACCAGCGCGCCGCGGAACGGGCTGCGCAGGCCCGGCGGCTGCGGGACCTGGCGGGCGTCGGCGAGTGAGTCCTCACCCGACCGCGGTCACCAGCACCGCCACCGTCGGATGATCCGGTAGCGCCTGTTCCACCTTCGCGCGGACCTCCCGGGCCACGTCCACGGCTCGGTGGTCCGCGCCCACCGCCAGTTCCAGGCGGACGTGCCGGCGCGGCAGGGCGGTGGTCCCGTCCTGCCGTTCTTCGATGTGCACCGGGCGGCCCAGCGTGCCCGTCAGGTGGGACACGCCCGGGACGCCCAGGGCGGCGTCGGCCGCACGGGCCTCGTCGGTGTCCCCGGGCGACACGGCGGAGGCCGGCTCCGGCGGCCGTACCGGACGGGGCTCCGGCTCCTCGGCGGTCGAGTCGACAAGCGCCGTCACCCGCAGGTCCACCTCCGCCAGCGCCAGGCCGAGCTCTTCCGCCGCGCCCGCCAACACCTCCCGCACCCGCGCCGCCGTCGTCGGCAGCGGCTCGGACGCCGTCGCGGCGAACTCGGCCGTCGCCCGCAGGGAGCCCGGCGGCAGAGCGCTCGGCGGAGGCGGTACGGCGGGCTCGTGCGCGTCCTCCGGGTCGGCGAGCCCGATCCGCACCGGGCCCAGTCGTACGCCCCGCATGTCCTCGGCCGCGCGCCGCAGCATCGCGCCGGCCGCCTCCTCCGAGATCCACGCGCCGTCGCGCGCGCCGCCCAGGGGCAGCAGCCTGCCCAGCCTCAGCTGTTGCCGTACGGCCTGCGTCCATCGATCCACCGTCATTACTCCAGCCTGCCGCATCCGTGGCGCGCAATCGCGCAACGCCGCTTACCGTGGTCAAAGGGACGATGACCGGAAGGGATGTACGGCGATGAGCGAGATGACGGAGCGGAACCGGACGCGGGGCCCTGAGAGCGAGACCGAGTCGCCGGTGCAGACCCGCAAGACCGCCAAGCGCGGCGGCGGGGACCCGGGCACCCGGGGGCGGACGACCATCGCCGATGGGGTCGTGGAGAAGATCGCCGGGCTGGCCGCCCGGGAGGTCGACGGAGTGCACGCGATGGGCAGCGGGCTGAGCCGTACCTTCGGAGCCGTGCGGGACCGGGTGCCGGGCGGGGCGAGGGCCGTGACGCGCGGGGTCAAGGTCGAGGTCGGCGAGGTGCAGACCGCGCTCGACCTGGAGATCGTCGTCGACTACGGCGTACCGATCTCCGATGTGGCGCAGGCGGTGCGGGAGAACGTCATCGCGGCGGTGGAACGGATGACCGGCCTCGAAGTCGTCGAGGTCAACATCGCGGTCAGTGACGTGAAGCTGCCGGAGGAAGAGGAAGAGGAGCAGGAGTCCCGCCTCCAGTGACGCGGCGACCGACAACCGAACGGAGCGCACCATGAGCATGGCCGTGGTCGGCATGATCGCCGGCATGGTGCTGGGATTCGCCGGGTATTTCGGCGGGTTCGGCGCCTTCCTGCTGGTCGCCGCCCTGGGCGCCGTCGGATTCGTCGTCGGCCGGTTCCTGGAGGGGGACTGGGAGCTCGGCGACTTCTTCCGTACCCGTGACGACCGGCGGCGGTGACACCCGTGAGCAGCGCGGCCGACGGACTGCGCAGACCCGTGGCCGTCGTCCCGCCGGGCGGGCGCGGCGCCACACGGATCGCCGACCGGGTCGTCGCGAAGATCGCGTCGCAGGCGGCCCGCGAGGCACTCGGCGAACTGCCCGAGGACGCCGCGCCCCCGCACACCAATGTCGCCGTCCACCACGAAACGGCCCGCATCCGCGTGCACCTCGAACTCGTCTACCCCTGCGATATCGGCGCCCGATGCGGGCAGGTGCGTCGTCATGTCGTGGAGCGGGTAGGCGCGTTGGTGGGCATGCAGGTGCCGGAGATCACCGTCCAGGTGGAGCGACTGCACCTGGCACCGGCGCACGGCGCGGCACAGGGGAGGACGCGATGAGCGAGCCCCAGGGATCCGAGGGCACCACACAGCGACTGCCGGTCATGGAGAAGGCGGCCGACACAGGCGGGGAGTACGAGGCTCCACCTGTGCCGGACAGCCAGGACGGAAAGGCCGGCGGCCGCTTCTGGTCGGCGCGCCGCGTCCCCGCCGGCCTCGTGGCGCTGCTGCTCCTGGTCGTCGCGGGCGCCTTCCTGTACGACATCGCCGCCGTGCGCGCCGACCGGGACGCCCTGCCCTGGCGCCGCGGCCTCGCCCGGCAGCTCGCCGAGCGGCCGTTGGACGACATCTGGGTGCTCGTCGGTGCGGGCGTCGCCGCCGCCCTCGGCCTGTGGCTGATCGTGCTGGCCGTGACGCCCGGTCTGCGGGCCGTACTGCCGATGCGGCGCACCCACGCCGACGTCCGCGCCGGACTGCACCGGGACGCGGCCGCCATGGTGCTGCGCGACCGGGCCATGGAGGTCCCCGGAGTGCGGTCGGTACGGGTACGCGTGCGCCGCGCCCGCGCCGACGTCCGCGCGGTCTCCCACTTCCGCGAACCGGACGACGTACGCGACGACTTGAACGCCGCGCTCACCGAAGCGGTCAGGGGGCTGGGTCTGGCCCGGCAGCCCGCGCTGTCGGTGCACGTGGCACGACCCGGACGGAAGGGGTGAGCACGGTGCTCAGGACCGTCAACCGGGTGCTGCTCGCCGTCGCCGGCCTCGTGCTGCTCGTCCTCGGTGGCTCCGTGCTCGCCGTGGGACTGGGCGCCCCGGCGCCCTCCTGGTGGATCCACGACGGCTCGCACGACGTGCTGCTGACCGACTCCGAGCGGACCCGCTGGCGGGACGACGCCTGGTGGTGGCCGACCGTGATCGCCGTGCTCGCCGTCCTCGTCCTGCTCGCCCTGTGGTGGCTCACGGCGGTCCTGCGCCGCCACCGGCTCACCGAAGTACTGGTCGACACCGGGGACGGCGAGGGCGCGCTGCTGAGGGGCCGGGCGCTGGAGGGCGCACTGGCCGGACAGGCGGGCGAACTGGACGGCGTGGCCCGCGCCCAGGTCCTGCTCACGGGCCGCCCCAGAGCCCCCGAGACCCGCGTACGGCTCCGGCTGGAACCGCACGTGGACCCCGGGACGGCCCTGCACGACCTCGAGACCGGGGCGCTGACCCACGCTCGCGATTCGGCGGGCCTTGAGACACTCCCGGCCGAGGTCAGACTGAATGCGGTCAAGCACCGTGCGGAAAGGGTCAGTTGAGAAACCTCAGAACCCGTGCCGCATTCCCCCGTCCACCGGCAACATGATCCCCGTCAGATAAGAAGCCGCCGGCGACAGCAAAAACGCAGCCGTACGCCCGAACTCCTCCGGAGTCCCGTACCGCCGCAACGGAATCCGAGCCTCATTGGCAGCCCGAGTCGCCTCAGGATCGGCCGACAACCCGTCCAGCTCGCGCACACGATCCGTATCGATACGAGACGGAAGCAGACCGACAACCCGAATTCCCCGCGGCCCCAACTCGTCCGCCAGCGACTTGGCGAAACCGGCAAGACCCGGCCGCAGCCCATTCGAGATCGTCAATCCGGGAATCGGCTCATGCACCGACCCGGACAACACGAACCCGACCACACCCCCGGCCTCCAGTTCGGCCGCCGACGCCCGCGCGAGCCGAACCGCCCCCAGGAACACCGACTCGAACGCCGCCTGCCACTGTTCGTCCGTGTTGTCGGCGGCGAACCCCGGCGCGGGCCCTCCGACGCTGACGAGGATGCCGTCGAAGCCGCCGAAGTGCTCGCGCGCGGCGGCGATCAGCCGCGCGGGCGCCGAAGCGTCGGCGTTGTCCGCGACCACCCCCACCGCGTTCGGCCCCAGCGCGGCGGCCGCCTCGGCGACGCTCTTCTCCTCCCGCCCGGTGATGACCACCTTCGCGCCGTCGGCGACGAGCTCGCGCGCGGCGGCGTTGCCGAGACCGCGCGTGGCCCCGGTGACGACGTACACCCTGTTCTTCAGCCCAAGATCCATGGCCCCTATCCTGCCCTTTCGGTCCCGAACAGGGCGAGGGCGGTGTTCACCAGGCCGATGTGGCTGAACGCCTGCGGGACATTGCCCAGCTGGACGCCGGCCACGGGGTCGTACTCCTCGGACAGCAGCCCCACGTCGTTGGCGAGGCCGACCAGCCGTTCGAACAGCTTCCGCGCCTCCTCCGTACGGCCCGTCATGTGCAGGGCGTCCGCGAGCCAGAAGGAGCACACCAGGAAGGTGCCCTCGCCGCCCGGCAGCCCGTCCACGGGAGTCTGAGCGGCGCTGTAGCGGCGCAGCAAGCCGCCGTGGCCCAGCGCGTCGCGGACCGCGTCGATGGTGCCGAGCACGCGTGGGTCGTCCGGCGGCAGGAAGCCGACGCGCGGGATGAGCAGCAGCGAGGCATCGAGCTCGCGTGAGCCGTAGTACTGCGTGAAGGTGTTCCGCTCGGGGTCGTAGCCCTTCTCGCACACCTCCCGGTGCACCTCGTCGCGCATCGCCCGCCAGCCGTCCAGGTCCCCGCGCAGCTTCGGGTTCCTCTCCAGCGTGCGCACGGCACGGTCGGCGGCCACCCACACCATCACCTTCGAGTGGACGAAGTGGCGGCGGCCCCCGCGCATCTCCCACAGCCCCTCGTCCGGCCGCCGCCAGGCCGAGCGCAGGAAGTCCATCAGGGCGCACTGCAACGCCCACATGTCCGGTGTGCTGGGCAGGCCCGCCTTCCGGGCCAACGAGAGCGTGTCCATGACATCGCCGTACACGTCCAGCTGGAGCTGGTTCACGGCCCCGTTGCCGATCCGTACGGGCTTCGAGCCGGCGAAGCCGGACAGCCACGGCACCTCGAACTCCGGCAGCCGCCGCTCGCCCGCCAGGCCGTACATGATCTGCAGGTCCGCCGGGTCGCCGGCCACCGCCCGCAGCAGCCAGTTCCGCCAGGCCTCGGCCTCCTCCTGGTAGCCGCACGACAGCAGGGCGCCCAGGGTGAGGGTGGAGTCGCGCAGCCAGCAGTGGCGGTAGTCCCAGTTGCGCACGCCGCCGATCTCCTCGGGCAGCGAGGTGGTCGCGGCGGCCACGATGCCGCCGGTGGGTGCGTAGGTGAGGGCCTTGAGGGTGATGAGGGAGCGTACGACGGCGTCCCGGTGCGGGCCGTCGTAGCGGCAACGGGACGACCACGCCTGCCAGTCCGCGACGCTGCTCTCCAGCGCCTCGTACGGGTCGACGAGCGGTGGGCGCGGCTCGTGCGAGGGATGCCAGGTCAGGACGAAGGCGACCTTCTCGCCCTCGGTGACGGTGAACTCCGAGTGGGTGCCGCAGTCCTCGCCCCAGGTGCGCACCTGGGGCTCGCTGCGCAGCCACGCCGAGTCGGGCCCCGCGACGGCCACCCGGTGGCCGTCGGACCGGCGCATCCACGGCACGATCGAGCCGTAGTCGAAGCGCAGCCTCAGTGTGCTCCGCATGCTGACCTCGCCGCTGAGGCCTTCCACGACGCGTACGAGGTCGGGGGCGCGATCGCGCTGCGGCATCAGGTCGGTGACCCGCACGCTGCCTGCGTCGGTCTCCCACTCGGTGTCGAGGACGAGGGTCTCGGGGCGGTAGGCGCGGCGGGTGCAGGGGCCTGTCGCGCCCTTGGGGGCGATCCGCCACTGGCCGTTCTCCGCGTTGCCGAGGAGCTTGGCGAAGCAGGCCGCCGAGTCGAAGCGGGGCAGACACAGCCAGTCGACGGAGCCGTCCCGGCCGACCAGCGCCGCCGTCTGTTCGTCGCCGATGAGCGCGTAGTCCTCGATATGGGGGTGCACGGGGTGCGGGTGCCCGGCGGACCCGGTGACGAACCCGGGGCGCCGGGGTGATGGTTCGGTCGGCCTACGGCGTTCCGGGCGTCGGCATCGTGACGACGGTCCTCGCCGTGCGGGCGACGGTCGGTCTACGGAGGCCCGGGCGTCGTCACCGTGACGACCGGCCTCGCGGAGTCGGAGGCGGTCGGTCTACGGAGGCCCGGGCGGCACCATGACGGCCGTTCTTCCGGTGCCGGAGAAGATCACGCCCGGCTCCGACGGGGTCTGGTTCAGCACCCATAGACCGATCAGCGTGGCCAGGGTGAAGACGACGGCGATCAGCACGGCGAGCACGAGCCGTCGCCGGCGTTCCCGGCGCAACCACTCGCCGCGCGCCGTGCGGTAGGCGTCGGGAGCGGGCCGCACCCCGCCGGCCAGTGCCTCGAGGGCCTCGCGCAGCTCCCGCTCCGTGCGGTCCGGGCTGGTGTCGTTCATCGCCGGGCCTCCATCGCCTGGGTGAGTGCGGCGATGCCGCGTGCCGTATGTGTCTTCACCGAACCGCAGGAGATCCCCATCGCGGCGGCGATCTCACTCTCCTTCAGCCCGAGCCAGTGCCGCAGCACGAGCGCCTCCCGCTGGCGGGCCGGCAATTGCTGGAGGGCGTCGACCAGCACCCGCTGGTCGTCGCGCAGCAGTGCGGTGCTCTCGGCGGAGGCGACGGCCTCGGCCGGGAGGTTCGGCGGGTTCTCCACGTGCTTGCGGGCGACCTGGAGATGCCGTATCCGCATCCGGGTCAGATTGCACACCGTGGAGCGCAGATACGCCTCCGCCGCCTCGGCGTCCCGCAGCCGCCGCCACTTGCGGTAGATCTGGTAGTACGCCTCGGCCACCACATTCTCCGGGTCGTCGGCGCCGAGCAGGACGGCGAGGCGCAGCATCGAGGAGTAGTGCAGCTCGAAGAGCCGGGCGAGTCCGGCCTCGCGTTCCAGGTCCGCCGGGTCGGGCAGCACGGGCGTGAGGGGCCCGTCCGGCTGCTCGACGGGCGGCTCGGACACGGGAGTCGGGTGTCTGCGTCTCACGGGTTGTTCGCTCCCGTCTCGGGGTGTCGCCCGACGGTCAGGCGGGACGGCAGATCGGTCGCGTCGGCGCCGCGGGGCACGCCGAGGCGTTCGAGGACCGCGGTGCCCGCCAGGGCGACGGTCAGATTGAGCAGCAGGGCCGCGAGCCCGGCGTAGATCTCCAGGGATCCGAAGCCCAGGGTCACGATGGACGAGAACCCCTCGCGTACGACCATGACCGTCCCGGCCACCATGCCCACGCCCCACCCGGCGAGCAGCGCCCGCGGATGCAGCCGCCCGGTGAACAGCCCGACGGCCACGGCCGGGAAGATCTGCAGGATCCACACACCGCCGAGCAACTGCAGGTTGATGGCGTCCTGGTCGCGCAGCCCGAACACGAACGCCACGGCCCCCGCCTTCGCGATGAGGGAGACCGCCTTGGCGATGCGCACCTGCCGCTTGGGCGTGGCCGTCGGGTGGAAGTACTCGACGTAGACGTTCCGTACGAAGCCGGTGGCGGCCGCGATCGACATCACCGCGGCCGGGACCAGCGCACCCACGGTGATCGCGGCGAACACCAGACCGGCCAGCGGCGCCGGCATCAGCCGGTCGACCAGCATCGGTACGGCGGCCTCGGCGCTGCCCCGCGGGGCCTGTACCCCGGTGGCGAGCGCCGCGATGCCGAGGAAGCCGAAGAGGGCGAGCAGACCCGTCCAGGCGGGCAGCGCCACGGAGACCTTGCGCAGGGTGCGCGGCCCGTCGGCGGCGAAGCCGGCGGTGAGCACATGGGGGTACATCAGCAGGGCCAGCGCCGAGCCAAGGGCGAGCGTGGCGTACGCGGGCTGCTGGGCCGGGGACAGGATCAGGGGGGAGTGTGCCGTGTCCGTACCGCCCAGCCGACGGGCCGCGCCGTCGAACACGGCCCCGGGCCCGCCCAGCCGTTCGAGGACCAGCCAGCACACGGCGGTGAGCGAGACGAAGACCGCCACCGCCTTCAGCGCGGAGATGACCGCGGGCGCCCGCAACCCGTACCGGTACGTCGCCACCGCGAGCCCCGCGAACAGCGCCACCATCACCAGATCACCGGCCGCGCCCCGCGGATACATGCCCCCGGCCGTCAGCACCGCCCGTATGCCGAGCAGTTGCAGCGCCAGATACGGCATCGTCGCGAGGATCCCGGTCAGCGCGACCACCAGGGCCAGCGGCGGCGAGCCGTACCGTCCCCGCACGAAGTCGGCGGCGGTGACGTATCCGTGCCGGCGGGCCACCGTCCACAGCCGGGCGAGCAGGACGAAGGCGAGCGGGCAGATGATCACCGTGTACGGCACCGCGAAGAAGGCGGGCGCGCCGTTGCCGTAGGCCAGTCCCGGGACGGCCGTGAAGGTGTACGCGGTGAAGATCGTGCCGCCGAGCAGCAGCCAGGTCCACACCGGGCCCAGGCTGCGGTCGGCCAGCGCCCAGCCCTCCAGGGACGGCAGCCGGTCGCTCGGGCGCAGCCGCCGTGCGGTGACGGCGAGCAGCGACGCCCCGCCGATCACGGCGAGGAACGTCGCGGTCATGGCGCTGTCGGCCATGGGTCACCGTCCTTGGTGTGCCTGTGCCCTCACGGGGGAGTTGCGCGGGCGGCCCGGTCGGAGGACAGAAAACCGGCGGGAAATCTTCTGGAAATTCGCTGTCAACCGGTTCCGGAGGGTGGGCAACTCTTGCACGGACCGGCAGCGGGCGGGAGAGCCGCCGTCGCCGAAGCTCACGCATCTCGTGTCACGAGGTGTCCCAACGAGGAGCCGCCATGCCTACGTCAGCCCTGCCCGAATCCGGGCTCCAGGAGTCCGAAAAGTTCCGAATGTCCCCGCGCGGGGTCCTGTTGTGGACCACCGTCTCCCTGCTCGGCGCGGTCGCCTGGGGCGTCCTCGCCCTCGCCCGCGGGGAGGAGATCTCCGCGGTCTGGCTGGTGGTGGCCGCGCTCGGCTCGTATGCCATCGCCTACCGCTTCTACTCCCGCTTCATCGCCCGCCGGGTGCTGCAGCCGGACGACCGCCGGGCCACTCCGGCCGAGCGTCTTCAGGACGGTGTCGACTTCCACCCCACCGACCGCCGGGTGCTCCTCGGTCACCACTTCGCCGCGATCGCCGGCGCGGGCCCGCTGGTGGGCCCCGTGCTCGCGGCCCAGATGGGATACCTGCCCGGCACCCTCTGGATCGTCGCGGGGGTGATCTTCGCCGGGGCGGTACAGGACATGGTCGTGCTGTTCCTGTCGATGCGCAGGGACGGCAAGTCGCTGGGGCAGATGGCCCGCGAGGAGATCGGCCGGGCGGGCGGGGCCGCGGCCCTGGTCGCCGTCTTCGCCATCATGATCATCCTGCTGGGCGTGCTGGCGCTGGTGGTCGTCAACGCGCTCGCCCATTCCCCGTGGGGCACCTTCTCGGTCGCGATGACCGTCCCCATCGCTCTGTTCATGGGCTTCTGGCTGCATCGCATCCGGCCGGGGCGAGTCGTCGAGACCAGCCTGATCGGCGTGGCGCTGCTGCTGCTCGCGATCGCCGGCGGCAGCTGGGTGCAGAACTCCTCGCTGGCGTCCGTCTTCACGCTCAGCCCCACCACCCTCGTCTTCTGTCTGGTCGGCTACGGCTTCGTGGCCTCCGTCCTGCCCGTGTGGATGCTCCTCGCCCCGCGGGACTACCTCTCCACCTTCATGAAGATCGGCACCATCGCACTGCTGGCGGTCGGGGTGGCCGTGGCCGCGCCGGTGCTGCGGGCGGACGCGGTGAGCGACTTCGCCTCGTCGGGTGCGGGACCGGTCTTCGCGGGGTCCCTCTTCCCCTTCCTCTTCATCACCATCGCCTGCGGAGCGCTCTCCGGTTTCCACGCCCTGGTCTCCTCGGGCACCACCCCGAAGCTGATCCAGAAGGAGTCCCAGGTCCGGATGATCGGCTACGGCGCGATGCTGATGGAGTCGTTCGTCGCGATCATGGCGCTGATCGCGGCGGCGACGCTGGAGCCGGGCCTGTACTACGCGATGAACGCCCCCGCGGGACTTCTCGGTACGACGGCCGAGTCGGCGTCCCACGCGGTGGCCGGCCTCGGCTTCACCATCACGCCCGACCAGCTCACCCAGGCCGCCAGGGCGGTCGAGGAACAGACCCTGATCGCCCGCACCGGCGGCGCCCCGACCCTCGCCGTCGGCATGTCGGAAATCTTCTCCGGAGTCTTCGGCGGTACGGCCATGAAGGCCTTCTGGTACCACTTCGCGATCATGTTCGAGGCGCTGTTCATCCTCACCACGGTGGACGCGGGCACCCGGGTCGGCCGCTTCATGCTCCAGGACATGCTCGGCAACGTGTGGAAGCCCGTCGGCCGGGTCAACTGGAAGCCCGGCATCTGGCTGTGCAGCGCTCTGGTCGTCGCCGCCTGGGGCTACTTCCTCCACACCGGTGCCACCGACCCCCTCGGCGGGATCAACCAGCTCTTCCCCCTGTTCGGCATCGCCAACCAGCTGCTCGCCGCGATCGCCCTGGCGGTGTGCACGACCGTCCTCGTCAAGTCCGGGCGGCTGCGCTGGGCCTGGGTCACCGGCGTCCCGCTGGCCTGGGTGGTCGCGGTGACCTTCACCGCGGGCTGGCAGAAGCTCTTCTCCGGCGACCCCAAGGTCGGCTTCTTCGCCCAGCGCGCCCGGTACGCCGACGCCATCGACGCCGGCCAGGTCCTGCCGCCCGCCAAGACCCTCGACGACATGCACACCGTGGTCACCAACTCCACGGTCGACGGCGTGCTGATCGCCCTGTTCCTGCTGCTGGTGGCCGTGGTGCTCGTCAACGCGGCGGTGGTGTGCGTGCGGGCGATCCGCTCGCCGGGTGCGCTGCCGACCACCGAGGCTCCCTACGTCGAATCCCGCATCGACGTGCTGCCGCAGCCGGCGGAACCCCTGGCCGGGGCCCGGTGATGAGGGCCGCTCGCCGGACCGGAGCCGTGCGGTGGTACCGGTCGGTGCGCTGGTACCTGCGCGAGCTGACCGGAGAGGCGGAGTACGACCGCTACTGCGAGCGGCACCGGCGCCACCACCCCCTCGCCCCGATCCCGACCCGCCGCGAGTACCAGGTGCTGCGCACACGGCACCGAGAGGAACACCCGCAGAGCCGCTGCTGCTGACGGCGCCTCGACCGCGTTCAGCATCACCATGAACTGCGGCGGCGGAGTGCCCCGCCAGGTCTCCGCACGGGCCGCCCCGCACAGCTCCCGCGCGCGGGCGGCGTCCTTCTCGTCCAGCGCGATTCAGGGCCCTTCTGATGGATCTCCGCAGCGGGGCGGGCGCACCAGGGAGCCCTGACGCCGCCCGCCCCGCTCCACCGCTCGTCCCCTGGCGGGACCGGCCGACGGTTCGCCGACCGACGTGAGGCACGGCTGCTACACCGTCGCCGGTTCCTCCGCCTGCGTCGTGGCCTTCTCGGCGGCCGCCGCCCTGCGGTCGCGGGCCTCCCGCCGGACCAGGACCAGCCAGCCGATCGGGACGCCGGCGGAGAACAGCCACCACTGGATGGCGTACGCGTAGTTCAGCGCGGCGTCCTCGTTGCCGGGCCGGCCGACCAGCTCCGGGGTGTCGCCCTTCGGCTCGGGCGCCGTCTGCGCGACGTACCCGCCGAGCACCTGGGCGTCCAGTCGCCGCGCCTCCTGCTCACTGTTGATCAGCATGATCTGCCGGTCCGGCAGCCCCTTGAGGTTCTTGATGCCGCTCGCCGCGGTCGTCTCGTCGGGCATCAGCCGGCCGGTGACGGTGATCTGGCCGCGGGGCGGTGCGGGGACCTTGGGGAACGCGGTCTGGCTCGGGCCGTCCGCGGGGATCCAGCCCCGGTTCACCAGCAGGACCTTGCCGTCCGTCAGGACGAACGGGGTCAGGACGTGGTAGCCGACCTCGTCGTCGGAGTTGGTGCGGCGGCGGACGACGACCTCGTCCTCGGTGTCGAAATGACCCTTCGCCGTCACCCTGCGGTACCGCTCGTCACGGGTGACGGTGTGTCCGGGGGAGGTCATCCGCTCCACGGGTACCGGCTTGGCGGACAGCGCGTCGGCGACCAGCTGGTTCCGTGCGGTACGCAGCTCGTAGCGATGCATCTGCCAGATGCCCAGCCTGATCATCGTGGGGATGAGGAGGAGAGCGACCAGCGTGAGGATCACCCACTGCCGGGACAACAGGAAGCGGTACACCCCACGACCGTACAACTCGGTCGTGGGGCGCATTCAGGGGGGTGCGGACTAGACCTTGTCGATGATCCCCGCCTTTCCCTCCGCGCGGGCACAGTGGGCGCCGCAGTACCAGTGGCCCTCGACCTCGACGCCCTGGCCGATGATCTGCACACGGCAGTGCTCGCAGATGGGGGCCATGCGGTGGATCGCGCAGGAGAAGCAGTCGAAGACGTGGACCGCGCCCTGTGCGTGCACCTCGAAGGTCATTCCGTAGTGATTGCCGCAAACTTCACATGTCGCCATGCGCCACAGGGTGAGCCGTCGGTGCGGCGCGGGCGAGGGGGCGGCGGGCGAGTCGCCCGCCAATCACCCGTCCGTACGGTCACTGCTCCGACGCCGGCTCCACGTCCTGGAGGAGCTGTCCGAACGCCGCCTCGTCGACGACCGGCGTCCCGTACTGCCGGGCCTTGACCGCCTTCGACGTGGCCGAGTCCGGGTCGTTCGTGACGAGCAGGCTGGTCAGCCGGGACAGGCTGGTCGCCACATGCAGACCGGCCTCGACCGCGCGGTCCTCCAGCAGCTCGCGCTCGATGGACGTGTCTCCCGAGAAGGCGACCCGCATGCCCTGTTTGAGTCGTTTGCCCTCTTCGTAGCGGCCCGGGTTGGGGTACGGGCACGCGGGCCTCTTGCGGGCGGGGCGCCAACCGCTCTGCCGGTAGCCGCCGTAGCCCGCCTGCTGCCCGATCCGGGGCGTGGGCCGGTCCGTCCACTCGGTCAGCGGCCGGCACTCGTGCAGCGGCAGTCGTACGCCGTCCGCGGCCGCCGCGCGCAGGCTCGGCCGGAACGCCTCCGCGAGGACGCGCGCGTCGTCGAGCGCGTGGTGCGCCCGCCGCTGTACGACGCCGAAGTGCGCGGCCAGTGTCTCCAGTTTGTGGTTGGGCAGCGGCAGGCCCAACTCCTTGGACAGCGCGATGGTGCACAGCCGCTGCCGCACCGGCGCCTCGCGCTCCGCGCGCGCGTACTCCCGGGCGATCATCTGCCAGTCGAAGACCGCGTTGTGCGCGACGAGCACCCGGCCGTCGAGGCGGGCCGAGAACTCCTCGGCGATGTCCTGGAAGAGGGGCGCGGCCTGAAGCACCTCGCTCGTCAGACCGTGGATCCACACCGGGCCCGGGTCCCGCTCCGGGTTGACCAGCGTGTACCAGTGGTCCTCGACCTCACCGCGCGCGTCCAGGCGGTAGACGGCCGCGGAGATTATCCGGTCGTCCCGGGCCAGGCCGGTGGTCTCCACGTCAACGACCGCGTATCCCTTCGGATACGCGGCCGGCCATGCTGTGGGGAAGGACGCTGCCCTCGCGCGGTCATCGAGCATGGTCCCTGAGGATACGGGCCACGACTGACAGTTCTGTCCCGCCCCCGTCCGTCAGACGCCCCGCGGCGTACGCCTGTTCGGATGCCGGGTCGTCAACTGATGTTCACCACCGGATCGGCACCGGCAACGCCGTCAGCAGTCCCGACACCGCGACCACCACCCCCAGGGCGACGACCTCCGCCCGCGCGGGGGAGCAGGCGGTCAGCGGGTCGGGCGCCCGGGCGAGCCGGATCCGCGCCCACAGGGCGAGTACCGCGACGGCGGCCACCAGGAGCACCTTGGCGAGCAGGGTGCGCCCGTACGCCGTCGTCGTCAGCTGCTCCAGGATCGTGCCCGAGGGCATGCGGCGCAGCGAACTCCACACCCCGGTCGCCGTGATGGCCGCGAGCAGAACGGCCGCCACGCGTGCGTAGCGCCCCAACAGGGCCGCGCCCGCCTCCGGGGCACCCCAATGCCGCAGCGTCCGCAGCGCGTACAGCAGACCGCCCGTCCACAGCGCCGCGCACGTCAGGTGCACCAGCGTCAGCCCGGACCCTGCCAGCGGGTCGTGCTCGGTCGTGGGATGCGCGCGCAGGGCCTCCGCCACGACCACCGCGGCCAGGGGCCACACCTGTGTCGCCGGCCGGCGCGAGAGGGCGCACAGGCCGGCCGCGAGGAAGGCGTTGACCTCCAGGAGCGCGAGCTTGCCGTCGCGGGACTCGTACAGCCCGCCGACATCGATCTCGGCGGCGCTCCGCGGCACCAGATTGCCCGTGGCCACGACCGAGGCCAGGCCCAGGGCGGCGACGAAACCGGCGGCGGCCGCATACGGCGCCCAACTGCGAGGCGCGGCCGGGGGAGCGCCGGGTACGGAACGGGCCAGCCGACGTACGAACAGTTCGCCCAACGGCACACACAGCGCCGCGAACAGCACCGTTCGCAGCAGCGCTACACCACCGACACCGGGCGCGGCGGCCTCGCCGGTGTCGTGCAGCGCGGCGGACGGTCCGAGCAGCGGTATCAGCGCGGCCAGCGCCACCAGGAAGAGGACGGCGACGGCTCGGCCGGCCCCGGGGCGTCGCGCCGACCCGCTCGCGTCGGATGCCCCGGGCGTGGGTCTTATCAAGCTCACCTCAAGATCTTCACCAGCCTTCACGGAACCGGGCAAGTCCAGGAAAACAACTGGCGGTACGGAATTCCGCCCATAGGTACGTATCCGGCCCGACCGTGACTCAGATCCAGCCCGGCGCGTCCGCCCCCCAGGGACCCGGCGGCCGCGCCCAGTCCACCGGGCCGCCGTCGAAGGCGACCGGCGACCGGGCGTACCGCAGCCGCCCGAGCGCGCTGTCCGTCTCCGAGAGCCAGGAGCCGGGCCCGTCGTACGGGGCGGCCTCCTCCGTCGGACAGGGGCCGGCCTCGCCGTACGACGCCTGCCCGGTGTCACTCGCTGCGACCCCGTTCACCAGCCACTCGGCAGTCCGCGCAAGTGCCGGCCGGATGAACCGGCTCCCGCCCTCGTACGACTGCTCGGTCACAGCCCGCAGCACCGCCGCCGCCAGCAGATACCCCGTCCCGTGGTCCAGGGCCTGCGCGGGCAGTGCGCCGGGCCGCTCCGCCGACCCCTCGACGGCGGCGATCCCCGTGGCCGCCTGCACCAGGCTGTCGAATCCCCGCCGCTGACCCCACGGCCCGTACGCACCCCAGGCCGACAACTGCGCGACGATCACCCCCGGCCGCCGCTCGGCCAACGCCTCCGCCGACAGTCCGAACCGGTCCAGCGCGCCCGGCCGGTACCCGGTGACGACCACGTCCGCCGCCGCGAGCAGTTCCTCGAAGAGACGCCGGTCGGCCACGAGGTCGAGGGTCGTCGACCGCTTCCCGAAGCCCGTGTCGGCGTGCTGGTCGGGGAGTTCGGGCAACCGGGGGGAGTCCACGCGCAGCACGTCCGCGCCCAGCAGGGCGAGCGTGCGGGTGGCGACCGGGCCCGCGATGACCCGGGTCAGGTCCAGGACGCGCAGTCCGGCGGCGGGCAGCAGGGGAGCGCCGTCGCCGTCGATCGGCGCGAGCACGCGCGCGTGCGCGGAGTCCAGCCGACCGCGCTCCACCAGCGGCCGTCCGGCCACCGCGGCCGCCTGCTCCTGCGCGGCCCATTCCTCGGGTGTACGCAGGGCGACGGCGAGGCCTCCGGCCGCGTACACGGCCTCCTCGGCCTCCAGAGCGGACCGTTCGGCGAGCGCGCATTCGACGGATGCCACAGCCCCCGTGCCCTCCGGCACCCCCAACGCGCCCAGCAGCCGTGCCCGATGGTGCGGATAGTTCGCGTGCGTGCGCACCCATCCGTCCGCCGTCCGCCAGAAACGGGACAGCGGCGCGAAGGTGGCCGACGCCCGCCCGTCGACGAGCAGATGCCGCTCACTGACGAACGCCGTAGCGACGGCCCCGTCGTCCACCCACACCCCGGGCACCTCGGCGAGCCCGGCCCGCCGCGCGCCCAGCTCGGCTGCGGCCAGCGCACACGCGCCGACACAGGCCCGAGCCAACTCCCGTACGGGAAGGCGCCCCTGAAGAGCGCCCTCCCGCACCACGGTCGACACCCGGGGGAGAAGGGCGGGATCGCCGCCCACCGCCGACCAGGCGAACTCGATATCAGTCATGACCGCACTATGCGGCATTGACCGAATCAAGATATGGACCGGCGTTGACCGACCTACTTGGTCACCGCGTCCAGCGCGTCCGCCATGCCCCAGCCGTAGAAGCCGTTGCGGTTCTTCGACCCCTCGCAGACCGCGTCGATCTTGCCGTCGCTGTCGATGTCGTACGGGTCCGTGCACGGCGTGCCGTCGGCCTCGGCGTACAGCAGGGCCTTCACCACGGCCGGCGGGGCGTACGGGTGCGTCGACTTGATCAGGGCGGCGACGGCCGCGACATGCGGGCTCGCCATCGACGTACCGGCCATGTAGCCCCACTTGCCGCCCGGCAGCGTGCCCAGGATCAGACCGCTGGTCGCCGGTGGCTCCGGCTTCTGGTACGACGTCGAATCGCCGCCGGGCGCGGCGATGTCCACGATCCCGAGGCCGTAGTTGGAGAACGACGACTTGATGCCCTTGGCGCCGGTCGCCGCGACCGTCACGACACCCGGCAGCTGGGTCGGTATGTCGACGCACTCGGACGGGTCGACGGTCCGCTCCACGGGGGTGGCGTCGTTCGGCGAGACCGGGTCGGTGATCTCGTCGGCGGCGAAGTCGTAGTTCTCGTTGCCGGCCGCCGCGACGTTGACCGCGCCCTTCTTCTCCGCGTACCGCGAGGCCCGGGCGACGGCGTCCACGAGCGCCTTCTGGTCCGGGTCGTTCTTGCAGTTGAAGTACCAGGGGTCGGTGTAATAGCTGTTGTTGGTGACGTCGACGCCGTGCGTGGCCGCCCACATGAAGCCGCAGACCACGGCCTCGGTGTAGAAGTAGCCGGCGGTGGTCGACACCTTGATGCCGGCGACCTTCACACCGGGCGCGACGCCCGTCATGCCGACGCCGTTCTTGGCGGCCGCGATCTCACCGGCCACGTGCGTGCCGTGCGGGCTCTCCGACGCGCTCGGCCGCCACGCCCCGTCGGCCGTGTCCGGCTTGCCCGTCACACAGTTGACGGACGCGGCACGGTCGAAGTTCGGCGCTATGTCGGGGTGCGTGTCGTCGACACCGGTGTCGATCACGGCGACGGTCACCTTGCTGCTGCCGAGCGACTTCTCATGGGCCTTGTCCGCCTTGATCGCGGGCAGGTCCCACTGCAGCGGCTCCAACGGGTCCTCACCGTCGGCGGCCTGCGCGCTCGCCACCTCCTTGGCGGAGAGCACCTTCGGCGTCCCCATGTCGGTCGTCGACTGCGCGGGCAGCGGCGCGTTGCGGGTGTTGCCGGCCGACTCGACGCCACGGACCTTGCGGATGGTCTTGGCGAAGTCCGGGTTCGACGAGTGGACGACGATCACGCCTATTTGGTCGTACGACGTCACGATCGTGCCGCCGGCGTCGGCGATGGCCTTCTTCACCTGCCCCGAAGGCCCTTGCCCGGGACGGACGTTGACGACGTAGCTGAGCGCGGTCGCGTCCGCCGTCGTCGCGGAGGCGAGGACGTCGTTCACGGTGCCGGTGACGCCGTTCACGGTGCCGGGCACATCGGCCGCGGTCGCCGTGGCGTTGGGCAGGAATGCCAGGGCTGTCGCCATGGTCATTCCGAGCGGGACGGCGAGCGCGCGGCGGAAGCGCGGGTGAGGCGCTGTCATATGTCAGTGTCTCCAGTTCGTTCGTGGTACGCGGTGACCGTGCGGGAGGTCGGAAGGTCCTTGGGGTCCGAAGTGCCCTGAGGCACGCGTCACTTCACCGCGCGGAGCGCGTTGACGATGCCGTACCCGTAGAACCCGTTGACATACTTGCCGCCCTCGCACACCGCGTCCTGCGTGCCGTCGCCGTCCTGGTCGTAGGACGCCGGGCAGGCGGTGTTGTCCGCCTGCGCCTTGAGCAGCGCCTGCAGCTGGGCCGGGGACGCCTTCGGGTACTTCGACTTCAGCAGCGCGGCGACGCCCGCGGCGTGCGGCGAGGCCATCGACGTGCCCTGCAGGAAGCCGTACTCGCCGTTCGGCATGGTGGACAGGATGCGGCCGTTCTTCGACGGCGTGTCCGGGATCTGGTAGAGCCGGTCGCCGCCCGGTGCGGCGACGTCGATGACGCCCTTGCCGTACGTCGAGTAGTACGACTTGAGGTTCTGCACCCCCGTCGCGCTGACCGTGACCACACCCGGCAGCTGCGTCGGCACGTCGAAGCACTCGTGCGGGTCGATGGTCCGCTCGACCGGCGTGGAGTCGTCGGGGCTGGAGTCGTCGACGATCGCGTCGGAGTCCAGGTCGTGGTTGGAGTTGCCCGCCGACGCCAGGTTGAGCGTGCCCTTCTTCTGCGCGTACAGCTGGGCCCTGTTGACGGCATCGACGATGGCCCGCTGGTCCGGGTCGTCCATGCAGTTGTACAGCCACGGGTCAACGTAGTAGCTGTTGTTCGTGATCTCGACGCCGTGGTCGGCGGCGAACACGAAGGCGCACACGACGCTCTCCGGGTAGAAGAGGCCGTTGCTCGGGTCGGTCACATTGATGCTCGAGACCTTCACCCCGGGTGCGACACCGGCCACGCCGATGCCGTTGCGGGCCGCGGCGATCTCACCGGCCACGTGGGTGCCGTGGTAGTCCTCCGCGGTGTACGGCCGCCAGGCGCCCTCGCTGGTGTCGGCGACACCGCCGTCGCAGTTCGCCGACTGGGACGCGGAGAAGTTCGGTGCGATGTCCGGGTGGGTGTCGTCGACGCCGGTGTCGATCACGGCGACGGTCACCTTGCGGCTGCCCGGGTTGATCTTCGCGGCCTTGTCGGCGCCGATCGCACGGAGGTCCCACTGGTCGGCTTCCAGGGGCTCACTGTCGGGCGTGGCGGCCGATGCGCTCGCGACCTTGGCGGCCTGCTCCTTGGACAGGACCTGCGCCGTGCCCTCGTCCGTGGTCCCCGCGGCGGTCAGCGGCGCGGTGCGCGTGGCACCCGCCGACTGCACCCCGCGTATCTCGCGTATCTCCTTGGCGAAGTCCGGGTTCGACGAGTGGACGACGATCACGCCTATCTTCTCGTACGTGACCACCACCGTGCCGCCCGCCGCCGGGACCGCCTTCTTCACCGACTTGATCGTGCGGCGGTCCAGCTTGGTGTTCACGACGTACGCCAGGGCGGGCGCGTCCACCGCCTGTGCGGCACTCTCCGCGCGTGGAGCGGCCGACGCCGCCGCGGGAAGGAAGCCGAGCGAGGCGGTCAGCGACAGAACGACCGGTACCGCGAGGGCGAGGCGACGTCTGGAACGCAGATGAGCCATGGGGTCTCCACATCATCCGGAAACGGGACCTGCCCGAGACACAGGTGGTGCTCGGGCAGGTACATGACGATTTGGTGCAGGCCCGAAACTATCTCTCGAAGTCGCTGGCCAGCAATGACTTACTCGAAGTGAGTTGGGAAAGAAGCCCCGGGGGTTGAACCAGTCCTCGCGCGCCGCCGTGACCTTGGGCAGGGAACGCGAGGACACTCGCCCCCTATCTCCGTAACAACCGCATCCGCAATCAGGAGGAGACTCCGTGGCTACCGACGCACCGCCCCCCTCGAAAGAGCAACACAAACTCCCTTCCCCCGAGGAGTTCAACGAGGTGCAGCAGAGCGCGGAGTTCGGTGAACTGCGCCGCTCCTTCCGCTCCTTCGCCTTCCCGCTGACCATCGGCTTCATCGCCTGGTACCTGCTGTACGTGCTGCTGTCGAACTACGCGGGCGGCTTCATGGGCGCCAAGCTGTTCGGCAACATCAATGTCGCCTTTGTTCTGGGTATCGCCCAGTTCGTCACCACATTCGTCATCGCCTGGTGGTACTCGCGGCACGCCGCCGCGAAGCTCGACCCCAAGGCCGAAGCCATCAAGTCCCGAATGGAGGGCGGCGCATGAGCCCCGCACTGCAGACCTTTGTCGCCGCGAACGAGGCCAGCGAGCACCGGCCGCTGATCATCACCCTTTTCGGGCTGTTCGTCGTGGCGACGCTGGGCATCACCGTCTGGGCGGGCCGCCAGACCAAGGACGCCGCCGACTTCTATGCCGGTGGCCGCCAGTTCAGCGCCTTCCAGAACGGCCTCGCGGTCTCCGGCGACTACATGTCGGCCGCGTCGTTCCTCGGCATCGCGGGCGCCATCGCCCTCTTCGGATACGACGGCTTCCTGTACTCCATCGGCTTCCTGGTCGCCTGGCTGGTGGCCCTGCTCCTGGTGGCCGAGCCGCTGCGGAACTCCGGCCGCTACACCATGGGTGACGTGCTGGCGTACCGCATGCGCCAGCGCCCGGTCCGTACCGCCGCCGGCACCTCCACGATCGTCGTGTCGATCTTCTACCTGCTGGCCCAGATGGCGGGCGCGGGCGTCCTCGTCTCGCTGCTGCTCGGCATCACCTCCGACGCCGGCAAGATCCTCATCGTCGCCCTCGTCGGCGTCCTGATGATCGTGTACGTCTCCATCGGCGGCATGAAGGGCACCACCTGGGTCCAGATGGTCAAGGCCGTGCTGCTGATCGGCGGCACCATCCTGATCACCTTCCTGGTGCTGCTGAAGTTCAACTTCAACGTCTCCGACCTGCTGGGCACGGCCGCCGAGAACAGCGGCAAGGGCGCCGCCTTCCTGGAGCCCGGCCTCCAGTACGGCGCGACCGGCACCACCAAGCTGGACTTCATCTCCCTCGGCATCGCCCTGGTGCTCGGCACGGCGGGCCTGCCGCACATCCTGATCCGCTTCTACACCGTGCCCAACGCCAAGGCCGCCCGGAAGTCCGTGAACTGGGCGATCGGCATCATCGGCGGCTTCTACCTGATGACCATCGCGCTCGGCTTCGGCGCCGCGGCGCTGATCTCGCAGGAAGAGATCATCGCGTCCAACCCGTCCGGCAACACGGCGGCGCCCCTGCTCGCCCTGCACCTGGGCGGCGTCGACTCGGCCTGGGGCGCGATCCTGCTCGCCACGATCTCGGCGGTGGCCTTCGCGACGATCCTCGCCGTGGTCGCCGGCCTCACCCTCGCCTCGTCGTCCTCCTTCGCGCACGACATCTACGCCAACGTCATCCGCAAGGGGCAGGCCACTGAGAAGGAGGAGGTCAGGGCGGCCCGTCTGGCGACCATCGGCATCGGTGCCGTCTCCATCCTCCTGGGCGCCCTCGCCCGCGACCTGAACGTGGCAGGCCTCGTCGCCCTCGCCTTCGCGGTCGCGGCGTCCGCCAACCTGCCGACAATCCTTTACAGCCTGTTCTGGAAGCGGTTCACCACCCAGGGCGCCCTGTGGTCGATCTACGGCGGTCTCATCGTCGCCGTCGGCCTGGTGCTGTTCTCGCCCGTCGTCTCCGGCGACCCCAAGGCGATGTTCCCCGGCGTCGACTTCGCCTGGTTCCCGCTGAAGAACCCGGGCATCATCTCCATCCCGTTCGGCTTCCTGATGGGCTGGCTCGGCACCATCCTGTCCAAGGAGGAGCCGGACACCGACAAGTACGCGGAGCTGGAGGTCCGGTCCCTGACCGGCACCGGCGCGCACTGAGCCGCGCACTGAGAGCCCACCGAGTACGCCCCCTGAGCGGCCGCGTCGTAGGTCCCTACGACGCGGCCGCGTCCTGTCTCGTGGGATCGAACCCTGTTGATGTCAGTGGCGTCACGTAGGCTCGCAGTTGACGGAAAATATCTGGTCCGTGACGAGGCAGGGGGCCCACGTGCTGATCGACACCTATGGCCGGGTGGCCACCGACCTGAGGGTCTCGCTGACCGACCGGTGCAACCTGCGGTGCACCTACTGCATGCCCGAGGAGGGCCTGCAGTGGCTGGCCAAGCCCGACCTGCTCACGGACGACGAGATCGTGCGCCTCATCGACATCGCCGTCACCAGCTTGGGTATCAAGGAGGTCCGCTTCACCGGCGGCGAGCCGCTGCTGCGCCCCGGCCTGGTCGGCATCGTCGAGCGGGTCGCCGCCCTGGAGCCGCGCCCCCAGATGTCCCTCACCACCAACGGCATCGGCCTCAGGCGTACGGCGACGGCCCTGAAGGAGGCCGGGCTGGACCGGGTCAACGTCTCCCTGGACACCCTCCGCCCGGACGTCTTCAAGACCCTCACCCGCCGGGACCGCCACAAGGACGTCATCGAGGGCCTGCACGCCGCCCGGGACGCGGGCCTGACCCCGGTCAAGGTCAACTCCGTCCTGATGCCCGGGCTGAACGAGGACGAGGCCCCGGACCTGCTGGCCTGGGCGGTGGAGCACGACTACGAACTGCGCTTCATCGAGCAGATGCCCCTGGACGCCCAGCACGGCTGGAAGCGCGAGGGCATGATCACCGCCGGCGACATCCTCGCCTCCCTGCGCACCCGCTTCGAGCTCACCCCCGAGGGCTCCGACGAGCGCGGATCGGCCCCCGCCGAGCGCTGGACAGTCGACGGCGGCCCGCACCGCGTCGGCGTCATCGCCTCCGTCACCCGCCCCTTCTGCGCGGCCTGCGACCGCACCCGCCTGACGGCCGACGGGCAGGTACGCACGTGCCTGTTCGCGACGGAGGAAACGGACCTGCGCGCCGCGCTGCGCTCCGGCGCCCCCGACGAGGAGATCGCCCGCATCTGGCGCCTGGCCATGTGGGGCAAGAAGGCGGGCGCGGGACTGGACGACCCGTCGTTCGTCCAGCCGGACCGGCCGATGTCCGCCATCGGCGGCTAGGGCCTGTCCGCCGGACAGGCCCTAGGAGTTCTCGGGCGCTTCCCAGTCCTCAAGCTTCACGACGTCCTTCAGGAACCCCCGCACACCGAGGAACTGGGACAGATGCTCCCGGTGCTCCTCACACGCCAGCCACGTCTTGCGCCGCTCCGGCGTATGGATCTTCGGGTTGTTCCACGCCAGCACCCACACGGCGTCGGCACGGCAGCCCTTCGCGGAACAGATCGGGGTCTCGTCACTCACAGGTTCGTCTCACAGGTCCACAAACAAGGCGACGCCGAGCAGCCACGGGGGGAGCTGCCCGGCGTCGGTCCGTCGCTCCGACGGGGGATGCGGAGCGCCTACGAAGTATGTCACGGGTAACCCGTCGCCCGGCACTGGAACAACATGATTGATCTGAGCTTTTCTTGAGCTTGGTGCAGGCCTGACTCCCGGCAGGGGCGCATCCGCGAGGGACGCGCCATGATCACGCCCGGTCGCGCGACCCGTTCGCCGCGCCCGGTGCGGGATCGGCGACGACGTCCTCCGGGACGGGTTCCGCGAGCCGCTCCTCTTGCGTGAAACCGTCCTCTTTTGCGAAAGCGTCCTCCGCGTGCGGCGGCTCGATCATCGGCGGCGTCGGCGCCGTAACGAACGTCGACGGCAGCGACGGCGCGTTCTCCCGCCCCGCGTTGGCGACGACCACGGCGATGTAGGGGAGTACCGCGCCCAGCACCAGGGCGACGATCGCGACGTGCCGTTCGACGTTCCACAGGGTGGCCGCGAGGATCACCGACAGCGTACGGATGGTCATCGAAATGACGTATCGCCGCTGCCGCCCGCGTACATCCTCCTGGAGGCCCGCCCGAGCCCCGGTGATCCGGAACACCTGGGCGTTGCCGCCGCCATGCTGCTTCCGCATCACATTCCACCATCCGCCCGCATCGGACTCTCCCCGCCCCGTACCAGGTCCGCCCCGGGTCGGGGAACGGGACCCGGACAGCTCCCACGTTACGCCGCGCCTCACCCGTCCACGAGACCGGGGCGCCCCCAGCCTGGACGAACGGCGTCGGCCGTTGCCTGTACGGCCCTGCCCGGCATGCGCCGTACCGCGACCGGGCCGAGACTGGGTGTAGTGCTCAGACGGGCGGTACTCGGACGAGCACAGACGGGGCGAGACGAGTCGTACAAGGAGGCAGCCATGGGCTGGTTTTGGGCGATCATCGTGGGATTGGTGCTCGGTCTCGTCGCCAAGGCCATCATCCCGGGCAAGCAGCACATTCCGCTGTGGCTGACCACCATCCTGGGCATGCTCGGTGCCATTGGCGGCAACGCGGTCGCGCGGGCGGCCGGTGTCGACGCGACGTCGGGCATCGACTGGTGGCGCCACGCCTTCCAGCTCGTGGCCGCGGTCATCCTCGTCGGCCTCGGCGACCGGGCGTACCTGGCGGTCCGGGGCAGCCGGCGGAGAGCCTGACGGCACGGACGGCGGAGGGGACGCCTCCGACACCGGAAACCGTCCCCTCCGTACATCCGCGCAGGCGGAACGCCCGCGCAGCGGGTGTACCCGCTCAGCCGCCCGTGACCTCGACCGCCGCCAGGTTCTTCTTGCCCCGGCGCAGCACCAGCCAGCGCCCGTGCAGCAGATCCTCCTTGGCGGGGACGGAGTCCTCCGCGGCGACCTTCACGTTGTTCACGTAGGCACCGCCCTCCTTGACCGTGCGGCGCGCGGCCGACTTGCTGGCCACCAGGCCGACCTCGGCGAACAGGTCGACCACCGGACCGAGCCCGGCGACCTGGATGTGCGGCACCTCGGACAGGGCCGCGGCCAGCGTCTTCTCGTCCAGGTCGACCAGCTCGCCCTGCCCGAACAGAGCCTTGGACGCGGCGATCACGGCGGCGGTCTGCTCGGCGCCGTGGACCAGCGTCGTCAGCTCCTCCGCGAGCGCGCGCTGCGCGGCACGGGCCTGGGGGCGCTCCTCGGTCTGCCGCTCCAGCTCCTCCAGCTCCTCGCGGGACTTGAAGGACAGGATCCGCATGTACGTCGAGATATCCCGGTCGTCCACATTCAGCCAGAACTGGTAGAACGCGTACGGCGTCGTCATCTCCGGGTCGAGCCAGACGGCCCCGCCCTCGGTCTTGCCGAACTTGGTGCCGTCCGCCTTGGTCATCAGCGGGGTGGCAAGAGCGTGGACGCCGGCGTGCGGCTCCAGCTTGTGGATCAGGTCCAGGCCGGCCGTGAGGTTGCCCCACTGGTCGCTGCCGCCCTGCTGGAGCGTGCAGCCGTACCGGCGGTACAGCTCCAGGAAGTCCATGCCCTGGAGCAGCTGGTAGCTGAACTCCGTGTAGCTGATGCCTTCTTCGGACTCCAGGCGCCGGGCGACCGAGTCCTTCGTCAGCATCTTGTTGACGCGGAAGTGCTTGCCGATGTCCCGCAGGAACTCGATGGCCGACAGACCGGCCGTCCAGTCCAGGTTGTTCACCATCACCGCGGCGTTCTCGCCCTCGAAGGACAGGAACGGCTCGATCTGCGCACGCAGCCGGGTCACCCAGTTCGCGACCGTCTCCGGGTCGTTCAGCGTGCGCTCCGCCGTGGGGCGCGGGTCGCCGATCTGGCCGGTCGCCCCGCCCACCAGGGCCAGCGGACGCAGGCCCGCCTGCTGGAGCCGGCGCATGGTGAGGACCTGCACCAGGTGGCCGACGTGCAGACTGGCCGCCGTCGGGTCGAACCCGCAATAGAACGTGACGGGACCGTCCGCGAGCGCCTTGCGCAAAGCGTCCTCGTCAGTGGACAGGGCGAACAGCCCGCGCCACTTCAGCTCGTCGACGATGTCCGTCACGGTTCTCGTATCTCCTTGAGTGGGCCTCGTAATCAGGTACGAGGTTATACGCCCTGGCTGACAGAGCTCATATTGAAGTCCGGCACCCTCAGGGCCGGCATCGCAGCCCTGGTGAACCAGTCGCTCCACTCCCTGGGCAGCGTCTTTTCCGTGCGCCCGGCCTCCGTGGCCCGGCCCAGCAGGTCGACCGGCGACTCGTTGAACCGGAAGTTGGTGACCTCGCCGGTCACCTCGCCGTTCTCCACGAGATAGACGCCGTCCCGGGTCAGGCCCGTCAGCAGCAGCGTCGCCGGGTCGACCTCGCGGATGTACCACAGGCAGGTCAGCAGCAGCCCGCGCTCGGTGCTCGCGACCATCTCCTCCAGGGAGCGGTCCTCGCCCCCGTCCAGGATCAGGTTGTCGATCCCCGGCGCCACCGGCAGCCCGGTCAGGTCCGCGCTGTGCCGGCTGGTCAGCAGATTGCTCAGCTCGCCCTCGCGCATCCACTCGATGGCCGTCAGCGGCAGCCCGTTGTCGAACACCGACTGATCGCCGCCGGAGGAGTGCACGAGCACGAAGGGCGCGGACTCCAGGCCCGGCTCGTTCGGGTCGCTGCGCAAGGTCAGCGGCAGGTCGGTGAGCTTGTCGCCCACGCGGGTGCCGCCGCCCGGCTTGGAGAACACCGTGCGGCCCTCGGCCGCGTCCCGGCCCGACGCCGACCACATCTGGTAGATCAGCAGGTCCGCGACGGCGCTCGGCGGCAGCAGGGTCTCGTACCGCCCGGCGGGCAGCGCGATCCGGCGCTCGGCCCAGCCGAGGCGTACGGCGAGCTCCGCGTCCAGCGCCGCCGGATCGACGTCCTTGAAGTCCCGGGTGGACCGGCCCGCCCATGCCGACCGCGTACGGTCCGGCGACTTGGCGTTCAGCTCCAGCGTCCCGTTGGGCTGGTCGTGCCGCAGGCGCAGCCCCGTAGACGTACCGAGGTAGCTGGAGACCACCTCGTGGTTGGCGAAGCCGTACAGCTCGCGACCGCCCGCACGCGCGCGTGCGAACGCCTCACCGAGCGCCGGCGCGAAGTCCGCGAACACGGCGGACGAGGTCTCGGCCGGCGCGTCCGTGAAGTCGGGCGCCGCCGGTACGCCTGTCACCAGCGGCCGCGAGTCCTCGGCGGGTCCGGCACTGCGCGCGGCGGCCTCCGCGGCCCGCACCAGGGGCTCCAGCTCGTCGGCGGTCACGGCCGAGCGCGTGACGACACCGGAGGCCGTGCCCTCCTTGCCGTCGACGGTCGCGATCACGGTGAGGGTACGGCCGCGCGTGACGCCGTTCGTGGTGAGCGCGTTGCCCGCCCAGCGCAGGTTCGCGGTCGACTGCTCGTCGGCGATCACCACACAGCCGTCGGCCCGGGACAGTTCGAGGGCGCGCTCGACGATCTCGTGCGGCTTGTTCGTACGAGGACTCATCGACCCGCCTCCTGCGTGGTGTTGAGAATGTTGACGCCCTTGAAGAGGGCGGACGGGCAGCCGTGCGAGACCGCGGCCACCTGGCCGGGCTGGGCCTTGCCGCAGTTGAAGGCGCCGCCCAGGACGTAGGTCTGCGGACCGCCGACGGCCGCCATGGACCCCCAGAAGTCGGTGGTCGTCGCCTGGTAGGCCACGTCCCGCAGCTGCCCGGCGATCCGCCCGTTCTCGATCTTGAAGAACCGCTGCCCGGTGAACTGGAAGTTGTAGCGCTGCATGTCGATCGACCAGGACCGGTCGCCGACGACGTAGATCCCGCGCTCCACGCCCCCGATCAGGTCCTCGGTCGACATCCCCGCCGGATCCGGCCGCAGCGACACGTTGGCCATGCGCTGCACGGGCACATGGCCGGGGGAGTCGGCGAACGCGCACCCGTTGGACCGCTCGAACCCGGTCAGCCTCGCGATCCGCCGGTCCAGCTGGTAGCCGACCAGCGTGCCGTTCCTCACCAGGTCCCAGGACTGGCCCTCGACGCCCTCGTCGTCGTACCCGATGGTCGCCAGGCCGTGCTCGGCGGTGCGGTCACCGGTGACGTTCATCAGCTCGGAGCCGTACCTCAGCTTGCCCAGCTGGTCGAAGGTGGCGAAGGAGGTACCGGCGTAGGCGGCCTCGTAGCCGAGCGCCCGGTCCAGCTCGGTGGCGTGGCCGATGGACTCGTGGATGGTCAGCCACAGGTTGGACGGGTCGACGACGAGGTCGTACAGGCCCGGCTCGACGCTCGGCGCCCGCATCTTCTCGGCGAGCAGTTCCGGGATCCGCATCAGCTCGGCGTCCCAGTCCCAGCCCGTGCCGGTCAGGTACTCCCAGCCGCGCCCGACGGGCGGCGCGATGGTCCGCATGGAGTCGAACTCGCCGCTCGACTCGTCGACCGACACGGCGGTCAGCGACGGATGCAGCCGCACCCGCTGCTGCGTGGTCACGGTCCCGGCGGTGTCGGCATAGAACTTGTTCTCGTGGACGGTGAGCAGCGAGGCGTCGACGTGGTTGACGCCGTCGGCCGCCAGCAGCCGTTCGCTCCACTGCGCCAGCAGCCCCGACTTCTCCTCGTCGGGGACGGTGAACGGATCGATCTCGTACGACGAGATCCATGTCTTCTCGGCGTGCACGGGCTCGTGGGCGAGTTCCACCCGCTCGTCGGACCCGGCGGCCTTGATCACCTGAGCCGAGAGCTTGGCCATCTGGATCGCCTGCGAGGCGACCTTGGCGGCGGCGTCGAGGGTCAGGTCCACCCCGGACGCGAATCCCCACGTCCCGCCGTGCACGACCCGCACCGCGTACCCGAGGTCGGTGGTGTCCGACGAACCGGAGGGCTTGGCGTCCCTGAGGCGCCAGGACGCGCTGCGCACCCGCTCGAACCGGAAGTCCGCGTGCTCGGCGCCCAGCGCACGCGCGCGTGCGAGCGCGGCGTCCGCCAAGGCGCGTAGGGGAAGTGCCGTAAAGGCGTCGTCGATGGTATGAGGCACCGCGGTCTCTCCCTGTTGTCATGACCTGTGGTTGCCCCGATCATGTCGCGCGGGCGGGTCCGCGGACCACACGTTTGCGTCCGGAGCCCGCATCTTTCTGTAGGGATCCGACAGTGAGTGCCGTAAGCCACTGTGGGTGCCCGATTGTCCGCGCGTGGCCCCGGACCGATAGGTTTTCGAGGAAGCCGCCTGTCATCCAGGTGCTGGGCGGGTGTGCCAGACCGCTATCGAAAGGGTGATCCGTTGAGCCGCTCGGTTCTCGTCACCGGAGGCAACCGGGGCATCGGCCTCGCCATCGCCCGCGCTTTCGCCGACGCCGGCGACAAGGTCGCGATCACATACCGCTCGGGTGAGCCGCCGGCCGGCTTCCTCGCAGTCAAGTGCGACATCACCGACCCCGAGCAGGTGGAGCAGGCCTACAAGGAGATCGAGGCCGAGCACGGCCCCGTCGAGGTGCTGATCGCCAACGCCGGCGTCACCAAGGACCAGCTCCTGATGCGCATGTCCGAGGAGGACTTCACCTCGGTCATCGACACCAACCTCACCGGCACCTTCCGGGTCGTCAAGCGCGCCAACCGCGGCATGCTGCGCGCCAAGAAGGGCCGCGTCGTGCTGATCTCGTCGGTCGTCGGGCTGTACGGCTCGCCCGGCCAGTCCAACTACGCCGCCTCCAAGGCCGCCCTGGTCGGCTTCGCGCGCTCCCTCGCCCGTGAACTGGGCTCGCGCAACATCACCTTCAACGTCGTCGCCCCCGGCTTCGTCGACACCGACATGACCAAGGCGCTCACCGACGAGCAGCGTGCGGGCATCGTGTCCCAGGTGCCGCTCGGCCGGTATGCGCAGCCGGACGAGATCGCCGCGACGGTGCGGTTTCTCGCGTCGGACGACGCCTCGTACATCACTGGAGCCGTCATCCCCGTAGACGGCGGACTGGGAATGGGTCACTGAACCATGAGCGGAATCCTCGAGGGCAAGCGCGTCCTGATCACCGGTGTGCTGATGGAGTCCTCCATCGCCTTCCACACCGCCAAGCTGGCCCAGGAGCAGGGCGCCGAGATCATCCTGACCGCCTTCCCGCGGCCCACGCTGACCGAGCGCATCGCCAAGAAGCTCCCCAAGCCCACCAAGGTCATCGAGCTCGACGTCACCAATGACGAGCACCTCGGGCGGCTGGCCGACATCGTCGGCGAGGAACTGGGTGGCCTGGACGGTGTCGTCCACTCCATCGGCTTCGCCCCGCAGGACGCCCTCGGCGGCAACTTCCTCAACACGCCGTTCGAGTCCGTCGCCACCGCCATGCACGTCTCGGCGTACTCCCTGAAGTCGCTGACCATGGCGTGCCTGC
The DNA here is from genome assembly GCF_040295365.1 of Streptomyces sp. NPDC002838. NCBI lineage: Bacteria > Bacillati > Actinomycetota > Actinomycetes > Kitasatosporales > Streptomycetaceae > Streptomyces > Streptomyces sp. NPDC002838. Next base: position 23,086 of record NZ_JBEOVF010000040.1, on the reverse strand, counting down.
CGCTGATGCAGAACGGCGGCTCGGTCGTCGGCCTCACCTTCGACGCGCAGTACGCCTGGCCGCAGTACGACTGGATGGGTCCCGCCAAGGCCGCCCTGGAGGCGACCAGCCGCTACATGGCGCGCGACCTGGGCAAGCAGAACATCCGCTGCAACCTCATCTCCGCGGGTCCGATCGGCTCGATGGCCGCCAAGTCCATCCCGGGCTTCGCGGAGCTGGCCTCCGTGTGGGACACCCGCGCCCCCCTCGAGTGGGACCTCAAGGACCCCGAGCCGGCCGGTCGCGGTGTCGTCGCCCTGCTGAGCGACTGGTTCCCGAAGACCACGGGCGAGATCATCCATGTGGACGGCGGTCTGCACGCGATCGGTGCGTGACGCCGCCGCTGTGGCTCGACCGAGAGTGAGGGCCCGCGTCCGAAAGGGCGCGGGCCCTCACCGCTCACTCGTTCGGCCTATTCGGCCGGGCGGGCGGGGGCCACAACTGCGCACTCTGGAATAGGCGTTCCTCACGCGCTTCCCTCCCCAGCACGGCCGAGGAGGTCCCCTTGTGCGCACGTCCCGCAGCCTGGCCTCAGCGACCGTCGCCCTCTCTCTCGCACTGTGCCTGCCCCACGAGGCGATACCGCACGCGCGCGTGGACGTACGCAAAGCCCCCTCACCGGAGCTGTTCGGTGCCTGGTGCCGCAGCCGCGTCACCGGCTCGCAGGTGACGGCGTACTGCCACAACCCCTATCCGCAGCCCGACCACGTCAGCCTGCACATCGAGTGCGAACGCTGGTGGGACGTCGACAGCGACGGGGCCCCGGTCGAGGCCGGGCCCGCGCAGACCGTGCGGCTGACCGGCCGCTGCTGGAAAGAGGTCCGCTCTGTGTGGATCAGCCACCGGAAGGGGCGTTGAACCGGCCCGGGCGGCACAGGAACGGATAGCTGGCGGCCTCCTCGGCGGCCGCCGCCGCGTCGCCCGTGCGGATCGCGTCGACGAGCCGCGTGTGGTCCATGTGCGTCTCGGGCGTCAGCTCCTGGCCGATGTCATCGCGCAGCCAGTCCCGCAGCACCTCGCTCAGGTCCGCGTACATCGCGGTCATCACGTCGTTGTGCGACGCGGCCACGACCGCCAGGTGGAAGGTCGCGTCCGCCGTCACGAACGCCTCCGCGTCGCCCGACTCCCACGCCTCCTCACGCCGTACGAGGAGCGCGTCGAGCTGCTTGAGGTCCTTCTCGGTGCGCCGCTGGGCGGCCAGCCTGGCGGCGGCAGACTCCAGCGTGGAGCGCAGTTCCGCGATGTGCCGCGGGTCCGCGCCGGCGAAGCGGCGCTGCATCACGCCCGCCAGCTCGCTCGTCGCCACGACATATGTGCCGGAGCCCTGGCGGATGTCCAGCAGACCGTTGTGGGCGAGCGCGCGGACGGCCTCGCGAACGGTGTTGCGGGCGACACCGAGCTGCTCGACCAGCTCGGGTTCCGTCGGGATCCGGGATCCGACCGGCCACTCGCCCGAGGTGATCTGGTGGCGCAACGCGGCGATGACCTGCTCGGACAGCGCCGAACGGCGGGGATGACTCAGGGGCATGACACACCTTCGCACGGGCGGGGCCGGAGCGAGCGGCCTGGAAGTGAACCACCAATCATCCCATGATTCTATGATGGGCGACATGGCACATCAGGGAACCCGGACGACGAAGTCCACGAAGGTACGCAGTCCGTCCGCGAGCGACTCCGAAGGAGCCACTGTGTCCACGGGGTCGCCCTCGCGCGCGTGGGCGACCCGCCTGGTCGTCGTCGGCATCATGCTGTCCGCCGTCAACCTCCGCCCCGCCATCACCAGCCTGGGCGCCCTCCTGGAAGAGGTCCGCGACGGGCTCGGCATGAGCGGCAGCGTGGCCGGACTCCTCACCTCCGTACCCCCGCTCTGTTTCGCCCTCTTCGGCGGCATGGCCCCCCGGCTGGCCCGCCGCTTCGGGCCGGGCGCGGTGGTGTGCGCGGGCATGGCCGCCATCTCGGCCGGCCTGCTCATACGGCCGTACGCGGGCAGTACGGCAGGCTTCCTGGCCGCCAGTGCCCTCGCGCTCATGGGCATCGCGGTCAGCAACGTCCTGATGCCGGTCATCGTCAAGCGCTGGTTCCCGGACCGGGTCGGTTCCATGACCGGCCTGTACTCGATGGCGCTCGCCCTCGGCACCTCGGCCGCGGCGGCGGTGACCGTACCGATGACCGAGGCGCTGGGCGGCAGCTGGCAGTCCGGGCTCGCGATGTGGGCGCTCCTGGCGGCGGTGGCCGTGGTGCCGTGGATCCCGCTCGTCCGGGAGCGGGGCACCGCCCAGGCCGCCGCCTCGCGGGAGGAGCCCGCGCGTGAGGAGCCGACGGCCGCCGTGCGGATCACCCGCAGCCGTATCGCCTGGGCCCTCGCTGTCTTCTTCGGACTCCAGGCCACCGCCGCCTACATCACCATGGGCTGGATGGCGCAGATCTTCCGGGACGCCGGAGTGCCCGCGAGCACGGCCGGGCTGCTGCTCGCCGTCACCATGGTGATGGGCGTGCCGCTGGCCTTCGTCATCCCGCGCGTCGCCACCCGGCTGCCGAACCAGGGGCCGATCGTGATCGCGCTCGGCGTCTGCGGTCTCGCCGGATACGCCGGCCTGTACTTCGCGCCGGCCGGCGGCGCCTGGGCCTGGGCCGTGCTGCTCGGCGTCTCCAACTGCGCCTTCCCGCTGGCCCTCACGATGGTCGGGATGCGGGCCAGGACCGGCACGGGCGTCGCCCAGCTGTCGGCCTTCGCGCAGAGCACCGGCTATCTGATCTCCATCCCCGGCCCGCTCCTGGTCGGCGTGCTCTACCAGCACAGCGGCGGCTGGGGCCTGCCGATCGCCCTCATGACCGGTCTGATGATCCCGCAGATGGTGGTGGGTGTCCTCGCGGGCCGCAGCCGCACGGTGGAGGACGAGGCGGCCCGCTGAGCCCTCCCCGGGCCCGGTCGGCCTCACCCCGGGGATTCCGGTGCGGGACCCCGGGGATTCCGGGGCGGACGACGGGTGCGAGACTTGCCGTATGCCAGTGCTCGACCCGAACCCCCAGAACGGCCAGAAGAAGATGCTGCTCGTCTTCGGCTCGTTCTTCGCCATCTTCGTGATCATCGCCATCATCGCGACGATCGCCTCGCCCTGACCGGATCTCCTCCTCCGGGTGGGGCTAGCCCCACCATCCCCTAGGGGGCGAGTGTCAGGGTCAACTGGGTGGATCACCGGATGGGTTGAGGGCTCAGGATTCCGTAGCTTCGAGATGTGACCGCGGGAAGCGGACCACGCGGCATCGAAGACCAGCGGAGGCGTCCATGTCGGCCCACATCCCCACCCGGCCCCACCCGGCGCCCCGGGGCGGCGTCGACATCCGGCTGCCCTGGTGGGCCCTCGCACTGCCCACGCTCGCCTTCATCGTGCTGTTGGCCCTGATCCTGAACCCGACGGACGCGCAGGCGGCCTCCGGTGACCCCGCCGTCACCCATCTCCTCGAGCGCGTGCAGCAGCTGATAACGCGCTGAACACCCTCGGAGCCGCCCCGTCAACTCCCTGCGCCCCATGGCCTGTTTCATGCGAAGCTGGATCCCATGAGCGTCGCAGAACCCCGCAGGATTGTCCTTTTCCGGCATGCGAAGGCCGACTGGCCACAGGTGACCGACCACGAGCGGCCGCTCGCCGATCGGGGCCGAAAAGACGCGGCAGAGGCCGGACGGAGGCTGGCCGACACCGGCCTCTCCTTCGACCTGGCCCTGTGCTCCACCGCGACCCGAACGCGCGAGACCTGGAAGCTCGCCGTCCAGGAATTCCCGCAGCGGCCGAAGACCGTCTACGAGGAGCGGATCTACGAGGCCTCGCCCGGCGAGCTGATCGCCGTGCTCAACGAAACCTCCGACGACGCGCAGAACATCCTTCTCATCGGGCACAACCCCGGTGTACAGGGGCTCGCCGACATCCTGGCCGGCTCGGCCGATGAGGAGGCCCGTGAGCGGATGAGCCGCCGCGGCTTCCCGACCGCCGCCTTCGCCGTCCTGTCCTTCGAGGGCTCCTGGAAGACCCTGGAGCCGGGCGCGGCCACCCTGCTCGACTACTGGGCGCCGTCCGACTGACCCGACCCACGCACAGGGCCCGGCGCCGCAGCGGTGCCGGGCCCTTCATCGTGCGCGGCGGCCCGGCCTTCGCGGTGCGCTTCCCGGCCCGCGGCTCGGTCCGCGACACGGCTGGACCTTCGCCGTGCGATTCCCGGCCCCGCGGCCGGATCCGCGATACTGCTCAGTCCTCGTCGTGCGCGTCCGCCGCCTCGACCTCTTCGCGGGTCACGCCCAGCAGGTACAGGACCGTGTCCAGGAACGGCACGTTCACCGCCGTGTGCGCGGCCTCCCGCACCACAGGCTTGGCATTGAAGGCGACCCCGAGACCCGCCGCGTTGAGCATGTCCAGATCGTTGGCGCCGTCGCCGATCGCCACCGTCTGGGCGAGCGGCACACCCGCCTCCGCGGCGAACCGGCGCAGCAGCCGCGCCTTGCCCGCCCGGTCCACGATCTCGCCGGTGACCCTGCCGGTGAGCTTCCCGTCGACGATCTCCAGCGTGTTGGCATGGGCGAAGTCCAGCCCGAGCCGCTCCTTCAGATCGTCCGTGACCTGGGTGAAGCCGCCCGAGACGACCCCCACCTGGTAGCCGAGCCGCTTCAGCGTGCGGATCAGCGTGCGCGCGCCCGGCGTCAGCCGCACCTCGCTGCGCACCTTGTCCACCACCGAGGCGTCCAGCCCCTGCAGCAGCGCCACGCGCGCGTGCAGCGACTGCTCGAAGTCCAGCTCCCCGCGCATCGCGGCCGCCGTCACCTCGGCGACCTTGTCCTCACAGCCGGCGTGCGCGGCGAAGAGCTCGATCACCTCGTCCTGGATGAGCGTCGAGTCCACGTCCATGACGACCAGGCGCTGCGCGCGCCGGTGCAGTCCGGCCGCGACGACCGCGACGTCCACGCCGAGCGCCGCCGCGTCGGTCACCAGGGCGGTGCGCAGCGGCTCGGTCTCCACGCCGGACACCGCGAACTCCACCGCCGTCACCGGGTACTTGGCGAGCCGGAAGATACGGTCGATGTTGCCGCCGACCTTGGTGATCCTGCCCGCGATGGCCGCCGTGGCGTCCGCGGTGAGCGGATGCCCGAGCACGGTCACCAGGGAGCGTCCGAGTCCGCGCGGCCGGTTGTCGCCGCGGCCGGAGATGATCTCGGCCTGCATCTTGATCGACTCCGCCCAGCTGTGGACGGTCGCCCGCAGATCCCCCTCCAGTCCGCGCGGCGGCTCGGTCACGAGCACGCACAGCACCATCCGGCCACGGGTGACGACCTGCTCGATGTCGACCACGTCGACGGAGTAGGCGGCGAGGGTGTCGAAGAGGCCGGCCGTGATCCCTGGCCTGTCCTTGCCGAAGATCTTGACGAGGAGAGTAGGGGCGTCGGAGGACGAGGTCTGCGATGCGCTCATGGTGTTCCCACCGTATCCGGCACGCAGTGCCTTGCGCCCCTGTGGTCCGTCTGGCGGACACGGAACACTGGGCGTCAGGCCGGTGACGCGGACCTTACCAACGGGCCACATCCTCTCCGCGCTGGGGCCGGTCGACTCCCACGGCACATGCGACACATACGGCACCTGTCGCGGCCTCGGCTCGCCGCCCCGCGCCGATCACCGCCGCCCCTTCGGCCTGCCCGGCGGAGGCGGTGGTGGCGGTGGGGGCGGGGGAGGAGGCCCGTCGTCGCCCGACGGCCGGTCTCCGGGCCGTGACCTGGGGGACTTCCGGTACGACCGAGGTGGCGGCCCGATCGGCCGGGCCACCGTGGGCGCGCCGTACACGTCGTCACCGGGCGGCGGGGGGCCACCGGGCCGCCGCGCCTGGTCGGACGCCCGCTTGTCCTCCTCCGACCCCGCTTCCTCACCGGGCCGCCTCGCAGCGGGCGGCCGGTCTTGAGGCGCTCGCGCACCTCCCGGCCCCGGCCCTGCACCGGGCGGCCGCGCATCCTCCGGCTCCCTCAGCTCCTCCGGCTCCCTCAGCTCCTCCGGAACCCGCAGATACGGATTGGTGGCCGGGTTCGGCGGACGGTACGGCGCGTTGGGGGCGTACGGACCGGCCTCACCGGCGCGCTGCTCCCCGGGCTCACCGACATACCTGTGCCTCTCCGCCTGGCCGGCGTACGGCGCTCCTGCCTCGCCGGCATATGGTCCTCCGCTGTCCGGAGCGTACGGACCCCCAGCTTGGTCGGCATGTGGCTCTCGGCTTCCCCGGGCGTACGGCCCACCCGCCTCGCCGGCATATGGCCCCCCGCTGTCCCGGGCATACGGCGCACCCGCCTCGCCCTCGAACGGCGCCCCCCCGGCACCCCCAGCCACCGGCCCTCCGCCCGGCCGCGCCCACGCCACCGCACCCAGCGCCAGTGGTGCCGCCCGCTGCCCCGCCGCCCCGGTCGCACGGGCGAGCAGCGCCCCGGCGGCCCCCGCGCCCGCGCCCCACACCGCGCCGAGCAGCAGCGCCATGCCGAGGTTCCCGCGCAGGTCGATCCCGGCGCCGAGCGCGTCGAAGCCGAGCACGGACAGCGAGGCGTCCACGGACACCTCCGTCAGCCAGGCGAGCAGCGGCAGCGTCAACGCGGTCGCGACCCCGAGCCGCACAGCACACCGCCCCGCGAAACCGAGGGCACCAGGATCCCGTACGCCTCCGGAACCGGCCCTCGCGCCCACAGCGGCCCCGGACCCGGCATCCCCGCCCACACCCGCCACACCGCTGGACTCGGCACCTGCCCTGCCCCAGGACCCCGCACCCGCCGAATCCCCAGCACCCGAAGCGCCCCCAGCCTCGCCCCTCACAACCCCAACAGGCGTCCGCACAGCCATCAGCACCCCCGCCAGCAGCATCATCAGCGCCGCCGCTACCCCCAGCAGCCACACCCGTCCGTCCAGGTCGGCCAGCCGCCCCAGCGTGACGTTCTGGTCGGTGCCGGGGCTCAGGAGGTCGTCCAGCGGGTCGGGGAGCAGTCGGATCAGTTCGCCGGTCGCCTTGCCGTCCCACGGCACGAACAGACCGATCGGAATCCCCAGCCACACCCCGTTCGGCGCGCCCAGCAGCGCCGCTCCGGCGATCCGCTTCGGATGGTCGTCGCCGATCGCCGCGTACGCCGCGGCGGCGAACCCCGCGGCCACCGCCACCAGCAGCACCGTGACGAGGGCGGACGCGGCCGGCCGTACGACACGGTGCACGGCCTCCCAGCCGCGCGGCAGCGGCGTGCGGCGCGAGGCGAGCAGCGCGATCAGCAGGACCCCGGCCGACCAGCCCAGCCCGCCCAGCAGCGTGGGCGCGGTGTCGACGGTGAAGCCGACCGCGGCCTGCGCGTCGATGAGGTCGCCGATCTGGTCGGGCAGCAGCCCCTCGATGTCCCCGATGTCGCCCACCCCGGGAATCTCGATGCCGCCGCCCCCACCCCCGCCGGGCAGGTCGTCGAGCCCCAGTGAGCTCCCGTCGATCGTGATGACGTCGTGCCCCGCCCAGGCCAGCCCGCCCAGCATCGCCACGAACATCGCGACCACCGCCCCCGCACGCGCGAGGAGTTCGGACGGCGCTATCACAACTCCGGCCGCCCGCAGGGACCGTAAGAAGAACCACGACAACAGCAGCGCGCCGACGAGGCTGACACCCAGTGGCGTGATCTCGATGGCGGTCGCCGCCTCCGCGCCCGTCAACCCGAACGCCGACACATCCCCGGACGGTGTGACCGAACCACCCGCCCCAAGAGCCACCACCGCCGCGGTCATCGGCCCCAACGAGCCCGCCGTGTCCGCCTCCAGCAGATGCAGGCCGAGCGCCGCCGTGCCGGCCATACCGATCAACGCCCAGCTCACAGAGGCGATCGCGGACAGCAGGATGTCCCCCCACGGCAGCCTCGTACCGTGCTTCGCGGTCTCGACGCTCATGGACGCACTCATGGCAGACCCCCCGATCCGCGGCGCGGCCGGGTCGCCGCGCATGTCCCCCTCGCGTGGATTACCACTCTCCGGGCCGGTTTCAACCCCGTCAACGGAACCAGTCGAAGCGCGTGTGCGTGGTCTTCACAAGGCCCGACTTTCGGTCAGGGGGCGGAGCCTGAAATAGTTCCCGACGATGTTCGACATCCCTAGACTCCCTGTGATGGGGGTAACTCGGGGGACTACTCAGTGGGGCATGGAGTGCCGGAACTCGTACTGGAATTGAACGGACGGACCTGGACGCTCGATGCGTCCAGGCCATACACCCTCGGACGCGATCCGCAGGGGGACATCGTGCTCGACGACGCCAGGGTGTCCTGGCGTCACGCCACGATCAGCTGGAATGGCCGCAGTTGGGTCATCGAGGACCACGGCAGCACCAACGGCACGTTCGTGCAGGGTCAGCGGATCCATCAGCTGGAGATCGGCGCCGGCTCGGCCGTGCACCTCGGCAACGCGACCGACGGACCGCGCGTGAACGTCTCCGGCGCGGCGGCGTCCGTCGCCTCGCCGCAGGCTCAGCCCCAGCAGCCGTACGCGGCACAGGGCGCGAACCCCGGCTGGGCGCCGGCCCAACAGGCGCCGCAGGCACCGCAGCAGCAGGTCCCGCAGGCCGACTGGCAGCAGCCGCAGCAGGCCGCGCCGCAGCACGCCGCGCACATCCCGCCGCAACAGGGTCCCGGTGGTGGCGCGGGGGCGCCGCCGGTCTACGGCGATCGCAGCCCGACCACGTTCCACCAGTTCTCGCTCGGCCGAGTGATGCGCATCGGCCGTGCCCTGGAGAACGAACTGGTCGTCTCCGACCTCCAGGTCTCCCGGCACCACGCCGAGTTCCACGCCACGCCGGACGGCCGCTACGAGATCCGCGACCTCGGCTCGCACAACGGCACGTACGTCAACGGCATGCCGATCGCCAAGGGCGGCTCCACGCTGCTCGGCCCGAACGACATCGTCGGCGTCGGCCACTCCACGTTCCGCCTGGTCGGCGACCGCCTCGAGGAGTTCGTCGACACCGGTGAGATCTCCTTCTCGGCCCGGCACCTGACCGTCACGGTCGACGGCGGCAAGCAGATCCTCAAGGACGTCTCCTTCGGCGTCCCGGAGAAGTCGCTGGTCGCGGTCATCGGCCCGTCCGGCTCCGGCAAGTCGACCCTGCTCAAGGCGCTGACCGGCTACCGGCCCGCCGACCAGGGCGACGTCCTGTACGACAACCGGAACCTGTACAAGCAGTTCGCCGAGCTGCGCCAGCGCATCGGTCTGGTCCCGCAGGACGACATCCTGCACAAGGAACTGACCGTCAAGAAGGCCCTCAAGTACGCGGCCAAGCTGCGCTTCCCCGCCGACACCACGGGCGCCGAGCGCGAGGCCCGCATCGACGAGGTGCTGCGCGAGCTGAAGCTGGACATCCACAAGGAGAAGAAGGTCACCTCTCTCTCCGGCGGCCAGCGCAAGCGCGTATCCGTGGCCCTGGAGCTGCTCACCAAGCCGTCGTTGATCTTCCTGGACGAGCCGACCTCCGGCCTCGACCCGGGCATGGACCGCGACGTCATGCAGCTGCTGCGCGGCCTCGCCGACGACGGCCGCACGGTCCTCGTCGTCACCCACTCCGTGGCCGAGCTGGCGCTGTGCGACAAGCTCCTGGTGATGGCGCCGGGCGGCGCGGTCGCCTACTTCGGCCCACCCGAGGAGGCCCTGAACTTCTTCGGCTACGACACCTGGGCCGACGTCTTCTCCGCCTTCGAGAACTACCGCGACTACGACTGGGCGGGCCGCTGGAAGGGCTCGCAGCACTACCAGATGTACGCCGCGGACATCGACGCCGTCGCGCCGCAGTCCGTACAGGTTCCGCCCATGCAGGCGATGAAGCCGCCGAAGCCGCAGGGCTGGATGTCCCAGTGGGGCACGCTGGTGCGCCGCTATGTCTCGGTCATCGCCTCCGACAAGCTCTTCCTCGCCCTGATGGTGATTCAGCCGGCCGTGCTCGGCGCGGTGAGCCTGCTCATCGAGCCGGGCAACAGCCTGCTGCCCAACCAGCCCAACGCGGCGGGCCGCATCATCCCCAACGGCACGGCCACCACGGTCCTGCTGATCCTCGCGGTCGGCGCCTGCTTCGCCGGCGCCGCCAACTCCGTCCGCGAGCTGATCAAGGAACGGGTCATTTACGAGCGGGAACGCGCCACCGGCCTGTCCCGCTCGGCGTACCTGATGTCCAAGGTGTTCGTGCTCGGCATGATCACCCTGTTCCAGGGCCTGATGGTCGGTGTCATCGGCTTCACCAGCCGGGAGATCCCCGAGGAGGGCCTGGTCCTCGGCAACCTCACGCTCATCGAGCTGTCCCTGCCGATCATGGCGCTGGGCTTCACCTCGATGATGTTCGGCCTGGTCATCTCCTCGCTGGTGAAGACCGCCGAGAAGACCATGCCACTGCTGGTGATGTTCGCGATCATCCAGGTGGTGTTCACCGGCTGCCTCGTCGCCCTGCACGGCTCGATCGGCGTCAACCAGTTCTCGTTCCTGATGCCGTCGCGCTGGGCGGTCGCCGCCGCGGGCGCCACGCTGGACTTCAACAAGATCAGCCCGCCGGAGAAGCCCGGCGACACCGACCCGCTGTGGGAGCACACCCTCGGCGCCTGGGGCATGGACATGGCCGCCCTGATCGCCCTCGGCGTGATCTGCGGCTTCTTCGTGGCCCGCTTCCTGCGCCGCCACGAGCCCGAGGTCATGCGCAAGTAGCCTCCGCCGTACGACGGTGAAGGGCGGCACCCTCCCCGGTGGGGGCGCCGCCCTTCACCGTGCGGTCAGAGGCCCGCGCCGGACTCAGTACGCGCCGTTGACGTTGTCGATCGAGCCGTACTTGTCGGCCGCGTAGTTCGCGGCGGCCGTGATGTTGGCGATCGGGTCGTAGATGTTCCACGACGTGCCGGCCACGTGGTACGCCTTGAAGGTCGGCGGGATCACCTGGAGCAGGCCCTTGGAGGGCACGCCGTTGATGGCGTTGATGTCCCAGTTGTTGATCGCGTTGGGGTTGCCCGAGGACTCCCGCAGGATGTTGCGGTGCAGACCGTTGTACGAGCCCGGGATGCCCTTCTTCTTCATGATGTCCAGGGACTCGCGGATCCAGCCGTCGAGGTTGTTGGAGTAGCTCTTGGCGGCGACCGCCTTGACCTGGACGCGCTTGGCGGACCGGCTCGCGGCCTCCTTCGCCGTGCGCTCCTGCTCGGCCTTCTTCTTGGCCGCGGCCGCGGCGGCCTTCTGCTTCGCGGCGGCCTCGGCGGCCTTCTTCTTGGCGGCGGCTTCGGCCTCGGCCTTCTCCTTCGCCTGGAGGGCCTGGCTCTGGAGGCTGGCACCGGCGAGCTGCTCGCTGACGCCGGACCGGAGACCCTTGAGCTGCTCGGAGCTGTAGGCCACCGGCTTCGAGGCGGCGGCCGCCTCGGACGTGGTCGTCTGCCCGCCCGGCACCGTGGTGAACACGACGGCGGCGGCACCGAGCGTGGCTACACCGGCGATCGCGATCTTGTGCGTCCGGGTCAGGGCGCGACTGCGGTCACGAAGGGAAGTGTTCTTGGGCATGGCGGGTTGGACCTCTTCGAATAGCGCGGAGGTCGCTCATGTCCGGCGGCGGACACGGGTGCTTCCTGCACAAACGCCGCGGGCGGAACCCGCGGCGCTGAGCGACGGCAGCCATTCTTAGCGGCCGCAAAAAGGCCAGGCAAAGGTGTGACCTACTACCCCCGGTAGTGGATCAGGGAATGACAAAACGGGACAGACCAGAACGTCTGTCCCGTTCAGGGTGGAAGGGTATGTCTGCTATTTCACCTAGTACGTGATCTGCGCCCTATGTGCGGGCTCACATCGGGCATGTAACAGTCTCACCAGCAGTTGCTGAAGCAATGCTCTGTGTGAGGGCCTCCTCCGGGAGAATGAGGTGCACGTCCCCGAACTCGTGCCACAGGTAGAGCCCGCGCAGGGCCTCCGCGTAGCTGCGGTCGATCGCCGCCCGCCCGGCGACCGCCTCCAGCATCAGCAGATGCGAGGCCTCCGGCTCGTGCAGCCCGGTCAGCAGCCCGTCGACCACCCGTACGCCCCGCTCGGGCGTCACCACGAGGTCCGTCCACCCCTCGGCCGCCCGCACCACCCCGTCGGGCCCGGCGGCCGTCTCCACGGCCCGTACGGCCGTCGTACCGACCGCCACGACCCTGCCGCCCGCCGGTCTCCCACCACCACCCTTCACAGGAAGCGCTTCGCGCCTTATTTGATTCGCTTTCACCGCGTTGATCAGCCGCGCCGACGCCTCCGGCACCGCGAAGCGCTCCGGATACGGCGGCTCGTGCGCCTCCGCCGAGGCCACCCCGGTGTGCAGCGTGATCGGCGCGAACTGCACACCCCGGCTCACCAGCTCCGCCACCAGCCGCGCGGTGAAGGGCCGCGCCGCACTCGGCATCTCCGCACTGCCCGACCCGTCGCCGGACGGCAGCGCGAACACCGTCTGGTACACGGACAACGGCTGGTCCCGCTCCGTATAGGAGTAACGAATCGGCCGCCCGTGCTCCCGCAGCATCCCGAGGACCCCCGCCCCCGACACCCGCGCCCACCACAGCCGCTCGCTCCCCGGGCTCACCGGCTCCTCCAGAACCAGCCGCACACCCCCGGGCAGCCGCACCAGCGTCCCCGCGGGACCGCCGGCACGCGCGCGCGTGGTGCCCTTCCGGTCGGCGTCCCGCAGCTCGACCGCCCACCGCCCGTCGTCCCCGCGCGTGGAGAAGTGCACCACCACACGCGCGTGCCCGGTCCACCCGTCCACGGCGGCAGCCAGCGTGGGAGACGTGTTGACGACCAACAGGTCCCCCGCGCGCAGCAGCCGGGGCAGTTCGACGAACGCGTGATGCGACACCTCACTGCCACGCGACACGAGCAGCCGTACCGCGTCCCGGTCGAGCCCGGCTCCACGCTGCTCGACCGGCACCCGGGCCGACAGCTCCTCCGGCACCTTCCCCCACTCTCGAACGGGCTCGAGCGGGGGCACCCCCATCGCCAGCGTCATCGCCCCTCCAGCAGGGCGGGAGCCCCGTAGCGCCCGCTCGCGGGACGCTCCTCCAGCAGCCGCAGGAACGCCGGGACCACACTGGCCGGCTCCGGCCGCGGATCCTCGTCCTCCGGTACGGCCGCCGCGTACAGGTCCGTGGCCATGTCCCCGGGATCCACCGCCCAGACCCGCAGCCCGGGCTCCTCCGCGGCGAACACCGCCGCCAGGTGGTCCAGGGCCGCCTTCGACGCCCCGTAGCCGCCCCACGTCTCGTACGCCTCGGCGGCCGCGTCCGAGCTGACCGCGATCACCGTGCCCGCCGCGGACGCCCGCAGCAGCGGCAGCCCCTCCTGGGCCAGCCCCAGCGCGGCCACCACGTTCACCTCCAGCGCTCGCCGCAGCCCCTCCAGCGGCAGCTCCGCCAGCCGGACCAGCGGCTCGGCGCCCAGCGCGCTCGCGTTGTTCACCAGCAGGTCGAGCCCGCCGAGCTGCCGCGCCGCCGCCACCAGCTCGCTCCGGTGCCGGGCGTCCGTGACGTCCCCCGGCAGGGCGGTCACGCGCGTCCTGTGCGCGGACACGGCCTCCGCCGCCTCCTTGAGGGCCTGAGCGCCTCTGGCGTCGAGCACCAGATCCCAGCCGCGCGCGGCCAGCGCCTCGGCGAGCGCCCGCCCCAGCCCCTTCGAGGCCCCCGTGATGATCGCTACCGGCATGACACACGTCCCCTCGTCTTCGACGCCTCCTGATCGGCGTGACCCCAACGTAGGAACGACACCGCCCGGGCCGCCTCGGACGCGGGCAGCAAAGCGGCGGGGTCCTTCGCCCTAGGCCCACCGGCCTAGGAAGCGGCCGCCACAGGTCCGATACGGACTGTCACACCCCGCCGGTACCGTGAGGGCATGAGTCAAGGCCCCCGGTCCGGCCTCGCCGCGGTGAGCTCCGCGCTGCTGGCCATGAGCAGGCACCTCGAGGTGCGCGACGTCCTCAAGACGATCGTCGCCTCGGCCCGCGAGCTGCTCGACGCGCAGTACGCCGCGCTCGGCGTCCCGGACGACCACGGCGGCTTCGCCCAGTTCGTGGTCGACGGCGTCAGCGACGAGCAGTGGAAGGCCATCGGCCCCCTGCCACGCCAGCACGGCATCCTCGCGGCGATGCTGCACGAGGCCAGGCCCGAGCGCCTCGCAGACGTGCGCAAGGACCCCCGCTTCGAGGGGTGGCCGTCCGCTCACCCCGACCTGGCCGACTTCCTGGGCCTGCCGATCCGCGACGGCGACGAGGTCATCGGCGCCCTCTTCCTGGCCAACAAGAACTGCCAAAAACAAGAAGGCAGTTGCGGCTTCACAGAGGACGACGAGGAACTGCTCTCCATCCTCGCCCAGCACGCCGCGATCGCGTTGACCAACGCCAGGCTCTACGAACGCAGCCGCGAACTGACGATCGCCGAGGAACGCTCGCGCCTCGCGCACGAACTGCACGACGCGGTCAGCCAGAAGCTGTTCTCCCTGCGCCTGACCGCCCAGGCGGCCGCCACTCTGGTCGACCGCGACCCGTCGCGTGCCAAGGGCGAGCTCCAGCAGGCGGCCGCGCTCGCCGCCGAGGCCGCCGACGAACTGCGCGCCGCCGTCGTCGAGTTGCGCCCCGCGGCACTCGACGAGGACGGCCTGGTCGCGACCCTCCGCACCCAGATCCAGGTCCTGGACCGTGCCCACGCCGCCCGTGTGACCTTCGACGGCCGAGGCGTCCGCGCCCTGCCCGCCGCCCAGGAGGAGGCACTGCTCCGGGTTGCCCAGGAGGCCCTGCACAACGCCCTGCGGCACTCCGGAGCCGAGCACGTCGACGTGACCCTGGACCGGCGCGGCAGCGGAGTCGTCCTGCGGGTCACCGACGACGGCAGCGGCTTCGACCCGCAGGGGATACGCAGCGCGGGACGCCATCTGGGCCTGGTCTCCATGCGGGACCGGGCGAGCGGGGTCGGCGGCGCGCTGACCGTGGAATCGGCGCCCGGCAAGGGCACCACGATCGAGATGGAGGTCCCCGGTGGCTGACGCAATCAAGGTGCTGCTCGTCGACGACCACCAAGTGGTCCGCCGGGGGCTGCGCACGTTCCTCGAAGTGCAGGACGACATCGAGGTCGTGGGCGAGGCGGCCGACGGAGCCGAAGGCGTCGCCCGCGCCGAGGAGCTGAAACCCGACGTCGTCCTCATGGACGTCAAGATGCCGGGCATGGACGGCGTCGACGCCCTGCGCAAGCTCCGCGAACTCGACAACCCCGCGCGCGTGCTGATCGTCACCAGCTTCACCGAACAGCGCACGGTCGTCCCGGCCCTGCGCGCCGGCGCCGCCGGGTACGTCTACAAGGACGTCGACCCCGACGCCCTGGCCGGCGCCATCCGCTCCGTGCACGCCGGCCACATCCTGCTGCAGCCCGAGGTGGCGGGCGCCCTGTTGTCCCAGGAGGAGAGCAACACCGGCCAGGGCAGAGGCGGTTCGCTCACCGAGCGGGAGCGCGAGGTCCTCGGGCTGATAGCGGACGGCCGCTCCAACCGGGAGATCGCCCGCGCGCTCGTCCTCTCCGAGAAGACCGTCAAGACGCACGTCTCGAACATCCTGATGAAACTCGACCTCGCCGACCGCACCCAGGCCGCCCTGTGGGCCGTACGCCATGGTGTGACCGGCTGAAATACGCTTCAAATGGCAATACGGAGGGTTCCGCTCCGGACTGAGATTCATACCGTCGTGGGAATGTCCCCCGGATGGCGCATCCTTCGCGGATCTCCGCCGTTCTCCAGTGCGTGCTGCGGCGACTGGCCGTGGCAATCGCTAGGAGGGCTTAGAAGTGAAGAACCTGAAGAAGGCAGCGGCCGTGACGATGGTGGCCGGCGGTCTGCTCGCCGCCGGTGCCGGAATGGCCTCCGCCACCGACGGCGCGCACGCCGACGGCAAGGCCGTGGGCTCGCCCGGCGTCGCCTCGGGCAACCTCGTCCAGGCCCCGGTGGACATCCCCGTGAACGCGGTCGGCAACAGCGTGAACGTCGTCGGCGTGCTGAACCCCGCCTTCGGCAACGAGGGCGTCAACCACTGACCGATGCCGCCCAGCGGCCAGTGACCTCCGGCCTCCCGGGCACGCCCGGGAGGCCGGTCAGTTTTGCCGCTGGTACGCCACAGGCGGTGGCGCCCGCCCCGCCGCGTGCAGCCGATCCCGCCCAGCCGTGGTCAGCCGACGCCGTCAGGCCGCCGCGCTGCCCCCGCTGGCCGTCAGGCTGCGGTGCCGCCCCCGCCCGGCCGTCAGGCTGCGGTCAGCCGCTCCGCGTCAGCTGCGGGCAGTCGTGCCGCTGGGGCGGCTCCCGACCCAAGGAGAGGCGGCACCTCGTAAGCGCCGGGCTGCGCGACCCACCCCCGCCCGGCCTCACGCCGGGACACCAGCAAACAGAGGCTCACCGCACCCCCTTCTCCCGCTCCTCCACATACGCGTTGTAAGCCGCCACAGCAGCCCGCCGAGCCGTCCGCTCCACCGGCCGCAACGCAACTCCCCGCGCCGCCATCTCGGACGCGCTCACCGCACCCCCGGGCCCGTTCTCAGACGCCAGCGACACCAGGAACCCCACCCGCTGCGCCAACTCCAGCACCCGCACCGCCCGGCCCGGATACCCCGGCGCCAACATCTCCCGCCCCCGCTCGGCCCGCGCCCGATACGCCTCGATCGCCGCCTCCGCCACCGGCCCCGACCCGGCCACATCCAGCCGAGTGAGCACCTCGGTCGCCTCCCGCAGCGCCTCCGCCAGCTCCCGCTCGGCCTCCCCGAGCGACGGCACATCGGCAGGCGGCGCCTCCCGCACGGGAAGCACATGCCACACCACCTCGACATGAACATCACCGGCGGGCCCGGCCTCGTACACCTCGGGCACCAGCCCCAGCGCGACGCCGTGACAGACGACCGCCTCCTCCGCGTCCAGCGCCCGCGCGTTGAACTCCGGCGGCCCGCTCAGCCCCAGCGGATGCCCGGGCGCGGGCAGCGCGACCCGCAGCCCCGTCACACCGAGCGACCGCAGCCGCCCCAGCGCGAGCGTGAGCCCGACGGGCGCCGTCTCACCCGGCAGCCCCTCGACCCGGTGCACCGCGTCCTCCCCGACGATCGCGAGCACGGCGTCATCCGGCGAGACAAGTCCGGCCAACAGGGCATTTCCCCAAGCGGCAAGGCGTCCAGAGCGTGGTTCCGTGAGCATGCCCCCACCCTAAGGACCGGACCGATGGAATGTCCGGGCCCACCCGTGGCGTAGATTTCCTTGAGGGCTGCGCCCACCGGCGCGGCGGACCGAGCCACAGGCGTACGCGACAGCCGAGACCGGCCACACTGCAAGGGGAGACAACGCGCTCATGAGCGATGTTCTGGAGCTTCAGGACGTATCCGTGGTCCGCGAGGGCCGGGCTCTGGTGGACCAGGTCTCCTGGTCGGTGAAGGAGGGCGAGCGCTGGGTCATCCTGGGCCCGAACGGCGCCGGCAAGACCACCCTCCTGAACGTCGCCTCCAGCTATGTCTACCCCAGCAAGGGCACCGCCACCATCCTCGGCGAGACCCTCGGCACGCCCGGCACCGACGTCTTCGAGCTGCGCCCGCGCATCGGCATGGCCGGCATCGCCATGGCCGACAAGCTGCCCAAGCGCCAGACCGTCCTGCAGACCGTGCTGACCGCCGCGTACGGCATGACGGCCACCTGGCAGGAGGACTACGAGGAGATCGACGAGCAGCGCGCCCGCGCCTTCCTCGACCGCCTCGGCATGAGCGACTACCTGGAGCGCAAGTTCGGCACGCTCTCCGAGGGCGAGCGCAAGCGCACCCTCATCGCCCGCGCCCTGATGACCGACCCCGAGCTGCTCCTGCTCGACGAGCCCGCAGCCGGCCTCGACCTCGGCGGCCGCGAGGACCTCGTACGCCGTCTCGGCCGCCTCGCCCGCGACCCGATCGCCCCCTCGATGCTGATGGTCACCCACCACGTCGAGGAGATCGCCCCCGGCTTCACCCACGTCCTGATGATCCGCCAGGGCAAGGTCCTCGCCGCCGGCCCGCTGGAGTTGGAGCTCACCTCCCGCAACCTCTCCCTCTGCTTCGGCCTCCCACTCGTCGTCGAACAGGTGGGCGACCGCTGGACCGCACAGGGTCTCCCGATGTCCTGACACCCCCAACTCCCGGGTAAGAAGCCCGTTTCAAGCACCCTGCGCCCTGTCGGAGGCAGGGCCCGCGGACCTACCATGACCATGTGAACGACATCGACGCATGGGTGTGGTGGCTCATCGGCGCGGCAGTGCTCGGAATCCCGCTCGTGGTGACGGCGATGCCAGAACTCGGCATGCTCGCCGTGGGCGCCCTCGCCGCCGCGGCCACGGCCGGACTCGGCGGCGGCGTCGTCGTCCAAGTGCTCGTCTTCGCCGTCGTCTCGGTCGCCCTCATCGCCGTAGTACGGCCCATCGCCACCCGGCACCGCGCGCAGCGACCCGAACTCGCCACAGGGGTGGACGCCTTGAAGGGCAAACAGGCCGTCGTACTGGAGCGCGTCCACGGCTCCGGCGGCCGGATCAAGCTCGCCGGGGAAGTCTGGTCGGCCCGCTCCCTCGACACCGACCGCGCCTACGAAGTAGGCCAGGAAGTGGACGTCGTGGACATCGAGGGGGCCACGGCGATCGTCATGTGACCTCGTCAGTTGGGGCAGGACGTAACTGAACCGAACGCACCACGAGGTACGCGACGGTCTGTCACACTCGACCAGCAAGATCTTCAACAAGCATAAGATCTTTCCGAAGGCGCCTAGGCGGAGAAGGGTACGGGGAGAGCACGATGGAACCGGTCATCATCGTCTTGATCATTCTGGTGGTGTTGGTCTTCATCGCCCTGATCAAGACGATCCAGGTCATCCCGCAGGCGAGCGCCGCCATTGTTGAGCGCTTCGGCCGCTACACGCGGACACTCAATGCGGGACTCAACATCGTCGTCCCGTTCATCGACACCATCCGCAACCGCATCGACCTGCGTGAACAGGTCGTTCCCTTCCCGCCCCAGCCGGTGATCACCCAGGACAACCTGGTGGTGAACATCGACACGGTCATCTACTACCAGGTGACCGACGCCCGGGCGGCGACCTACGAAGTCGCCAGCTACATCCAGGCGATCGAGCAGCTCACCGTCACCACGCTCCGCAACATCATCGGTGGCATGGACCTGGAGCGGACCCTGACCTCCCGCGAGGAGATCAACGCAGCCCTGCGCGGCGTCCTCGACGAGGCCACCGGCAAGTGGGGCATCCGCGTCAACCGCGTGGAACTGAAGGCCATCGAGCCCCCGACCTCCATCCAGGACTCGATGGAGAAGCAGATGCGCGCCGACCGTGACAAGCGCGCCGCGATCCTCACCGCCGAAGGTACGCGCCAGGCCGCGATCCTCACCGCCGAAGGTGAGAAGCAGTCCCAGATCCTGCGCGCCGAGGGTGAGGCCAAGGCCGCCGCCCTGCGCGCCGAGGGCGAGGCCCAGGCCATTCGTACGGTCTTCGAGTCCATCCACGCCGGAGACGCGGACCAGAAGCTCCTCGCCTACCAGTACCTCCAGATGCTCCCGAAGATCGCTGAGGGCGACGCCAACAAGCTGTGGATCGTGCCCAGCGAGATCGGCGACGCGCTCAAGGGACTGAGCGGTGCCATGGGCAACTTCGGCCCCATGGTCGGAGGTTCGGGCGGTTCGGGCAACGGCGGCGCGGGCACGGAACGCCGCGAGAAGCCGTCGATCGACTGACGACGTTCTGGTACGAGACCGGGGCCCGCCTCCTGCTTCGGGAGGCGGGCCCCGGATCTACGTACGGCTGCGGCCTAGGCCGCCGGCTGTGCCAGCCACTCCGGCAGCGCGGCGAAGTCGTCCTGTCCCAGAGCCAGCAACATCGCGTCCGCCGGCGTCGGCTCGAACGGCTCCCGCAGCAGCGGCATACCCGCCTGCTCCGGAGTCCGGTTGGCCTTGCGGTGGTTGTCCTCCGCGCACGAGGCCACCGTGTTCAGCCAGGTGTCCTGACCCCCCTGCGACCGCGGCACCACGTGGTCCACGGTCGTCGCCCGCCTGCCGCAGTACGCGCACCGGTGCCGGTCGCGCACCAGAACGCCTCGCCTCGACCACGGAGCTTGTCTTCGGAACGGCACCCGTACGTACCTGCACAGCCTGATCACCCGGGGCGCCGGTATGTCGACCACCGCTCCCCGCATGCGCAGTTCGGGGTGGGACTGCTCGACGACGGCCTTGTCCTGAAGCACCAGAACGACGGCTCGGTTCAACGTCACCGTCGACAGCGGCTCGAAGCTCGCGTTCAGTACCAGCGTGTCCCGCATCACCAGCCCACCTCCCGTGTGCACCGGCCCACCCCATGGCGGGCTGGGATCAACTCTGGCCGGGCACGCCGAGATGGACAACGCAATATCTGCTGCTCCCACGGGGGGTGACCCCCGCGACCCCCGGCAACAAAAATGCCCGCCCCTGATCACTTCCAAGACCAGGGGCGGGCAAACGTTCCATGAACGTCAGGCTTCGGCGGGCACCTCGTACTCACCGATCAGCTGGGCGCGCGCGATCGTGTGGAACCGCAGGTTGAAGCCCACAAAGGCAGGCGTCGCGTCCGCGTCGGGACCGAGCTTCTCCTGGTCCACGGCGTACACGGTGAACACGTACCGGTGCGGTCCGTCCCCGGGCGGTGGCGCGGCGCCACCGAAGTCCTTCGTCCCGTAGTCGTTCCGAGCCTGTACGGCGCCCTCCGGCAGCCCTTCGAACTTGCCGCTGCCCGCACCCACCGGCAGCTCGGTAACCGAGGCCGGAATGTCGAACACCACCCAGTGCCAGAACCCGCTGCCCGTCGGGGCGTCGGGGTCGTAGCAGGTCACGGCGAAGCTCTTGGTCTCGGGCGGGAAGCCCTCCCACCGCAGATGCGGCGAGGTGTTGCCGGCCGCGTAGACCTGAGCGTCCTTGAGCGTCGCGCCCTCCGCGACGTCCTCGCTCGTCACCGTGAACGACGGCACGGGCGGATGGAAGTCGTGGGGGAGCGGCCGCCTCTTGAGCTCGGTCACCTCGGTACCTCCTGATCGGTTCTGGAGTCAGTGGTTCCGAGCCTAGAACCAGTTGCGCTTGCTGCCGACTTCGGACAGCCACTGGTTGAGGTACGCCGCCCAGTCGGTGCTCTGGTAGTCGTGCAGACCCACCTGGAACGAGCGGAAGGTGTCACTGCCCTCGCTGAACAGACCCGGCTTCTTGTCCATCTCCAGGACGACGTCCATCACGCTCTCGTCCGCGACGAAGCTCAGCTCGACCTGGTTCAGCCCCCGGTACTGCTGCGGCGGCAGGAATTCGATCTCCTGGTAGAACGGCAGCTTCTGCCGCGTCCCGCGAATGCGGCCGCGTTCCATGTCCGCGTTCTTGAAACGGAAGCCCAGCTGGATGAACGCGTCCAGAATCGCCTTCTGCGCGGGCAGCGGGTGCACGTGGAGCGGGTCCAGGTCACCGGAGTCCACCGCGCGGGCGATCTCCAGCTCCGTGGACACACCGATGTGCATCGACGGCAGTGCGTGCCCGTCGATCATTGTGATCGGCGTCTCCCACGGGATCTCCAGCCCGAACGGCACCGCGTGCACGGCGTTCGCCTTCAGCTCGAAGGCCCCGCCGAGCTGCTGCTTGGTGAACTCGATGTCCTGCTTGTACTCCTGGTCGCCGCTCTCGACCTCGACCTTGGCCTGCAACCCGACCGACAGCGCCTCGATCTGCTGGTCGACGGACCCGCCCTGGATCCGCACCTCACCCTGGACGACACCGCCCGGAACGACGTTGACCTCGGTCAGCACCGTTTCCACCGAAGCCCCGCCGGCCCCCAGGCTCGCGAGCAGCTTCTTGAACGCCATGTCTCTCCCTCGTCCTGCTTCTTGAGCTTCCTGCGCTTCACCCGCGCGGGTCCTTGATCCATACAAACGCAATCCGGCCGCGGCCGGTTCCGCGCCCTCACCCTGGCAAGGCGAACGCCCCCTGACCACCCCGGTGCACCCACCCGTCTGCACTACCCTCGGAGAGCATGATCGCGACCCCCGACCGTACGCCCCTGCCCCGAGAGTTCTTCGACCGGCCCGTACTGGAGGTCGCACCCGACCTACTGGGCCGCATCCTCGTGCGCACCACCCCGGACGGTCCGATCACGCTCCGCCTCACGGAGGTAGAGGCCTACGACGGCCCGAACGACCCCGGCTCCCACGCCTATCGCGGCCGCACGGCCCGCAACGGCGTGATGTTCGGTCCGCCCGGACACGTGTACGTCTACTTCACCTATGGCATGTGGTTCTGCATGAACCTCGTGTGCGGTCCGGAGGGCCGAGCCAGCGCCGTCCTCCTCCGCGCCGGAGAGATCATCGAAGGAGCCGAACTGGCTCGCAAACGTCGACTCTCGGCCCGAAACGACAATGAACTGGCCAAAGGCCCGGCCCGCCTGGCCACGGCCCTCGACGTCGACAGAGCCCTGGACGGCACGGACGCGTGCGCGGCCGGCGATACGCCGCTGCGGGTGCTGACCGGTAGCTCCGTGCCCCCCGACCAGGTACTCAGCGGCCCGCGCACCGGCGTGGCCGGCGACGGTGGCGTCCATCCCTGGCGTTACTGGATCGCCAACGACCCGACGGTGAGCCCTTATCGGGCCCACGTCCCCAGGCGCCGCCGAAGTTGACTCGCCCTTCGAAGATGCGTAATGTGGCCCGAGCCGCTTGACCCGGGTACGGCGAAAGCCAGCAGCCGGAAGCGGCCAACCCACTACCTACGACTTCCCTCCAGCGAGGGCGAATTCGGTATGCCCGCATGCCTGAATTCAGACTCGCGGAACTCGATTATGAGTTGGCTCGGGAATCGGTTAACGTAGTGAATGTCGAAAGGCCCCGCCGACTGGGAATCAGGCCCGAAAGGATCTGATAGAGTCGGAAACGCAAGACCGAAGGGAAGCGCCCGGAGGAAAGCCGCGAGAGAGTCTCTCGGGTGAGTACGAAGGAAGCGTCC
>NZ_JBEOVF010000039.1:0-98878 GCF_040295365.1 Streptomyces sp. NPDC002838 | reverse complement strand
GTCGCCCTGGATCACACGCTCGTGGAGCATCGGCACGGCCGCGTCGGTGGCGAGGACGGCGGCCGGGTGGTCACCCCCTCACGCTGATGCGAGAGCTGTTGGTCGAGCTAATGGCCCTGTTGTTCGTCGCGCCGACGCTGCCAGCGCTGCTCGATCCGGTCCATCATGGAGCGCCGCTGCCGTCCCTGGCCGCGAGCTGCCTGCGGACCACCGGAGGGTTGTTCGCCGGGCTTGGGGGCCTTGCGCCAACCCGTTACGGCGAGTACCGCACAGCCGAGCATGACCAGGAAGCCGACCACGCTGAGCCACACCTGCTTGGCGACCATACCGGCCATGAGGAGCGCGATACCCACGAGGAAGCCCGCGACCGCCTGGTAGACCCGTCGCCGGGTATACGTGCGCAGCCCGCTTCCCTCAAGCGCTGTCGCGAACTTGGGATCTTCGGCGTACAGCGCTCGCTCCATCTGCTCGAGCATTCGCTGCTCGTGCTCCGAGAGCGGCACGGAGTCCTCCTCATCGTGCAGTCGCCGGGGCGACTCGGGGGGTCCCTTAAGGATAGGCAGGGAATCGCCCCCGTGAAACCCGCCCCTCTACGCCAATTGGCCAACCGGATTCCGCCATGGACGTTCCGGCCCACTGAAGCTTCCATTCCCCAGGAGCCGACCCGTCATGCCGGGCGGTCTCCCTCGATCATACGGCGCGGAGCGCTCGATCGGGGGGCCTGTGGCGTACTCCATGTGCACCCCAGTCCCTGATCAGCGACGCAGGAGGAGAGGCCGCTCAGCCCTCGGCGGCCCCCCGGGTCTCGCCGAGCACATGAAGCTGTGTGGCCACGGAATGGAAGGCGGGGAGCTCGGCCGCCGCCTCCTCCAGCTTCAGCAGCGCTTCCAGGGCTCCGGGCTCGGTGTCCACGAGCACACCGGGGACGAGGTCGGCGAAGACCCGCACGCCGTGCACGGCGCCGACCTCGAGGCCCGCTCCCTCGACCAGCTCGGTGAGCTGCTGGGCGGTGAAGCGGTGCGGCACGGGGTCGCCGGTGCCCCAGCGGCCGTTCGGATCGTCGAGGGCCTGCTTGGCCTCCTTGAAGTGGCCCGCGAGGGCCCGCGCGAGCACGGCACCGCCCAGGCCGGCGGCGAGCAGGCTGAGCACGCCCTCGGGGCGCAGGGCGGCGACCACGTTGCGCACGCCCTCGGCGGGGTCGTCCACGTACTCCAGGACGCCGTGGCACAGCACCACGTCGTAGCCGCCGCGCTCGACCACGTCGAAGAGTCCGTGGGCGTCGCCCTGGACGCCCTGCACCCGGTCGGCGACGTCGGCCTCGGCGGCGCGGCGCTCCAGCGCGAACAGCGCGTTCGGGCTCGGGTCGACGACGGTGACGCGGTGGCCGAGGCGGGCGACGGGCACCGCGAAGTTGCCGCTGCCGCCCCCGGTGTCGAGGACGTCCAGCGCCTGACGCCCCGTGGCCTTCACCCGGCGGTCGAGGGCGTCCTGGAGGACCTCCCAGACCACGGCGGTACGGAGAGAGGCGCGGGGGCGCATCGGGTCCGACACGGTTGTTGACTCCTCGGCACGGCACCGCCTGCTGCGCGGCGGAGCGAACGGGGTGCCTCCCCGTCCCGGGTACGGGAAGGGAAGGCTTCAGGCGCCTTCCACCCTATGGCCTCCGGTGCCGCACCTGGTCACCGCGGTGTCGTGCCCCGGGCACAGGGCCCGTCATCCCGCGTCCGGGAAGTCGCGGTCGGTGCTGTCGCGGTCCTCCGGCCTGTCGGCGTCCTGGCGTGGTTGCGGCAGGACGGGCTGGAGCACCAGCATGCGCTCGACGAGGCGCAGGAACATCGCCACGTCGCGTATCAGATCGTCGGCGTCCCGGCGGCTGGCCGCGCCCTGGATGCCCGCCTCGGCCCGGGCACGGCGCCGGGCTCCGGCGGCGAACAGCGCGCTCCACTCGGCGAGTTCGGGCGCGATTTCGGGGAGCACTTCCCAGGCGCTCCGGATGCGGGCACGGCGTCGGGGGCTGGTCTCCGGACGCCCTCGCGCGGCGAGTACGGCGGCGGCGGTGCGCAGGGCGGCGAGGTGGGCCGTCGCATAGCGCTCGTTCGGCGTCTCCAGGGTCGCGGCCTCGTCCAGTCCGGCGCGGGCCTGGGCGAGCAGGTCGAGGGCTGCGGGCGGCGCCGTGGCCCGGCGCAGCACGGGGTGCACATCGCTCGCCGGGCCGTTCAGTGAGGGGGCAGGGCCGGTGGCGCGGCGCCGGCGGGCGGCGGCTGCGTGGTAGCTGGCCATGACGAACCTCCTGTCGTCTGTGTGACGGCACTGTGGCCGTATGTGTCCATCGTGAGGTATGGCACTGACAATCCGCTCTGACCTGGGCTTTTGCTTCGATCGCCCGTTCGGGATAGTTTTTGCACTGACCAGTCAGTTCAAAAAGTTCGACTCTCAAGGAGTCGAAGGAGTCGAGAGATTCAGGGGGAGCTGTGGCCGGAGTCGGCATCACCGCCGAGGGCTTCGGGCTCGAGGGGCCGCGTGGCTGGGCGTTCCGCGGGATCGACCTCGATGCGGAACCCGGTTCAGTGATCGCGGTCGAGGGGCCGTCCGGGTCCGGCCGTACGTGCCTGCTGCTCGCGCTCACCGGGCGGATGAAGGCCACCGAGGGGACGGCGACCGTGGGCGGGGCGCGGCTGCCGAAGCAACTGGCGGCGGTGCGGCGCGTCAGCGCCCTGGCCAATGTCGCCGGGGTCACCGATCTCGACCCGGCACTGACCGTCGGGGAGCACCTGTGGGAACGGGCGCTGCTCCAGCGGCGGTTCGGCGACTCCGTGCGCGGGCTGCTGCGGCCGCGGGCCGAGCGTCTCACCGAGGCGAGGCTGCGGATCGGCACCGCGCCGGCCGCCGCCGGTCTCGACCGGGAGGCCCTGCCCAAGGGTTCGCGGACCGCCGTACGCGACCTGGAACGGCCGGAGGCGCTGCGGCTGTCGATCGCCCTGGCGCTGATCGGACGCCCTCGTCTGCTCGGAGTCGACGACACCGACCTGAAGCTGTCCGACGGCGAACGCGCCGAAGTCTGGGCGCTGCTCAGGTCGCTCGCCCAGGCCGGGACGACGGTCCTGGCGGTGTGCAGCGAGGCACCCGAGGACACCGTAAGGGTCTGCACGCAGCGGCCCCGTGAGAGCCAGGAGGAGAAGGCCGATGCGCTCGCCGAAACTGGCCGCGCTTGAGTTGCGCCGCTTCGGCAGGGGGAAGCTGCCGCGCGCCGCCCTGGTCGCGCTGCTGGTGCTGCCGCTGCTGTACGGCGCCCTGTACCTGTGGTCGTTCTGGGATCCGTACGGGCGCCTCGACCGCATCCCCGTGGCCCTGGTGAACGACGACAAGGGCGCGACCGCCGACGGGAAGAGGATCACGGCGGGCGACGACATCACGGACGGGCTGCGCGACAGCAGGACGTTCGACTGGCACGAGGTGAGCGCCGACGAGGCACGCGCGGGCGTGGAGGACGGCACGTACTACCTGTCGCTGACCATGCCCGCGGACCTCAGCCGGCGGATCGCCTCCAGCTCGGGCGACTCACCGGAGACGGGTGCGCTCCAGGTGCGTACGAACGACGCGAACAACTACATCGTCGGACAGATCTCGCGGACGGTCTTCAGCGAGGTGCGGACGGCCGCTTCCACGAAGGCGTCACGGTCCTTCCTGGACCGGATCTTCATCTCGTTCTCCGACATCCACAGCGAGACGGTCAAGGCGGCGAAGGGGGCCGACGACCTCGAAGGAGGCATCGGGAAGGCGGAGAAGGGATCGAAGGACCTCGCAGACGGCCTGAAAGACGCCAAGAAGGGCAGCGGCAAGCTCTCCAAGGGCCTGACGAACCTCGACAAGGGCGCGGGCGACCTGGCGGACGGCTCGCAGCGGGTCGCGGAGGGCACCCAGACCCTCGCCGACAAGATCAACGGGATCGCGGACGGGGTGGGCCCCTTCCTGAAGGACAACGAGAAGGCCATCGGTGACACCGCCCGGCTCGTCGCCGACTCAGCCGGTGCGATCCGCCACAACCTCGACACCCTGGTGAAGACGGCCCCGACCGCCGCCAAGGAGGCCCACACGGCCTCCGACACGCTGGACGGGGTCTACAAGGCGCGCTGCGAGGATCCCGTCCTGCCGGACGCCGCCTGTGGCGACCTGAAGAAGGCCGGGCAGGCAGCCGCAGACGTGGCGAAGGTCGCCGACGACGTCAACATCCTTGTCGCCGACCAGGACGGCGACCTGGAGAAGCTCGACGGCCACCTCGGCACCCTCCAGGAGCAGGCCCAGGCGCTCGCCGACCGGGCGCCGCACCTCTCCGAGGACCTCGACGAGGCCGTATCGAAGATCAACAAGCTGAACGAGGGCGCCGGGAAGGTCGCCGCGGGCGCGAAGCAGCTGCACACGGGGCTCGGTACGGCCGAGACCGGCGCGAGCGACCTGGACGAGGGCGTCGGCGCGCTCAAGACGGGCGCCGAGGACCTGAACGGCGGCATGTACAAGCTCGTGGACGGCTCCGGGAAGCTCTCCGACGGGCTGCACGACGGTGCCGAGCAGATCCCCGACTACGACAAGAAGGACCGCGACCGGCGCACCGACGTCATGGCGGATCCCGTTCAGCTCGCCTCGAAGGACCTGCACAAGGCGCCCAACTACGGCACCGGTTTCGCCCCGTACTTCATCCCGCTGTCCCTGTGGGTGGGCGCGATGGTGGCGTACATGCTGATCGCGCCGATGAACCGGCGTGCCCTCGCCGCGGGTGCCTCGGCGTGGCGGATCGCGCTGGCGGGCTGGCTGCCGGTGGTGGCGATCGGCGTACTGCAAACCGTCGCCCTGATGGCGGTGCTGCACTGGGCGGTCGGCCTGGAGATGGCCCGGGCGGCCGGAACGGTGGGCTTCCTGTTCCTGGTGACCGCGTGTTTCGCGGCGATCGTGCAGTGGCTGAACGCGCGCTTCGGAGCGGCGGGCCGGATTCTCGTACTCGCCCTGCTGATGCTGCAGTTGACGTCCGCGGGCGGCACCTACCCCGTGCAGACCAGCCCGGGCTTCTTCAACGCGATCCACCCCTTCCTGCCCATGAGTTACGTCGTCGAGGCCCTGAGGAGGCTCATCACCGGCGGCGGCCTCGGACCGGTGTGGCAGGCGTGCGTGGTGCTGACGATGTTCACCGCGGGCGCCCTCGCGCTGACCGCCGTGTCGGCCCGCCGCCGTCAGCTGTGGACGCTCGAACGGCTGCACCCGGAGCTGACCCTGTGAGTGCGGTGACTTCTGGTGGGACCATTCCTGTGACAATCAGGACCATGGAAAGCAGCAGCACCACGCCGGCTGTCAGCACGCGCCGCGAGGCAACCCGGCAGAAGCTCTACGAGGCGGCCGTCACGCTCATCGCCGAGCAGGGCTTCTCGGCCACCACTGTGGACGAGATCGCCGAGCGGGCCGGAGTCGCGAAGGGCACGGTCTACTACAACTTCGCGAGCAAGTCCGTCCTCTTCGAGGAGCTGCTGCGGCACGGAGTGGGACTCCTCACCGCCTCCCTGCGGGAGGCGGCCGACCGCACCGCCCGGGGCGGCGGCAGCAAGGTGGACGCCCTGGACGCGATGATCCGCGCGGGGCTGGTCTTCATAGAGCGCTATCCGGCCTTCACCCAGCTGTACGTGGCCGAGCTGTGGCGCACCAACCGGGCCTGGCAGTCCACGCTGATGGTGGTCCGGCAGGAGGCGGTCGCGGTCGTCGAGGGTGTGTTGCGCGAGGGCGTGGAGAACGGCGAGTTCAGCGAGGAGATCGACATCCCGCTGACCGCGGCCGCGCTGGTCGGCATGGTCCTGGTGGCCGCCCTGGACTGGCAGGCCTTCCAGCCGGAGCGTTCCCTGGACGACGTGCACGCGGCGCTGTCCCGGCTGCTTCAGGGGCGGGTGAGCGGGAGGGGCTGAGCAAGGCCGCTTCACGGGCTGCTGAGCCGACCGCACGCGAAAGCGCCGGTCCGGTGTGGCCGCGTCCCCCGCGGGCCACCTCGAACCGGCGCTTCCCTTGCTCCCCCGTTTCCCCCGTTCCCCCGTTTCCCCCGTTGGGCCCCGTTCGGTCATCTCCGGGTTCCCCCGTGCCTCGCTCCCGCCGACATCGGCCGGCGGAAGGAGCGGAGCCGGGGGCCGCTCCGTTCCGGCGCCCCGTGTCGCCGGTGCCGGAGCCGCGCCCCTTTTCCGTGTCTCCACTCTCTCGTTGACGCAGGTCGGCCCCCATCCGCGCGCGTACTCAACTCAGCGACTAGGTACGGATACTCAGCCGTATGCACTCAGCCCCAGGACGGTGTGCCACCGACTGGTGACGATCGCGTCCGTGTCGGTACTCCCCCGGCCGAGGGCCGGGCGTCCGCACGACCGCCCGGCCGGATTGTCGGTGGCGGCCGATAAAGTCGCAGGCATGGCACGGATTGCGGTGATCGGCGCCGGGATGGGCGCGATGGCGGCCGCTGCCCGGCTGGCCGTCGCGGGCCACCGGGTGGCGGTGTACGAGCGCACGGAGACGTACGGCGGTGCGGTGCGCCGATTCGAGCGCGACGGGTTCCGTTTCGACACCGGCCCCGGGCTCCTCCCCCTCCCCGCGGTCTACCGCGACCTGTTCCTCAAGACCGGCAAGGAGCCGCTGGAGGACTGCGTCGAGCTGGTCCAGGTCGACCCGTCGTCGCGGCACGTCTTCGCGGACGGCACCGAGGCGTCGCTGCCGAATGCCTCGCGTGCGGGCGTCGTCGCGGCCCTGGACGAGGCGCTCGGGTCGGGTGCCGGGCAGCGCTGGGGCGACTTCCTGGTCCGGGCCCGCGAGGCCTGGGACCGGACGCGCCGACCGCTCCTGGAGGAGCCCCTGTGGCCGAACTGGTCGGTGCTGGCCGAGCGCGAGCCCTATCCGGCGGTCCCCCACAAGCGGCTGCTGCGCACCCGCCGGGCCGGCACACTCGCCGAGGTCGGCGCCTGGGAGCTGCGCGACCCCCGGCTCACCGCGCTCCTGGAGAGCCACGCGCTCGCATACGGCCTGAACCCGAGCGTCGCCCCGGCGAGCGCCGCCGTGCTGCCGTATCTGGAGCACGCCTTCGGCACCTGGTATGTCCGCGGCGGGATGCGGGAGTTGGCGCGCGCGGTGTACGAGCGGTGCGTGGCCCGGAAGGTCGAGTTCCACTTCGGCGCCGAGGTCACCGGGATCCTGGAGAAGGACGGCCGGGCGGCGGGGCTGGAGTTCGCGGACAGGAGGGTGGCGGAGGCGGACACGGTCGTCGGCACCGGGCCCTGGCGGCTGAGTGATCTGCCGCGGGGCGGTGAGCTGTACGACGCGGGCGCCGTCGAACCGCATCCCGAGGGCACGGCGACCGGCCGGGTCGTGGTCTGCCTGGCGCTGCGCGGCCCACGAGCGGCGGACGCGACACACCGCACGGTGGTGCACAGCGCTGACCCGCAGGCCGAGCCGGACCTCTTCGCGCGCGGCGTGCCGCCCGAGCACCCGACCGTCCGGATCGACCGGCCGGACGACCCGGCGCTGCGCCCTGACGACGCCCACGAGTCCGTGGTGCTCACGGCGACGGTGCCGTCGCAGACGCACTACGACTGGACCGCGGCCGGAGCCGCCGAGGCGTTCGCGGACCGCATGGTGGCCGCCGCCGAGCGCGCGATACCGGGGCTGCGCGAGCGGACGCTGTGGCGCGAGGTGCGTACGCCTGTGCACACGCGGGAGGAGACCGGAGCCGAGGGCGGCGGTGTGCCCGCGCCCGCACTGGCCTCGGCCGAAGGGACCCTGCTGCACCCGTCCAACAGCACGGCGATACCAGGCCTGTTCACCGTCGGCGGCTGGTCGCATCCCGGCGGCGGGCTCCCGCACGCCGGCATGTCGGGCGCGCTGGTGGCCGGACTGATCCTGGAGGGGCCGGAGTTCAGAGGCTCTCAGTAGGAGCCCTGGATCCAGCGGCGGCGCTCAGAAACGGTACTGCTCGTCGAACCCGTTGCCCTGGGTCTGGTCGTAGCCCTGCTGACCGTACTGCTGCTGTTCCGGCGGGAGTTCGCCGCCGTAGGGGTCGTCGGTGCTGCGCTGCTGCGGTACCCACACCCCGCCGGGCGGGGTCTCGCCCCCATACGTCCCGGCGGCGTACTGGTCCTGGCCGTAGCCCTGCTGGCCGTACTGCTGCTGGCCGCCGTAGGAGGTGTCGTACGAGGCACCGCCGTAGGCCTGGGTGCCGATGTAGGGGTCGGAGTAGGCGGCGTACTGCTGCTGTCCGGCCGGGTCGTAGCCATACTGCTGCTGGTCGTAGCCGGAGTAGCCGTCGTAGGCGTACGACTGGTCGGCGGCGGCCGTCGCGTACTGGTCCTGGGTCTGGCCCGGGGCCGGGTAGGAGGAGTCGGTGGCGTACCCCGAGTCGCCGTATATGCCGTACGAGCCGGTGTCATCGGGCATGGGCTGCGGCTCGTACACGGAGGAGCTCTCGGCGGCCGTGGGCGGCTCTACGGGGCGCGCGGGCGTGAACACGTCGTCGCGGTCGTAGTCGTCCTGGCCGTAGGCGCCGGTGTCCTGGCCGTACTTGGGGTCAGCGCCGAAGCCGACCGCGGTCGCTTCGAGGTCGGTGACCTCCAGGGTCGGATCCTGCCGGTCCGCCTTGCCACGGCGCCGCTTGGAGCCGTCGGCGCCCGGGCGGCTGACCGCCCAGCCGGCCGCGAAGCCGCGACGGAAGGAGAGCGTGACGTAGGTCTGGCCGACCGCGAAGGCGGCGGCGCCCAGTCCGATGACGATCACGGAGGGGATGAGCACGCCGAGCACGACACCGAGGAAGCCGACGAAGGCGAGCAGGCGCCAGCGCAGGCGCGCCTTGTACTGCAGCAACACCTCACCGAGCAGCCACAGCGCGACGACGCCGAACGCGATGTAGAGGACCGTCCAGCCCATGTACGCCCCTCTCCCAGTGGCCGTTACGCAGTGTGTCGTATACCGGTGCGGCCGGTCTAGGCCTGCGGTCGGTGGTGCAGGCCCAGGTTTTCGTAGATTTCCAGCGTCGCCGTGGAGTTGTTGAGCGTGATGAAGTGCAGTCCGGGCACTCCCTCGGCCAGCAGCCGCGCGCAGAACTCGGTGGCGAATTCGATGCCAATGGAGCGTACAGCCGCCGGATCGTCTTTGGCTGTGAGGATCCGCTCTTTCAGAGCGGGCGGGAAGGCGGCGTTGGTGAGCGACGGGACCCGGGCCAGTGTCTTCACGCTGGCGATGGGCATGACCTCGGGGATGATCGGCGTCTCGCAGCCGGCCGCCGCGACCCGGTCGCGCAGCCGCAGGTAGTCCTCCGGCTGGAAGAACATCTGCGTGATCGCGTAGTCCGCGCCCGCACGGCACTTGTCGACGAAGTGCCGGACGTCGGTGTCCCAGTCGTCCGAGCGCGGGTGCATCGCGGGGAAGGCCGCTACGCCCACGCAGAAGTCGCCTGAGTTCTTGATGAGTTCGACGAGTTCGGCGGCGTAGGTGAGGCCCCGGGGATGCGGTACCCAGTCGCCCATCGGGTCGCCGGGCGGGTCGCCGCGCAGCGCGAGCATGTTGCGGATCCCGGCGTCGGCGTACTGACCGATGATGTTGCGCAGGTCGGCCACGGAATGGTCGACCGCCGTGAGGTGGGCGATGGGGGTGAGCGTGGTGTCGGAGGCGATCGCCTCGGTCGCCTTGACCGTGCCCGCGCGGGTGGAACCGCCCGCGCCGTAGGTCACGGAGACGAAGTCGGGTGCCACGGCCTCGACCCGGCGCAGCGCGTTCCACAGGTTCCGCTCGCCCTTCGGGGTCTTCGGGGCGTAGAACTCGAACGAGTACGTCGCTTTGCCGGTCGCGAGCATGTCACGCACGGTGCGGGCGTGGTCCGTCCTGGTGGATGCGGTGCCGAGGGCCATACCCGCAGGTTAGTCAGGGGGCGGCGGTCCCCCAACCGGATCACGGATTTTTGCCGGATTTGTCTATTTACTGTCCACCCTTTGGACAGACGGGCGTGGGACAAACGGTGTCACAACGCCTGCCGCAGCCGCTTGGCGAACTCCGCCGCCGCCGCGCCCGGGTCGTCCGCCTCCGTGATCGCCCGGACGACCACGACCCGGCGGGCGCCCGCCTCCAGCACCTCGTCGAGGGTGCCCAGGTCGATGCCGCCGATGGCGAACCAGGGGCGGTCGGTGCCGAGGCCGGCGGTGTACCGGACGAGGTCGAGGCCGGGGGCGTGGCGGCCGGGCTTGGTGGGGGTCGGCCAGCACGGGCCGGTGCAGAAGTAGTCCACGCCCTCCTGGACGGCGGCCGCGGCGGCCTCCGGCTCGGCGTGCGTGGAGCGGCCTATGAGGACGTCGTCCCCGAGGATCGCGCGGGCCGCGGGGACCGGGAGGTCGCCCTGGCCGAGGTGCAGGACATCGGAGCCCGCGGCGTGGGCGACGTCCGCCCGGTCGTTGACCGCGAGGAGCTTGCCGTGCCGGGCGCAGGCGTCGGCGAAGACCTTCAGGTGCTCCAGCTCCTCGGCCGCCTCCATGCCCTTGTCGCGCAGCTGCACGATGTCGACGCCGCCGGCCAGCACCGCGTCCAGGAACTCGGGCAGGTCGCCCTGGCGCTTGCGGGCGTCGGTGCAGAGGTAGAGCCGGGCGTCGGCGAGCCGGGCGCGGGTGGCGGTGTCGGGCATGCGGGTGTCCCCCGTTGTCGATGGCGTACGGGCCGCGGGCCGGTGCGGTCGGCCGCTGCGGGCCGTAGTGAACCACGGGCGTGGCTCGCGCGGGCCGGACCACGGGCGTGGGTCGCTGCGGACTGTGGTGGAACCACGGGCGTGGCTCCCCACCGGCCGCACTGCCCCACGACCGTGACTCTCGCGGGCCACGGCCCGTACGCCGGACGGTGTTCAGATCAGCGTGCTCAGATCAGACGGCGAGCGCCTGGGCGCGGCGCTTCACCTCCGTGCCGCGATTCTCACCGAGGGCCTGCGCGGGGGTGCCGGGCAGGCTCGGGTCGGGGGTGAAGAGCCACTCGAGCATCTCTTCGTCCGTGAAGCCGTCGTCCCGCAGGAGCGTCAGGGTCCCGGACAGACCCTTGACGACCTTGTCTCCGTCGATGAAGGCGGCGGGGACGTGCAGCGCGCGGTTCTCACCACGGCGTACGGCGATGAGCTGGCCGTCCTTGACCAGCTGCCGCACACGCGTCACCTCGACGCCGAGCTTTTCGGCGATGTCGGGGAGGGTGAGCCAGGCGGGGACGAGAGCATCGATTTTTGCGTCAATCTCGGTCACGGGACAAGCGTGCCATCCCGGACTGACAGTCGGAAGTCAGACCGGTCCGACCTGGGGCAACAGACCGCCGACACGGGTGACCGGATCTATGCCTTCGCCGCCTTCAACGGCCGCGCCGGATCCGCCAGCAGCCGCGGATCCACCGGTGTGCCCGCCTCGATCAGCCGCCGCCCCTGCGCCAGGTCCCGGGGCCGGCCCACGGCCAGCAAGGCGACCAGACGATTCTCCCGCAGCCAGCACACCGTCCAGGCCGGCCCGGCCGGGTCGCCGCGCCACAGGATCGTGTCGTCGGACGTGTGGTGGCCGGCGTGCTGGACGAAGCGGCCGAACTGCTCGGACCAGAAGTACGGCACCGGGTCGTAGACCGCCGGCGCCTCACCGACGGCCTCACCGATGATGTTCGCGGCCACGGTGCGCGGGCCCTGGAGGGCGTTGTCCCAGTGGTGGACCATCAGACGCTCGCCGTACCGTCCCGAGGGGAAGGAGGCACAGTCGCCGACCGCGTAGACATCCGGCACGGAGGTACGCAGATGGTCGTCGGCGACGACCTCGCCGTGCGCCCCGAGGTCGATGCCGGAGCCGGCCAGCCAGGCTGTGGCGGGGCGGGCGCCGATGCCGACGACGACGGCGTCCGCGGGCAGCCGCGAGCCGTCGTCAAGGAGCACGGCTCCGGGCTCGACGCGCTCCACGCGCGCGTGGGTGCGCAAAGCGGCCCCCGCGTCCGCGTACCAGGCGGCCATCGGCGCGGCCACCTCGGCGGGCAGCGCCCCCGCCAGCGGCCGGTCGGCGGCCTCGACGACCGTCACCGCGCAGCCCGCCTCGCGGGCCGCCGTGGCGAACTCCGCGCCGATCCAGCCCGCGCCGACGACCACGATGTCGTGCTGCCGGGCCAGCACCGGGCGCAGCCGCTCGGCGTCGTCGAGGGTGCGCAGCAGATGCACACCGGGGACGCCCTCCGCGCCCGGCAGCCGGATCGGTTCGGCACCGGTGGCGAGGACCAGGACGTCGTACGGGACAGGCCCGGCCTCGGTGTCCAGCTCATGGTCGGCGGGGCGCACGCCGAGCGCCTCGCGCCCCAGCTGGAGTTCGAGGTCGAGCGCCTCGAAGTCGACGTCGAAGGCGGAGCCCTCGGCCTTGCCGAGCAGGACGGCCTTCGACAGCGGGGGCCGGTCGTAGGGCTGGTGGGGCTCCGCGCCGATCAGCGTCACGGTGCCGGTGAAGCCCTGTTCCCGCAGGGCGACCGCGGTCTGCACCCCGGCCATGCCCGCGCCCACGACGACGACACGCCGTGGCATGGAGGTACCCCGTTCCTGCGTCTGCTCGCTCACGTGATCACCATAGACAACTGACGATTTGTCAGTCAGCGGTCGTGCTCGGTGACCTGCTCCACAACACTGGTCCCGCTGCCCTGCTGGGACTCCCACTCCCACGTCTCCTCCAGCCGCACGCGACCGTCCGGCAGCTCCACGACCGTCGACACACAGTGCCCCGACGACGTGGCGCCGTCCCGCTTGAGCTGCGCGTACCGGAAGTCCAGCCGGTCGCCGTCCCTCGTCCCCACCAGGTACCCGCGTACGACGTCACCGCCCGCGTACTCGGCCCAGATCTCACCGTCCTTCTCGTGGTACGCGAACCGTGTGCGGGTACCCACCTGACCAGGCGCCTGGTCGGCGACGGGGGCGAGGACGAGGCCGTCGAGCGAGCGGGCCATGACAAAAGCTCCCTTACAGAGGCGCCGAACCAAGAGCTAGGGTGGCCAACGTAAAGCACTCGCGGGAGCCCGGACGCACCGGGCTGAGAGGGAGGCTGGCGGCCTCCGACCGTACGAACCTGATCCGGGTCATGCCGGCGAAGGGAGGGGCTGGACGCCCATGTCGCCTACGCGTACGTCAGACGTCCTCGTCATCGGGGGCGGGATCATCGGATTGGTCACGGCGTGGCGGGCCGCGCAGCGCGGGTTCGCCACGGCCGTCGTGGACCCGGAACCGGGCGGCGGGGCCGCCCAGGTGGCGGCCGGGATGCTGGCCGCCGTCACGGAACTGCACTACGGCGAGCAGACCCTGCTCGGCCTGAACCTGGAGTCGGCACGACGCTACCCGGACTTCGCGGCGGAGCTCACCGACCTCACCGGCCACGACCTCGGCTATCGCCGGTCCGGCACACTCGCGGTCGCGCTGGACGCCGACGACCGTGCCCATCTGCGCGAACTGCACGCCCTGCAGCGGCAGTCGGGCCTGGAGTCGGAGTGGCTGAGCGGACGGGACTGCCGCCGGTTGGAGCCGCTGCTCGCGCCGGGCGTGCGTGGCGGGCTGCGGGTCGACGGCGACCACCAGATCGACCCCCGGCGCGTGGCCCGCGCGCTGGTGGCCGCCTGCGAGCGGGCGGGCGTGGTCTTCCACCGCTCGTGGGCCGAGCGGCTGTCGGTCGTACGGGAGCGGGCGACCGGTGTCGTCACGCGCGAGGGCGTCGCCCTAGGCGCCGGGCAGGTGGTGCTCGCCGCGGGCAGCCTCAGCGGACGGCTCGCGGGGGTCCCGGACGACGTACTGCCGCCGGTGCGGCCCGTGAAGGGGCAGGTGCTGCGGCTGACCGTGCCCGAGCGGTACGCGCCGTTCCTGAGCCGTACCGTGCGGGCCGTGGTGCGCGGCAGCCAGGTCTACCTGGTGCCGCGCGAGAGCGGTGAGCTGGTGGTCGGCGCGACCAGTGAGGAGCTGGGCTGGGACACCACGGTGACCGCGGGAGGCGTGTACGAGCTGCTGCGGGACGCCCACGAGCTGGTGCCGGGCATCACGGAGCTGCCGCTCACGGAGACGCGGGCCGGTCTGCGCCCCGGCTCCCCCGACAACGCGCCGCTGCTCGGTCCGACCGAGCTGGACGGGCTGCTGCTGGCCACCGGGCACTACCGCAACGGTGTGCTGCTCACGCCGATCACCGGCGACGCCATGGCGCACGTCCTGACCACCGGCGAACTCCCCGACGAGGCTCGCCCCTTCACACCCAAGCGCTTCAGCACCGCCCTCACGGAGCAGCCCGCATGAACATCTCGGTCAACGGCGAGCGGCGGGAGGTCGCTCCCGGCACGGCACTGGATGCCCTGGTGAAGTCCCTCACGACGGCTCCCTCCGGCGTGGCCGCCGCCCTCAACGAAACCGTCGTCCCGCGCGCGCAGTGGCCCGCCACGCCCCTCTCCGAGGGAGACCGCGTGGAAGTCCTCACCGCCGTCCAAGGAGGCTGACCCATGGCCGACGATCCCTTTGTCCTCGGCGGTACGTCCTTCACGTCCCGCCTGATCATGGGCACCGGCGGGGCACCCAGCCTGGAGGTGCTGGAGCGCGCGCTGGTCGCCTCCGGCACGGAACTGACGACGGTCGCGATGCGCCGGGTCAATCCGGACGTGCACGGCTCGGTGCTGTCGGTGCTGGAGCGGCTCGGCATCCGGGTGCTGCCGAACACGGCGGGCTGCTTCACGGCCGGTGAGGCCGTGCTGACGGCCCGGCTGGCGCGCGAGGCACTCGGCACGGACCTGGTCAAGCTGGAGGTCATAGCCGACGAGCGGACGCTGCTGCCGGACCCGATCGAGCTGCTGGACGCCGCGGAGACGCTGGTGGACGACGGGTTCAC
The DNA here is from genome assembly GCF_040295365.1 of Streptomyces sp. NPDC002838. Classification (NCBI taxonomy): domain Bacteria; kingdom Bacillati; phylum Actinomycetota; class Actinomycetes; order Kitasatosporales; family Streptomycetaceae; genus Streptomyces; species Streptomyces sp. NPDC002838. Next base: position 83,990 of record NZ_JBEOVF010000039.1, on the reverse strand, counting down.
AGTGCTGCCGTACACGAACGACGACCCTGTGCTCGCGCGGAAGCTGGAGGACGTCGGGTGCGCGGCGATCATGCCGCTGGGGTCGCCGATCGGGTCCGGGCTGGGCATCAGGAACCCGCACAACTTCCAGCTGATCGTGGAGCACGCGCGCGTGCCGGTGATTCTCGATGCGGGCGCCGGTACGGCGTCGGACGCCGCGTTGGCGATGGAGCTGGGGTGTGCGGGGGTGATGCTGGCCTCGGCGGTGACACGGGCGCAGGAGCCGGTGCTGATGGCCGACGCCATGCGGCACGCGGTGGAGGCGGGGCGGCTGGCTCGGCTGGCGGGGCGGATCCCCCGGCGGCACTTCGCGGAGGCGTCGTCTCCTGTGGAGGGGGTGGCTGCGCTGGATCCTGAGCGTCCTGCGTTCTGACCCGGCCATCGGCGGCCGCGGGGTCGTGCGTCGGCGGCTGCGGCCCTGTGGGTTGCGTCACAGGTGCGCTTCAGTCCCGCCCCGATCCTGGCCGAAACCGCGGTCGTGTCAGTCGCGGCTCGTACACTCACCTGCGTGGATACGACCCTTCAGGACCCGCTCGTCGGGCAGGTGCTCGACGGCCGTTACCGCGTGGACGCGCGGATCGCGGTCGGCGGGATGGCCACGGTCTACCGGGCCCTGGACACCCGTCTGGACCGCGTGCTCGCGCTCAAGGTGATGCACCCGACACTCGCGGCCGACGGGACCTTCGTCGAGCGGTTCATCCGGGAGGCGAAGTCGGTGGCCCGGCTGGCCCACCCGAATGTCGTGCAGGTCTTCGACCAGGGCACCGACGGCTCGTACGTCTATCTCGCCATGGAGTACGTCGCCGGGTGCACCCTGCGCGACGTGCTGCGCGAGCGCGGGGCGCTGCAGCCGCGCGCCGCCCTGGACATCCTGGAGCCGGTCCTGGCCGCGCTCGGCGCCGCGCACCGCGCCGGGTTCGTGCACCGGGACATGAAGCCGGAGAACGTCCTGATAGGGGACGACGGCCGGGTCAAGGTCGCCGATTTCGGGCTGGTGCGGTCCGTGGACACCGTCACCAGCACCACCGGGAACGTCCTCGGCACCGTCTCGTACCTCGCGCCCGAGCAGATCGAGCAGCAGGGCACCGTCGACCCCCGCGTCGACGTGTACGCGTGCGGTGTCGTCTTCTACGAGATGCTGACCGGCGAGAAGCCGCACGACGCGGACTCCGCCGCCGTGGTGCTCTACAAGCACCTGCACGAGGACGTCCCGCCGCCCTCGGCCGTCGTGCCCGGTCTGCCGTACGAGCTGGACGAGCTGGTCGCGTCTGCGACCGCCCGTACGCCCGGCATCCGCCCGCACGACGCGGTCGCGCTGCTCGCCCAGGCACGGGACGCCCGCGCCGCGCTCAGCGCGGACCAGCTGGACGCGGTGCCGCCGCAGGCGATCTCCGCGGGGCACGACAACGCCGACGACCGTACGAGCGTGATCCCGCGCTCGCTGACCTCCCCCACGCTCGGCTTCGCTCGCGCGGGGGGACCCCCATCGCGCCTGCTGCCGGTGAGCGAGGACGAGGGCCCGGCCGAGTCCGGGGTCCACCGCACGAGCCGGCTGGCGACTCCTCCGCCCCTGCCGCCGCGCCGTACGGACCGGCCCCGGCGCCGGCTCGTCACGATCGTCGCCGCCGTGCTGCTGGCCCTCGGCCTCGGCGCGGGCGTCTGGTACATCAACTCCGGGCAGTTCACCCAGGTCCCGCCGCTGCTGGCGAAGACCGAGGCACAGGCCCGGGACCGGCTGGAGGAGGCCGGACTGGACGTCGGCAAGGTCAAGCACGCCTACAGCGACACCGTCAAGCGCGGCACGGTGATCAGCACGGACCCGAAGCCGGGCACCCGGATCCGGGACAACGACCCCGTGACGCTCACCATCTCCGACGGTCCCGAGACGGTGAAGGTCCCGGACCTGGCGGGCTACCGGCTGGACAAGGCCAGGGCCGTGCTGAAGCAGAGCGGGCTGGAGCCGGGCATGGTCACCCGGGCGTTCAGCGAAGACGTTCCCAAGGGCTTCGTGATCTCCTCGGAACCGGCCGGCGGCATCGAGCGCCGCGCCGGCTCGGCGATCGCGCTCAGCGTCAGCAAGGGCCGCCCGGTGGACGTCCCGGACGTCACCGGCGCGGACCTGGCCGACGCGCGGGCCGAGTTGGAGGAAGCGGGCCTGAAGGTGAAGGTCGCCGCCGAAGAGGTCACCTCCTCGGAGTTCGACAAGGGCCAGGTCGCCCGGCAGACGCCGGACAGCGGCAGGCAGGTGGCCGCGGGCGACACGGTGACGCTGACGCTCTCCAAGGGCCCCGAGATGATCGAGGTCCCGGACGTGGTCGGCGACAGCGTCGACGAGGCCAAGCAGAAGCTGGAGGGAGCCGGCTTCCAGGTCGACGAGGACCGCGGGCTGCTCGGGCTGTTCGGCGACACCGTCAAGAGCCAGTCCGTGGAAGGCGGGGAGACGGCGCCCGAGGGATCGACGATCAAGATCACCATCCGCTGACCGGGTGGGGCGAGCCGCATGACACCCTGAACGGGTGAAGAGTCAGCAGTCCCGCACCGCCCCCGCCACCCCCGGCCCCTCCCGCAACCCCGTCGGCGGTCACATCCCCGTGGCCGGCGGTCTCCACTCCGTCGGCCTCACCTACGCCCATGACCTCAAGGCCGAGACCGTGCAGGTCTTCGTCGCCAACCCGCGCGGCTGGGCCACGCCGGCCGGCAACCCGCGGCAGGACGAGGAGTTCCGCGCGACCTGCGCGGCCGAGTCGATCCCGGCGTACGTCCATGCCCCATATCTGATCAACTTCGGCTCGCACACCGAGGCGACCGTCGAGAAGTCGGTGGAGTCGCTGCGGCACTCGCTGCGGCGCGGGCGGGAGATCGGGGCACTGGGCGTGGTGGTACACACCGGCAGCGCGACCGGCGGCCGGGACCGGTCGGTGGCGCTGAAGCAGGTACGGGAGCACATGCTGCCGCTGCTCGACGAGCTCACCCACGACGACGACCCGTACCTGCTCCTCGAGTCGACCGCCGGACAGGGCGCTTCTCTCTGCTCACGGACCTGGGACTTCGGGCCGTACTTCGAGGCGCTGGACGCCCATCCGAAGCTGGGCGTGTGCCTGGACACCTGCCACATCTTCGCGGCCGGCCACGACCTGACCGGGCCGAGCGGCATGCACCAGACGCTCGACCTGCTGGTGGACACGGTCGGCGCGGGCCGGCTGAAGCTGATCCACGCCAACGACTCCAAGGACGTGGTCGGCGCCCACAAGGACCGCCACGAGAACATCGGCGCCGGGCACATCGGCGAGGACCCGTTCCGTGCGCTGATGACCCACCCCGCGACCGAGGGCGTACCGCTGATCATCGAGACGCCGGGCGGCAAGGAAGGGCACGCGGCGGACGTGGAGCGCCTGAAGAAGCTCAGGGACGGCTGAGGAACCTCAGATTTCCGGCCCGTCCCCCGGCTCCTCCTGGTACGAGTACCGCTGTTCCTTCCACGGATCGCCGATGTTGTGGTAGCCGCGTTCCTCCCAGAAGCCGCGGCGGTCGGCGGTCATGTACTCGACGCCGCGCACCCACTTGGGGCCCTTCCAGGCGTAGAGGTGGGGCACGACGAGGCGGAGCGGGAAGCCGTGTTCCGCGGTCAGCAGTTCGCCGTCCTTGTGGGTGGCGAAGATCGTGCGCTCGGCGGCGAAGTCGGACAGGCGGAGGTTCGAGCTGAATCCGTACTCCGCCCACACCATCACATGGGTGACAGCGGGCGCGGGCGGCGCGATGTCGAGGATCGTACGAGCGGGAATGCCGCCCCACTCCGCGCCGAGCATGCTGAACTTCGTGACACAGTGCAGATCGCTCACCACCGTGGTGTACGGCAGGGTGGTGAACTCCTCGTGGTTCCAGCAGTGCTTCTCGCCGTCCGCGGTGGCGCCGAAGACCCGGAACTCCCAGCGCTCGGGGCGGAATTTGGGGACCGGACCGTAGTGCGTGACCGGCCAGCCGCGCTGCACTCGCTGCCCCGGCGGAAGCTCGGAGTGTGCTGCTGCTCCCGATTCGCGTTCCACCGGCTGACCCATGACTCCATCCTGACAGACCCGGGGCGGTGCACATGACCGACCCCAACCCAAAAAGGGCAATTTGGACTAAGCCTGCACTTACTTACTAAGTGAAGACTTACTGGACGATCTTTGTCGGCCAGTGCAATCATGCGGCGCAACCAGCCAGTTCCCCCGTGCGGAAGGAGCCTCTGCGATGCAGGGCGACCCCGAGGTCATCGAATTCCTCAACGAGCAGCTGACCGCCGAGCTGACCGCGATCAACCAGTACTTCCTGCACGCGAAGATGCAGGAGAACTTCGGCTGGACCAAGCTCGCGAAGTACACGCGGCACGAATCGTTCGACGAGATGAAGCACGCGGAAGTGCTCACCGACCGGATCCTCTTCCTGGAGGGACTGCCGAACTATCAGCGCCTCTTCCACGTCCGGGTGGGACAGACGGTCCGGGAGATGTTCGAGGCCGACCGGCAGATCGAGGTCGAGGCGATCGACCGGCTCCGGCGCGGCATCAAGCTGATGCGCGAGAAGGGCGACGTCACGTCCGCGAACATCTTCGAGTCGATCCTCGCGGACGAGGAGCACCACATCGACTACCTCGACACCCAGCTGGAGCTGGTGGAGAAGCTCGGCGAGGCGCTCTACATCGCCCAGCTGGTCGAGCAGCCGGAGAGTTAGGCCGCTTCTTCGAGGGCTTCGACGGTTTCCAGGCCGGAGACCATCGGCCGGCCCTGGTCGGACGGCTCGTGGCGCGAGCAGGAGCCCCTGCCCAGGAGCGCCTGGATCCGCCGTACGCATGAGCCGCAGTCCGTCCCCGCCTTGCAGGCCGAGGCTATCTGGCGGGGGGTGCAGGCACCGTCCTCCGCGTGCTTCTTCACCTGCGCCTCGGTCACCCCGAAGCAGTTGCAGACGTACACGCGGTTCACCTCCGACCGGGATCGATATGGATGCCGTCCCGCTTGATCGGTGAGGCAAACCTAACCTTACCCGGCTCACAAGCGCCTTAAAAGTGGTGCGGGGCGTGGATCGTATGTGATCCACGCCCCACTTCATGCCCCTGTAACAGGCGATCCGGCTACTGGTCCCTGTACATCTCCGCGACGAGGAACGCCAGGTCGAGGGACTGGCTGCGGTTCAGCCGCGGGTCGCAGGCCGTCTCGTAGCGCTGGTGCAGGTCGTCGACGAAGATCTCGTCGCCGCCGCCCACGCACTCGGTGACGTCGTCGCCGGTCAGCTCCACATGGATGCCGCCCGGATGCGTGCCCAGGCCCTTGTGGACCTCGAAGAAGCCCTTGACCTCGTCCAGCACGTCGTCGAAGCGGCGGGTCTTGTGCCCGGAGGCCGCCTCGAAGGTGTTGCCGTGCATCGGGTCGGTCACCCACGCCACCGTCGCACCCGAGGCGGTGACCTTCTCCACCAGCTCGGGCAGCTTGTCACGGACCTTGTCCGCGCCCATGCGGACGATGAAGGTCAGCCGGCCCGGCTCACGGTCCGGGTCCAGGCGCTCGATGTACTGCAGCGCGTCCTCGGCCGTCGTCGTCGGGCCCAGCTTGATGCCGATCGGATTGCGGATCCGCGAGGCGAACTCGATGTGCGCGTGGTCCAGCTGCCGGGTGCGCTCACCGACCCACACCATGTGCGCCGAGACGTCGTACAGCTGCCCGGTCCGCGAGTCGACCCGGGTCAGCGCCGACTCGTAGTCCAGCAGCAGCGCCTCGTGCGAGGAGTAGAACTCGACGGTCTTGAACTCCTCCGGGTCCGCCCCGCAGGCGTGCATGAAGTTCAGCGCGTTGTCGATTTCGCGCGCCAGCTGCTCGTAGCGCTGCCCGGACGGGGACGACTTCACGAAGTCCTGGTTCCAGGCGTGCACCTGACGCAGGTCGGCGTAGCCGCCGGTGGTGAAGGCGCGCACAAGGTTCAGCGTCGAGGCCGAGGCGTGGTACATCCGCTTCAGCCGCTCCGGGTCCGGCACACGCGCGGCCTCGGTGAAGTCGAAGCCGTTGACGGAGTCGCCCCGGTAGGTCGGCAGCGTCACCCCGTCGCGGGTCTCGGTCGGCTTGGAGCGCGGCTTGGAGTACTGCCCCGCGATCCGGCCCACCTTCACCACCGGCACCGACGCGGCGTACGTCAGCACGGCGCCCATCTGGAGCAGGGTCTTGAGCTTGTTGCGGATGTGGTCGGCGGACACCGCGTCGAAGGCCTCGGCGCAGTCGCCGCCCTGGAGGAGGAACGCCTCTCCCTTGGCAACGGCCGCCATCCGGGCGCGCAGCTGGTCGCACTCGCCCGCGAAGACGAGCGGCGGATACGACTCGAGGTCCGCGATCACTGCGCGCAGAGCCTCGGTGTCGGGGTACTCGGGCTGCTGCGCCGCGGGCAGGTCTCGCCAGGTGTTGCCAGCGCTCGCGCTGGTCTTAGCGTTCACGGTCACCCCGTAAACATTACGGGGTCGTGTCCATCGATTTTCCTCCCGCTCGCCTGGTGAGACACGGAGGCCCGTGGGTGAGATGGGGTAAGGTTCGTCGCATGTACGCGCTTGCGACCCAGAACTGGTGGTGGACCGCTCATCCGGCGGCCCACTGACTGCGCGTACGCAAGACTTCGCGAAGGCCGCCCGAGGGGCGGCCTTCGGTGTGTCCGGGGTCGTTCCCTCTCCGTCGACGAGATCGAGAAGGATCACGGACCCATGAACCTGCCGGACCTGCCGCACGACCCGCGCCCGTTCGCCCTGCTCCGCCGCCGCACCCCGGGCCGTGCCGCCGAGAAGAGCGACACGGTCGAGCTCCTGGTCGGCCCCGTCACCACCTACGACCGCCTCGCCGACCTCCCCGACGAGGGCCTGGCGCTGGTTCCCTTCCGGCAGATCCGGGAGCGCGGCTTCGACGTCCGCGACGACGGGACCCCGCTCGCGGTGCTGACGCCCGAGGAGACCTACGCGATCCCGCTCGCCGAGGCCCTCGCCCAGCTGCCCGCGCACGACGTACGGGTCGAGGGCGGCGGTTTCGACGTGGCCGACGAGGAGTACGCGGAGATCGTCGGGCGCGTGCTGCGGGAGGAGATCGGGGCGGGCGAGGGCGCGAACTTCGTCATCCGGCGGACGTACGAGGGAGAGATCCCGGGGTTCGGACGCACGGACGCGCTGGCGCTGTTCCGGCGGCTCCTCGAAGGCGAGCGGGGCGCGTACTGGACGTTCGTCGTGCACACCGGCGATCGGACCCTGGTCGGCGCCAGCCCCGAGGCGCACGTGCGGATGTCCGGCGGCACGGTCGTCATGAACCCGATCAGCGGGACGTACCGATATCCGGCCGAAGGGCCGACGCCGGAGCACCTGCTCGACTTCCTCGCCGACGGCAAGGAGATCGAGGAGCTGTCGATGGTCGTCGACGAGGAGCTCAAGATGATGTGCACGGTCGGCGACATGGGCGGGGTCGTGGTCGGGCCCCGGCTGAAGGAGATGGCGCACCTCGCGCACACCGAGTACGAACTGCGCGGGAAGTCCTCGCTGGACGCGCGGGAGGTGCTGAAGGAGACCATGTTCGCGGCGACCGTCACCGGCTCGCCCGTGCAGAACGCCTGCCGGGTCATCGAGCGGCACGAGGTCGGCGGGCGGGGGTACTACGCGGGCGCCCTGGCGCTTCTGGGGCACGACTCCGGCGGTGCCCAGACCCTCGACTCCCCCATCCTCATCCGTACCGCCGACATCGACGCCGACGGGCGGCTGCGGGTGCCGGTCGGCGCCACGCTCGTGCGCGGCTCGGATCCGGCGGGCGAGGTCGCGGAGACGCACGCCAAGGCAGCGGGGGTGCTGGCGGCCTTGGGCGTACGGCCGTCCCGGCCCCGTGAGGAACCCGGGCGCCCCCGTCTGACCGACGACCCCCGGGTGCGCGCCGCGCTGGACGGGCGCCGGGCCTCACTGGCGCCGTTCTGGCTGCGGATGCAGGAGCCCGCCAAAAAGGGCGCGGAGCTGACCGGGCACGCCCTGGTCGTCGACGGGGAGGACACCTTCACGGCGATGCTCGCGCACGTGCTGCGGTCGAGCGGCATCGAGGTGACCGTTCGCCGGTACGACGAGCCGGGGCTGCGGGAGACGGTGCTCGCGCACGAGGGGCCGATCGTGCTCGGCCCGGGCCCGGGCGACCCCTCCGACACGGCCGATCCCAAGATGCGGTTCCTGCGCGCCCTCACCGCCGAGGTGATCCGGGAGAACCGGCACGGCGTGCTGGGCGTCTGCCTCGGCCACGAGCTGATCGCGGCCGAGCTGGGGCTGGAGATCGTACGGAAGGAAGTGCCGTACCAGGGCGCGCAGACGGAGATCGACCTGTTCGGACGAGACGAGACCGTCGGGTTCTACAACAGTTTCGTGGCGAGCTGCGACGACGAGGCGGCGCGGGAGCTGGCCGCGCACGGCGTGGAGGTGAGCCGGAACGCTTCGGGTGAGGTCCATGCCTTGCGCGGGCAGGGATTTGCCGGCGTGCAGTTCCATCCGGAGTCCGTGCTCACGTTGAACGGCGCGGTGATCGTAGGGGAGTTGGTGGGTCAGCTGCGCGGCACCAGCACGTTCTCGGAGCGGCGGCCGGTCGTGTAGTCGAGGACGTTCTTCACCGTGGTGTCGACGATCTGGCCGACGGCGTCCTCGGTGTAGTACGCCTGGTGGGACGTGACCAGGACGTTCGGGAAGGTGACGAGGCGGGCCAGGGTGTCGTCCTCGACGGCCTGCAGGGACTTGTCGAGGAAGAACAGCCCGGCTTCCGCCTCGTACACGTCGAGGCCGACGCCCGAGAAGCGGCCCGCGCGCAGTTCGGTGACGAGGGCCGCGGTGTCGATCAGGCCGCCGCGGCTGGAGTTCACCAGGATCGCGTCGTCCCTCATCGTCTTGAGGGCGGTCGCGTCGATGAGGTGCCTGGTCTCCGGCATCAGCGGGACGTGCAGGGTGACCAGGTCGGACTCGGCGAGGAGCTGATCCTTGGGGACGTACCGCATGCCGAGTTCCATGCAGGCCGGGTTTTCCGCGATGTCCCAGCCGAACAGCCGCATGCCGAAGCCGTGGGCGATCCGGGCGAACGCCTCGCCGATCTTGCCCGTCCCGAGGACGCCCGCGGTGCGGCCGTACATGTCACGGCCCATCAGACCGTCGAGGCGGAAGTCGAAGTCGCGGGTGCGGGTGGAGGCCCGCACGACACGGCGGTTGACGGCCATGGCGAGGGTCCAGGCGAACTCGGCGACCGAGTACGGCGAGTAGTACGAGACCCGGGCGACCGTCATGCCGAGGCGCTCGGCGACGTCGAGGTCGATGTTGTTGAAGCCGGTGGAGCGCTGGGCGATCATCCGCGTGCCGCCGGCCGCGAGGGCCTCCAGGACGCGGGGGCCGAGGTCGGCGTTGACGCTGGTGGAGATCACCTCGTAGCCGGCCGCGATGGGGGCGGTGTCCTCGTTGAGGAAGACGTCCACGCAGCGGATGTCGTGGTGGCCTTCGAAGGCCTTCTCGATCAGGGGCCTTTCGTCCGCTTGAACGCCGAAAGCGAGAATCTCCACGACTTCTCCCGTCCCGAGGTGGTATGGGCCGAATATACGGCCCATACCCCAGGGGTGCCGGTTCAGCCGAAGAACACCCCGACCTCCTTGTACAGCTTCGGATCCACCGTCTTCAGCTTGGCCGTGGCCTGAGCGATCGGGACGCGCACGATGTCCGTGCCGCGCAGGGCGACCATCGTGCCGAAGTCGCCGTCGCGGACGCAGTCGATGGCGTGCAGGCCGAAGCGGGTGGCGAGCCAGCGGTCGAAGGCGCTGGGCGTGCCGCCGCGCTGGACGTGACCGAGGACCGTCGTACGGGCCTCCTTGCCGGTGCGCCGCTCGATCTCCTTGGCCAGCCACTCACCGACCCCGGACAGCCGGACATGCCCGAAGGAGTCCAGCGACCCGTCCTTGAGGACCATGTCGCCGTCCTTGGGCATCGCGCCCTCCGCGACGACGACGATGGGCGCGTACGACGCCTTGAAGCGGGAGGTCACCCAGCCGCACACCTGCTCGACGTCGAAGCGCTGCTCGGGGATGAGGATGACGTTGGCCCCGCCGGCCAGACCGGAGTGGAGGGCGATCCAGCCGGCGTGCCGGCCCATCACCTCGACGACGAGGACGCGCATATGGGACTCGGCGGTGGTGTGCAGGCGGTCGATCGCCTCCGTCGCGATGCCGACCGCGGTGTCGAAGCCGAAGGTGTAGTCGGTGGCGGACAGGTCGTTGTCGATCGTCTTCGGCACGCCGACGCAGGGCACGCCGTAATCGTCGGACAGGCGGGCGGCCACGCCGAGGGTGTCCTCGCCGCCGATCGTGATGAGCGCCTCGACCTCCTGTTTGGCGAGGTTCTCCTTGATCCGCCGGCTGCCGTTCTCCTGCAGAAGCGGATTGGTGCGCGAGGAGCCGAGGATGGTGCCGCCGCGGGGCAGGATGCCGCGCACCGCGGGGATGTCGAGGCGCACCGTGTCGTTTTCGAGGGGGCCTCGCCAGCCGTCCCGGAAGCCGACGAATTCGTAGCCGTACTCCTGTACGCCCTTGCGGACGATGCCCCGGATGACGGCGTTGAGCCCGGGGCAGTCGCCGCCTCCGGTCAGTACTCCGACCCGCATGGAAATGTCCCTTCGCCGCGGTTGCCGTATGCCGTGTGCTGAGCGCTGGATGCCGTTACAAGGCACGCTAATGGTGACCCAGGTCACTTAGGCATGGCCCGGAAGGTCAATTCCGGTGCGAAGTCGGGCGGTTGGCGTCGGGCGGTCGGCTCACTCGTCGTCGAGGCCGCGCTCTATCGCGTACCGCACGAGCTCCACGCGGTTGTGCAACTGGAGCTTGCCGAGGGTGTTCTGGACGTGGTTCTGGACCGTGCGGTGGGAGATGACCAGGCGTTCGGCGATCTGCTTGTAGCTCAGGCCCTTGGCGACCAGGCGCAGCACCTCCGTCTCGCGGTCGGTGAGTTGCGGGGCCTTGGGCCGGCCGGTGTCGGGCGCGGGTGCGGGCTCGGAGGCGAGGCGGCGGTACTCGCCGAGGACCAGGCCGGCCAGGCCGGGGGTGAAGACCGGGTCGCCTACGGCCGTGCGGCGGACCGCGTCCAGCAGTTCCTCGGTCGACGCCGACTTCAGCAGATAGCCGGTCGCGCCGGACTTCACCGCCTCCAGTACGTCGGCGTGCTCGCCGCTCGCCGACAGGACCAGGACACGCAGCGCCGGGTTGGCGCCGACGAGTTCCTTGCAGACCTGGACGCCGGGCTTGGCGGGCAGGTTGAGATCGAGCACGAGCACGTCGGGCGAGGCGGCCTTGGCGCGGCGCACGGCCTGTTCGCCGTCGCCCGCCGTGGCGACCACCTCGAAGCCGGACTCGCTCAGGTCGCGGGCGACCGCGTCGCGCCACATGGGGTGGTCGTCGACCACCATGACCTTGATCGGGCCCTGCTGTTCACTCATCGCTGCTCCGCCTTCCCCCGTGCCGCCTTCGCGTCCTTCGGTACTTTCAGTTCGACTTCCGTTCCCTGGCCCGGCACCGAGATCACCTCGGCGCTCCCGCCCAGGTCGCGCAGCCGCCCCCGGATCGACAGGGCCACGCCGAGCCGCCCCTCCCCCTCGGCCTGCGCGAGCCGGCCCTCGGGGATGCCGGGTCCGTCGTCCCGTACGGTCACGATCACCTCGTCGGGCTCGTCCTCGACCAGGATCCACGTGCGCGCGTCCTCGCCCGCGTGCTTGCGGACGTTGTCCAGGGCCGCCCCGACGGCCGCGGCCAGCTCCCGCGCGGCGGCCGGCGGCAGCGACACGGGAGCGCCGGGCTCGGCGAGGTTGACCGTGGCGGAGGCGTACGGGGCGAGCAGCGCGCGGAGATCGACCGGGCCGGCCTCGTCGGGTTCCTCCACCACGCGTACGACCGCGCCCTCGGCCTCGTCCTCCGACGCGCGGGAGACGGGGACCAGGCCGCCGGAGACCAGGGTGCGCAGGGCGACCTCCTGCTCGCCGGCCATCCGCCCCAGTTCGGCCGCCTCGCCGCCGATGACGGCGCCGCGCCGCTGCACCATCGCCAGCACCTGGAGCACGCTGTCGTGGATGTCCCGGGCCAGCCGCTCCCGCTCCCGCGTGGCGGCCTCGATCTCCAGGGCGCGGGCGAGGGTGCGCTCGGAGGCGCGGGCGACCTCGACGACGTAGCCGATGGCGATGGAGGCGACCCAGACGAGGATGACGTTGTGCACGGTGTCGCGGGCCGGGGCGCCGCGCTCGACCAGGTTGGCGATGGCGACCGCCGTGGAGGCGAAGGCCGCCCAGCGCCAGCCGCCCTTGACGGCGAAGGCCAGCACGGAGCCCGCCGTCCATATCGACGGCAGGGTCGGGCCGCCCGACTGCACCCGCTCGTGGGCGTCGGCGACGGGCGTGAGCAGGATGCCGACGAGGGCGATGGTGAGGTCGGCGGTGAGGAACCGCTTGGTGCAGCTGGCCGCGTTCGCGACCCTCGGGAGGGTGGCCAGGGTCCATACGGCGAGGACGGCGAAGTAGGCGATGGCGACCCAGGGGCGGGCGAACTCCTCGTAGGCGGTGACGAACAGGCCGATCGCGTACAGCATCGTCAGGACGCGGTACGCGGTGAGCGCACGCCACAGCGGCTGCTCGACCGACATGCGCGTCACTCGCTCGCGCTTGGCCATGCTCTCCCCCACCCCGCCCTACGGATCGTCCCGTCCCGGACGACTACGACTCGGACCGCTCCTTCGCCGCCTGATCCTTCTCCGCCTGCGCGAGCGCGGCCTTCGCCGCCTTCTCCGCCTCCTTCTCGGCCTTCGCCGCCTCCGCGATCTGCCGCTTGGCGGCGGTCGCGTACATGTCGACGTACTCCTGGCCGGAGAGCTTCATGATCTCGTACATGACCTCGTCGGTCAGCGCGCGCAGCACGAAACGGTCGTGCTCCATGCCCTGGTAGCGGCTGAAGTCCAGCGGCTCGCCGATGCGGATGCCGGGCCGCATCAGCTTGGGCATCACCTTCCCCGGCGGCTGGATCTTCTCCGTGTCGATCATGGCGACCGGGATCACGGGCGCGCCGGTGGCGAGCGCCACGCGCGCGAGGCCGCCCGGTTTGCCGCGGTAGAGGCGGCCGTCGGGCGAGCGCGTGCCCTCCGGATAGATACCGAACAGCTCACCGCGCTCCAGCACCTCTATGCCGGCCTTGATGGCCGCCTCACCCGCGCCGCGCGCGCCGGAGCGGTCCACCGGGAGCTGGCCGAGGCCCTTGAAGAAGGCGGCTGTCAGCCTGCCCTTCACACCGGGCGTGGTGAAGTACTCGGCCTTCGCGATGAAGGTGACCTTGCGGTCGAGGACCGCCGGCAGGAAGAACGAGTCCGAGAAGGAGAGGTGGTTGCTCGCCAGGATGGCGGGGCCCTCGGCCGGCATGTGCTCGAGGCCTTCCACCCAGGGCCTGAAGGCAGCCTTCAGCGGCCCCCCGACGGTCAGCTTCATCGCGCCGTACAACAACCGAGTGCCTCCTGTATCCGTAGATCAGACCTTAACCCGGAGCACCGCCAAAGAACCCGACGGCCCTGGTCGGTGTCAGTGCGGTCGCGTACGGTGAGTCACACCTGGACTTTGAACCACGCCTGGACTTGAACCACACCGGACTTTGCTCACGCCCCTCTCATGAACAGGAGACCGAAGGTGCCGGTCCTGCCCGGAGCCGAGCCGTTCCGCCACGAGGGCGGGGAGGCGGGTGTCCTCCTCTGCCACGGTTTCACCGGCTCTCCCCAGTCGCTGCGCCCCTGGGCGGAGTTTCTCGCCGAGCGCGGTCTGACCGTCTCGCTGCCGCTGCTGCCCGGGCACGGCACGCGCTGGGAGGACATGCAGCTCACCGGGTGGCAGGACTGGTACGCGGAGGTGGACCGTGAGCTGCGCGCCCTGCGGGAGCGCTGCAGCAGCGTGTTCGTGGCGGGCCTGTCGATGGGCGGCACGCTGGCGCTGCGGCTCGCGGCCAAGCACGGGGACGCGGTGGACGGCATCGTGGTCGTCAACCCCGCGAACCGCATGCACGGCCTGGCCGCGTACGCCCTTCCGGTGGCCCGCCACGTCGTCCGCACGACGAGGGGCATCGCCGACGACATCGCCAAGGAGGGCAGCGCCGAGCTGGGGTACGACCGGGTGCCGCTGCGCGCCGCGCACTCCCTGCGCGCCTTCTTCCGGCTGGTCGACGGCGAGCTTCCGCAGGTCACCCAGCCGCTGCTGGTCCTGCGCAGCGCTCAGGACCACGTGGTACCGGCGGCCGACTCGGCGCGCGTGCTGAGCCGGGTGTCGTCGACGGACGTACAGGAGATCGTGCTGGAACAGAGCTACCACGTCGCGACGTTGGACAACGACGCGGACCGGATCTTCGAGGAGAGCCTCACGTTCATCGGCCGGCTCGCATCCGCCATCGGCAAGGAAGGGACGGCCGCACGTGGCTGAGCACGATTCCGACCGCGAGAATCGCGAGGACCGCGAACCGGACGAGCAGCACGTCCCCTTCGACGAGGATGCCGCCTGGGCCGCGATCGTCGCAGGGTACGGCGAGGAGCCGCCGGACCCGCCCGGCGCCAAGCCCTTCAAGTCGGTCGAGGACCTGGCGCTGCTGGAGTCCGAGACGAACGACGAGGGGCCCGAGGAGACCAAGGAACCCAAGGACTCCAAGGGCTCCAAGGAATCCAAGGGCTCCAAGGAATCCAAGGGCTCCAAGGAATCCAAGGGCTCCAAGGAATCCAAGGGCTCCAAGGAATCCAAGGACTCGAAGGAATCCAAGGGGGACACGCCCGCGAAGCCGCTGGGCGGATCAGTCTCCTTCGCGCCCGGTGTCGGCCCCCGCGACTACAGCGCGCCCGAGCCGGCCGAGGAGGACTTCGACGAGGACGACGAGGGCCACTTCGTACCGCCGGAGCCGCCGCCGCTGCCCGCCGCCGACACCACCGCCAAGTTCGCCTGGCTGGGCGTGCTCGGCGGGCCGATACTGCTCCTGCTGGCGGTGCTGCTCGGCTGGGAGATGACCTGGTGGCTGGCCACGCTCGGCATCGGCGGCTTCCTGGGCGGCTTCGCCACGCTGGTGATGCGGATGCGGACGGACGACGAGGACGACGACGAACCGGGACGCGGAGCGGTCGTCTAGGGCCTGTCCGGCGGATCAGGTCGCAGGAAATCGGCGGCGACCCATTAACGCAGGTGATCGGGGGCGATGGGGGTCCCCCCGCGCGAGGTCGTTCGAGCGTGGGGGAGTCGGCGACCGACGACAACGCCGCAGATGGGCGTGCCAGACGCCGCGTCTGCGGCATGATCCATCAGAAGGGCCCTAGGCGGTCGGTCAGCCGGCCGGAATTCTGAGGGCGGCCAGGACCGGAAGATGGTCCGTGGCTGCCCTCAGGTCGCTCTCCGTCACTCCGGGCTGCGCCAGCGGCACTCCGCAGCCCAGTACCTCGATGCCCTTCGTGGCGAAGATCGCGTCGATGCGCTGATGAGGGTCGGTGCGTGTCCAGGTGTCCCCGCTGCCCCAGGGAGCGGTGGCCCAGCAGTCCTGGAGGCCCTCGGTGAGACGGGCGAAGGTGCGGCCGCCGGGGCGTTCGTTGAGGTCGCCGCCCGCGACCGCGTGCTCCACGTCCATCCCGGCGAGCCGGTCGAGGAGCATGCCGGCCTGGTCGTACCGCTCGTCCTTCTGCAACGAGAGATGGCAGCTCAGCACGCCGAGCCGGGCGCCGCCGAACCGTAGGACCGCGGTCGCGAAGCCGCGCCGGTGCAGGCCCGGGGTGAGCGGCAGCAGGATGTCCTCGGTGCGCTCGACGGTCGCTCGCAGGGAGCAGAGGATCGCCGGGCCCGCGGCCGTGCCGCCCCCGGTGAGGATCACCTGCCCGGACGCCGCCGCGAGCCGGGCCAGCTTCTTGCGCCAGCGGAAGAAACGGGGGGCTTCTTGGACGAGGACCAGGTCGGGGGCGCAGGCGATGATCACGCGGGCGAGAGCCTGGGTGTCGTCGCGCATGGAGCGGATGTTGTAGCTGAGGACGCGGATGACGGCGGAGCCGTCGGATTCGGTTCCGGAGGTGGGGAGTAGGGGCGTCACCATGCCGTCAAGATACGTGGTGGCCGTGCGTGGGAGGCACCCGAAAAGTTGTTCGTCGACTGCGGGTCTGTTGTGGCTGGTCGCGCCCACGCGGCGGAGCCGCATCATGTGGCAGCCCCGCGCCCCTGAGAGGGGCGCGGGGAACCACCGTGCCTCGAAAAGCGACCGTTACATGATCGGGTCGGGCTCCCGGGCCAGGTCCGCCGCGCCCACCAGGCCTGCCTTGTTGCCCAGCTGTGCCGCGATCACGTCGGCGACCGGGCGCCAGTTGCCGCCGACCAGCCAGCGCTTGTAGGACTTGCGGATCGGGTCGAGGACCAGGTCGCCCTCGTCGGAGAGGCCGCCGCCGACGATGAAGGCGGAGGGATCGAAGAGGGAGGCGAGATCGGCGAGGCCGGCGCCGGCCCAGCGGGCGAGCTCGCGGTAGGAGTCGACGGCGACCGGGTCGCCCTGACGGGCGGCCATGGAGATGTGCTTGCCCTCGATGCCCTCAGGGGTGCCGTCGCCGAGGGACAGCAGCACCTCGGCGCGCTCGGGGGTGGCGTTGGCGCGCTGCCGGGCGTATCGCACCAGCGCGCGCCCCGACGCGTACTGCTCCCAGCAGCCCTGCGAACCGCAGCCGCACAGCAGGCCGTCCGGAACCATACGGATGTGGCCGAACTCGGCGGCCACGCCGAAGTGGCCGCGGCGCAGCTTGTTGCCGATGATGATGCCGCCGCCCAGGCCGGTGCCGAGCGTGATGCAGATGACGTTGCGGTGGCCCTTGCCGGCGCCGAACTTGTACTCGCCCCACGCGGCCGCGTTGGCGTCGTTCTCCACGACGACCGGGAGGCCGACGCGGGCCTCGACCTTCTCCTTCAGCGGCTCCTGGCGCCAGTCGATGTTGGGCGCGAAGTAGACCGTGGAACGCTGACGGTTGACGTATCCGGCGGCGCCGATGCCCACACCGACGATCTCGTGCCCGGCGCGCGCGCCCTCCACCGCCGAGGCGATGGCGTCCACGATGGCCTCGGGCGTGGTGGGGGTCGGCACCTTGAAGGTCGAGAGGATGTTGCCTTCCTCGTCGACCACGCCGGCCGCGATCTTCGTGCCGCCGATGTCGACGCCGATGGTGAGTCCCATGAATCCCTCAGTTTCGGTCGAGCCCCGCTACGGCCAACCGTACCCGAGGCCCTGCCGCCGGCTTCCCGTCGTCCGCATGGAGGACGGGCCCTGAGGACGGGCCCTGAGGACGGGCCCGGCGGCGATGGGGATCCCCGCGTCAGTCCAAGTCGATGCGCTGGCCGGGGCCCGCCTCGTCGCCCGGGTCGCGGCGGTCCTCGTCCAGGTCGCGCGGGTCGGTCTCGCGGGTCGTCCAGCGCTGCTCCTGGGCCTGGACGGCGGAGCGGTAGGCGGCGAGCAGTTCGTTCCCGGCGGCGGCGAGATGGTCGAAGACGTCCGGATTGCGTTCGATGACGGGCTCGACGGCGGCCTTGGCCTGCTGCACGACCTGCTTGACCACCTGCTGGGCAGCGGGCCCGGCGACCGCCCCGAACAGCGGGGACTGCAGGCCGGACAGCTTGTCCGCGACGGTGTCGACGAGCTTGCGCAGCTCTTCGGCGGCCGAGCCCGGCGGCGGGCCGTGCTCGGCACGGCGGCGGGCCTTCTCGGCCGCGAGGTCCTCGGCACACGCCGTCGCCCAGGCGTCGGCGTCGGTCGCCCGCGCCTCGTCGACGGCCTCGCGCTCTCCCCCACTCTCGGCTTCGCTCGAGCGGGGGGACCCCCACGCGTCGGACGGGGGGAGCTCTTCGCTCATGACGGACTCCTGACTACGGTTCGTCTCTACGACGTTACCCGAACGGGCGTACCCGGTTCACCGTGTCTGCGGCCACAGCCGCGGGTCCGGGGCGAAGCGGATCCGCAGCTCGCCCTCGCGCAGGGCGGCCCCCGCGACGGTGCACCGGCACAGGGCGGACGGCAGCGGAACGATCCGGCGGAACTGCCCCGCGCTGATGACGAGTTCGTCGCCGCGCCGGATCAGGTCCAGCTCGTCGCGTATCGCGCCGGGCAGCGGGATGTGCCAGACCAGCACGCCGTCCTGGGCGAGCCGGTCGACGACGGGCCACTCGACCGTGGCGGCCTCGGCCTTGACGCCCGGGACGCCGAGGCCGGACAGGTCGTCGACACCGCGCGGGTCGCGGCCGAGGTGGGCGACGGTCCGGACGTCGTACGGCGTCTGCCACTCGTCCAGGGTTTTGCGCTGCTGCGCGACGGGCCCGGCGAGCCAGCTGTCGGCCCCGGCATCGGCCTCGGGCAGCACCCGGCTGGCCACCAGGAAGTCCGGGCGCAGGCCGCGCAGGGCGAGGCCGAGGGTGGCGTCGCGTACGGCGTCGGCCCCGGCCGGGGAGGGCTCGGCGACCAGCCGTACGACGGTGTTCCGGTCCGCCACGACCGCCTCGACGGCGGCGAGCTCCAGGTCCCAGCGGGCGGCCGTCTCGTACAGCCACTCCGCGGGCATGGGCACGCCGGCGAGCCGGCCGAGGACGGGACGCAGGGCGCGGGCGGCCTGCCGTTCGGGCGGGAGCAGGCGGCGCAGGTAGCGGCGCAGCTCCTCCGGGAGGGCGAGGAGGGCGAGGGCCTGGGGGGTGGGGGGCAGGTCCACGACGAGCAGGTCGTGCGCCTCGGCGAGGGTCGCGTCCCGCAGCGCGCGGAGCAGGGTGAGTTCCTCGGCCCCGGGCAGGGGGGTGACCTCCTCGGGGTCCAGGCGGGAGGCGCCGAGCAGGTCGAGGACGGAGGACGCGCGTTCCTGGAAGGCGGCGAGGTCGGCGCGGAAGCCGGTGGCCGCGTCGGGGCGCCAGGCGGTGAGGTTGGCGGCTGCCTCCACCGGCGCCGGGCCCGTCGGTGTGCCGAGCACCGCGCCGAGGGTGTCGGTGCGGTCGGCGCTCAGAACGAGGGTCCGGGCGCCGGCGCTTGCGGCGGCGAGTGCGGTGGCGGCGGCGACGGTGGTACGGCCGCTGCCGCCGGGGCCCGTGATCAGGATGGTGCGCATGGGGGTGAACCGTAACGGAAGTTGGGGTTCACCCCTGTTTCCGCCGCAGCGGGGCGGACTACTTGCTCCCCGATTCCACCCTCTTCTTCAGCCCCGCCAGCGCCCGGTCGATGATGACCTTCTCGGCCTTCCTCTTGATCATGCCGAGCATGGGGATCTTGACGTCGACCGTCAGCTGGTAGGTGACCTCCGTCGAGCCCGTGCCCGCCGGCTTCAGGATGTACGAGCCGTCGAGGGAGCGGAGCATCTGGGACTTCACCAGGGTCCAGGAGACCTCGTGTTCGCCCGTCCAGGTGTACCCGAGGACCTGGTCGTCCTTGATGGCGCCGGCGTCCATGACGAGGCGGACCTGTTCGGCGCGCCCCTGGCTGTCCGTCGCCAGGACCTCCGCCTCCTTCACCTCACCGGTCCAGTCCGGGTAGCGGGCGAAGTCGGCGATCACCGCCATGACGTCGGCCGGTGCCGCCTCGATCGTGATGCTCGAGCTGGTGTGTTCCGCCATCGCCGTGGCTCCTCCAGATACGGGCCGGTAGTCCGTCACCGTGCGCAATCCTGCGCGCGTGTGTGCAGCGTGAAGGCTACCGCGCAGGCGACCGGCCGACTTCACCCCCGTCCGCCCGCGTCACCAGCAAGTCGTCGGGACACGCGCACCAGACACGAAGCGGACCGGAACCAGACCGGAACCGGACGCTCACCATTCGAGCGCCCACGGCTTCCCGGATCCCGCGAAGTGCCCCACGTTCACGCATTCGGTCGCCCCGATCCGCATCCGCCGCACCAGCGGCTGGTGGACGTGACCGAAGAGCGAATACCGGGGCCGCGTGCGGCGGATCGCGTCCAGCAGGGCGCGGCTGCCCCGCTCGAAGCGGCGCGCCACCGTGTCGTAGACGAGTTCCGGCACCTCCGGCGGGATGTGCGTGCACAGCACGTCGACCTCGCCCACCGCCTCGATCTTCGCCGCGTACTCCTCGTCGCTGATCTCGTACGGCGTCCGCATCGGCGTCCTGAGACCGCCGCCGACGAATCCGAACACCCAGCCGCCGATCTCCACCCGCTCCCCGTCCAGCACGGTCGTGCCGGGACCGGCGTATTCCGGCCACAGGGGCGGCATGTCGACATTGCCGTAGGTGGCGTACGTCGGTGTGGGGAACGCGGCGAACATCTCGGCGTACTGCTTGCGCACCGCCCGCTCGATCAGCCCGGCCCGGTCGCCGCCGATCCCCGCCCACAGCCTGGCCCCGAACTCGCGTGCCTCCTCGTAGCGGCGGGCGGTGCGCAGCGCGACGATCCGGTCGGCGTTCTCGACGCCGAACAGGTCGGGGAAGATGCCGCGCGAGTGGTCGGCGTAGTCGAGGAAAAGGACCAGGTCACCCAGGCAGATCAAGGCGTCCGCGCCGTCGCCGGCGCGGGCCAGGTCACGGGCGTTGCCGTGCACGTCGCTGACCACATGCACGCGCGCCCCGCGGTTTCGGGCTGGTGTGGGTGCCATGACGATCAAGCGTAAGCGTGTGCGGCATACGTGAACAGTGGCGACAGGACCTGCGGTTACTGGCCAGTCAGTTAGCGCCTGGACTACTGTGCGCGGAGGAACACCAATCTGTGTGACGCAGCGAACATCTCGCCGGTCCCCCTGTCGAAGAAGCCATACCGGCGGGTAACGTCCGGGCAGTCCAGTCGTGCTCTGGAATTCAACCACCGTGCCTCCAAGGCCCGGGGTGAGGCCTTTGAGCACCTGCCCGAGCCTTGGACCGACCGTCGCATCACACAACGTCGTGGCGCCGGCGCCCTATGAGGAGCAGCAGTCTTGCGCGAGTTCAGCCTTCCGGCTTTGTACGAGGTCCCTGCGGACGGCAATCTCACCGACATCGTCCGTAGAAACGCCGCGCAGCACCCGGATGTCGCCGTCATCGCCCGCAAGGTGGGCGGTGTCTGGCAGGACGTGACGGCCACCGCCTTCCTCGCCGAGGTCCACGCCGCCGCGAAGGGGCTCATCGCCTCCGGGGTCCAGCCGGGCGACCGGGTCGGCCTGATGTCCCGGACGCGGTACGAGTGGACGCTCCTCGACTTCGCGATCTGGAGCGCGGGCGCGATCACCGTGCCGGTGTACGAGACCAGCTCGCCGGAGCAGGTCCAGTGGATCCTCAGCGACTCGGGCGCCACCGCCTGCGTCGTCGAGATGGACAACCACGCGGCCGCCGTCGAGTCGGTGCGCGACGGCCTGCCCGCCCTCAAGCACGTCTGGCAGATCGAGGCCGGCGGCGTGGAGGAGCTGGGGCGCCTCGGACAGGACGTCACCGACGAGGCTGTCGAGGAGCGCAGCTCGCTCGCCAAGGCCGACGACCCGGCGACGATCGTGTACACGAGCGGCACCACCGGACGGCCCAAGGGGTGCGTCCTGACCCACCGCAGCTTCTTCGCCGAGTGCGGCAACGTCGTCGAGCGGCTGCGGCCCCTCTTCCGCACCGGCGAGTGCTCCGTCCTGCTCTTCCTGCCGCTCGCGCACGTCTTCGGCCGACTGGTCCAGGTCGCGCCCATGATGGCGCCGATCAAGCTGGGCACCGTCCCGGACATCAAGAACCTCACCGACGAGCTGGCCGCGTTCCGGCCGACGCTG
This sequence comes from Streptomyces sp. NPDC002838, assembly GCF_040295365.1. NCBI lineage: Bacteria > Bacillati > Actinomycetota > Actinomycetes > Kitasatosporales > Streptomycetaceae > Streptomyces > Streptomyces sp. NPDC002838. The sequence continues at coordinate 62,196 of NZ_JBEOVF010000039.1, read as the reverse complement.
ATCCTGGGCGTCCCCCGCGTCTTCGAGAAGGTCTACAACTCGGCGCGGGCCAAGGCCCAGGCGGACGGCAAGGGCAAGATCTTCGACAAGGCGGCCGACACCGCGATCGCCTACAGCAAGGCCCTGGACACCCCGTCGGGCCCGTCGATCGGCCTGAAGATCAAACACAAGGCCTTCGACAAGCTGGCCTACAGCAAGCTGCGCGCGGTCCTCGGCGGCAAGGGCGAGTACGCCATCTCCGGCGGCGCCCCGCTCGGCGAGCGCCTCGGCCACTTCTTCCGCGGCATCGGCTTCACCGTCCTGGAGGGCTACGGCCTGACCGAGTCCTGCGCGGCCACCGCCTTCAACCCCTGGGACCGCCAGAAGATCGGCACGGTCGGCCAGCCGCTGCCCGGCTCGGTCGTCCGGATCGCGGACGACGGCGAGGTGCTGCTGCACGGCGAGCACCTGTTCACGGGGTACTGGAACAACCCGGGCGCGACCGAGGAGGCGCTGGCCGACGGCTGGTTCCACACCGGTGACATCGGCACCCTCGACGAGGACGGCTACCTCAGGATCACCGGCCGCAAGAAGGAGATCATCGTCACCGCGGGCGGCAAGAACGTCGCTCCGGCCGTGATCGAGGACCGTATCCGCGCGCACGCGCTGGTCGCGGAGTGCATGGTGGTGGGCGACGGGCGGCCGTTCGTGGGCGCGCTGGTCACCATCGACGAGGAGTTCCTGGGCCGCTGGGCGGCCGAGCACGGCAAGCCGGAGGGTTCCACCGCGACGTCGCTGCGGGAGGACGCGGACCTGCTGGCCGCGATCCAGTCAGCGATCGACGACGGCAACGCCGCGGTGTCGAAGGCGGAATCGGTGCGGAAGTTCCGCATTCTGCCCTCCCAGTTCACGGAGGATTCGGGCCACCTCACGCCGTCCCTGAAGCTCAAGCGCAACGTGGTGGCGAAGGACTTCGCGACCGAGATCGAGGCGATCTACCAGAAGTAGCGCACCGGTCGACTATGGCGCGGTGTCCTCGGCGAGGACCCGCGCCATCGTCCGTTCGGCGAGCGCGGTGATCGTCACGAACGGGTTCACGCCGATCGACCCGGGCACGAGCGAGCCGTCGGTGACGTACAGCTTGGAATACCCCTTCACCCGGCCGTAGTCGTCGGTCGCCTTGCCCAACACGCAGCCGCCCAGGGGGTGGTAGGTGAAGTCGTCGGCGAACGCCTTGTTGGACGAGCCGAAGAGGTCGTACCGGTAGATGGTGGAGTTGGCCGAGTTGATCCGGTCGAAGAGCTTCTTGGCCATGCCGACGGAGACCGCGCTCTGGGCGGCGGTCCAGCCGAGCCGCACCGAGCCGGAAGCGGAGTCGTACGAGAACGAAGCACGCTGCGGATTCTTGGTGATCGCCAGATAGAGGCTGACCCAGTGCTCCAGTCCCGTCGGCAGCGGGGCGATCTCCGCGAAGACGGGGTTGGCGGTGTTGGCCCAGTCGTCGATGCCCATGACCGGCATGGTGGACTGGTTCTCCCCGACGGTGTCCCACAGGTGGTTGGCCCGCCCGAGCATCACGTTCCCGTTGGCCCCCCAGCCCGTGCCGACGCTCGCGTTCAGGGCGGGGAGCGCGCCCGTCTCCCGTGCCCGCACCAGGAGTTCGGTGGTGCCGAGGCTGCCGCCGCCCAGGAAGAGGTACGTGCAGCCGTACTGCTTGGTCTCCACGACCTTGCCGGTGAGGTCGATCCGGTCGGCGGTCAGGACGTACGTCCCGTCGCTCGCCCGGCTGATGGCCCTCACCTTCTCCATGGTGTGGATGGTGACGTTCCCGGTGCCGAGCGCCGAGGCCAGGTACGTCTTGTCGAGGCTGCGCTTGCCGTGGTTGTTGCCGTAGATCACCTCGGCGCCGAGCGCGGACTTGGCCGCCGTACCGGCCGCCTCGCGCTGCATGTACGCGAAGTCGTAGACGCTCGGCACGAAGGTGGTCCTCAGGCCGGCGTTCGCCGCGTGCTTCCGGGAGATCCGGGAGAACCGGTACCACTCGGTCGACTCGAACCAACTCGGGTCGACGGTGTTGACGCCGAGCATGGAGCGGGCGCGCGGGAAGTACGTGCCGTACATCTCGTCGGTGTCGACGGTGGGGAACTGCTCGGCGAAGTAGGCCTTCAGGGGCGTGACCGCCATCGCGCCGTTGACCAGCGAACCGCCGCCGACGCCCCGGCCGACGTAGACGGACATGGCGTCGAAGCGCACGCGGTCCAGGACGCCGGGGTAGGGGCTGATGTCCCGGTTGACGACGTCCAGCCACAGGAAGGTGGCCAGTGGAGCCTCGGTGCGGGTGCGGAACCACATGGACCGCTGGTCCGGGGCGCTGGTGGAGCAGAAGACCTTGCCGTCGGGACCGGGCGCGTTCCAGGCCCGGCCCATCTCGATCACGAGCGTACGGATGCCGGCCTGGCCGAGTCGGAGGGCGGCGACGGCACCGCCGTATCCCGAACCGACCACGATGGCGGGCGCGTTGTCGACGGCGGCGGGTTCGGCGCCCGAGGCCGTCTGGAGACCGATGCGGGTGAGACCGGACGCGGCGGCCGTCTGGAGGGCCACCATGCCCAATATTTGACGTCTCGTCAGCTGACGCTGCATCAGTTTTGCTGTCATGGGGGCAGCATCGGCGGATTATCTCCGTCCGGCCAGAACTTCCGCCGAACTTCCGCTACAGCAATGTCTTCAGCTTCTCCGCCAGCAGGTCCCACCGCCACTTCTCCTCGACCCACTCCCGCCCCCGCTCCCCCATCCGCCGGCGCAGCTCGGCGTCCCCGAGCAGGACGAGGATCCGGTCGGCGGCCTCCTCGGCGGAGCCGCCGCGCACGACCCAGCCGGTCTCGCCGTCGAGCACCGCGTCCGGGGCTCCGCCGGAGTCGCCGGCGACGACGGGCAGCCCGGTCGCGGAGGCCTCCAGGTACACGATCCCCAGTCCCTCGACGTCCAGCCCGCCCCTGCGCGTCCGGCACGGCATCGCGAACACGTCCCCGGCGCCGTGGTGCGCGGGCAGCTCGGACCAGGGCACCGCGCCGGTGAAGCGGACGGAGCCGGCGACGCCGGTGTCGTGCGCGAGTCTGCGCAGGTCCTTCTCATAGGGCCCGCCGCCGACGATCAGCAGCACGGTCTCCGGCTCGGCGGCCAGGATCCGGGGCATCGCCAGGATCAGCGTGTCCTGGCCCTTGCGCGGCACGAGCCGCGAGACGCACACGACCACCGGCCGCTCGGTCAGCCCGAGCCTTGCCCGCACCTCGTCGCCGCCCGAACCGGAGTGGAACGTCTTCTCGTCGACCCCCGGCGGCAGCTGCACCATCCGCGCGGCCGCGTCCGGAGTGAGCGCGGCGGCGATCCGCGATCGCGTGTACTCGCCGAGGTAGGTGATCGTGTCCGTGGACTCCCCGATCCGGCGCAGCAGCCGGCGCGCGGCGGGCAGCCGCGCCCACCCGGCCTCGTGCCCGTGGGTCGTCGCCACCAGCCGCTCGGCACCCGCCTTCCGCAGCGCCGGGGCCATCAGCCCGAGCGGCGCCGCCGCCCCGAACCACACCGACGTGCACCCGTGCTCCCGCAGCAGCCCGACGGCCCGCCGGGTCGCCGCGGGCGTCGGCAGCAGCATCGTCGTGGAGTCCCGTACGACGGTGAAGGGCTGCTCGGCGTCGAAGGCGGCGGTGGCCTCGACGCCCTCCCGGCCGCGCTTCCAGGTGGAGGCGTAGACGACCAGCCGCTCCGGGTCGAGCCGCAGCGCCATGTTGTGCAGGAACGCCTGGATGCCGCCCGGCCGCGGCGGAAAGTCGTTGGTGACGATGAGGGTCTTGTGCATCGCCGCCGACCCTATCGAACGGGCTGCTCACAGCGGGGGCACGGCCGTGTCTGTGGCAGGCCCACAGCAGTGCGGGACATCATGTTCTCCTCAAGGCGGGAATCGACCGGCAGGGGATCACGTGGAGACGACGGGTGCGAGGCGGTCACTGCCGTGGCTGCTGCCGGCCTGGGGCGTGACCAGGCTGCTGCTCCTCCTCTTCGTCTTCAAGGTGTACGTCTTCCCGGGGCCGGACGTCACCAGCGACGTGTCCGTCATCTACCGGGACTGGTACGAGGTGCTGCGCACCGGCACCTTCCCGCTCGACGACGTGACCTGGCAGTACCCGCCCGCCGCCGCCCTCGCGATCCTCTCCCCCGCCCTGCTGCCCGGCCTGGAGTACGCGTCGGCGTTCTTCGTCCTCGCCTTCCTCGCCGACCTGGCCGTCCTGGTCCTGCTGCTGTCCGCGGGCCGGCGCCCGGGCAGGACGGTGCGCGGGGCCTGGGTGTGGGTGGCGGGCGTCCCGCTGCTCGGACCGACGGTGTACGCGCGCTACGACGTGATGGTCACCGCCGTGGCGGTCGCCGCGCTCCTCGCGGGCGCCCGGCACCCGCGGGTGATGGGCGCGCTGGCGGCGTTCGGGGCGCTGCTGAAGGTGTGGCCGGCCCTGCTGCTCCTGGCCGCCCGCAGGCGTGACGCCTGGGCCTCGGCGGCGGTGACCGTCGTCGTGGTGGCCGGGCTGTTCGCCCTCGCCATGCCCGGCGCCTTCGCCTTCCTGACCTTCCAGCGCGACCGGGGCACCGAGGTGGAGTCGCTGGGCGCGCTGGTCTTCCATGTGGCCCGGCACTTCGGCTGGGACGGCGAGGTGCTGCTGAACTACGGCTCGGTCGAGTTCCTCGGCCCCTGGGTGACCATCGTGAGCACGGCGGCGCTGGCCCTGACCGGCATGGCCTTCGGCTGGCTGCTGCTGTGGCGGCTGATGGCGAGGAGGTTCGAGGCGCACACGATGGCCGACGCGGCGTTCGTGGGGGTGCTGATGTTCACCACCACCAGCCGGGTGATCAGCCCGCAGTACATGGTGTGGCTGGTCGGCCTCGCGGCGGTCTGCCTGGGCTTCCGGGCCAGCCGGATGGGGCTGCCGGTCGGTCTGGTGCTGGCGGCGTGCTTCGTGACGGTCCTGGAGTTCCCGCTCTGGTTCTCGCACGTCGTCTCCAGCGACCCGCTCGGCATCACCCTGCTCTTCGTCCGCAACGGCCTGCTGGTCCTCGCCACCGTCCTCGCGGCCCGCGCACTGTGGCGCGCGACGGTCCCGAAGCCGGCCCCGGCCCCGGTAGCCGATCAGGCCGCCCGCGCCAAAGAGGCGTCCGCGTCCTCCTGAGCGGGGCCCGTCCGCCGGAACAGCACCAGCACCACCCCGGCCTGTACCGCCATGGCCAGCGCCAGCGCCAGGCACACGCCCGGCAGACCGAGCCCCGTGAAGGCGTACGCGAGCGGCAGCTGGACCGCCGTGCCGAGCAGGGTCACGCGCAGCAGCACCGGTGCCGACCCGCTGCCCTCGAAAACCCCGCCGAGCGCGATGTGGCAGGCCATGACCACCAGATAGGGCCCGACGCAGCGCAGGAACAGCACGCCGTCGTGGACGACATCGGGTCCGGGGCCGAAGGCGGCCATGATCCAGGGGGCCGTGCCGGCGAGCAGGACCGCCGCCACGAACCCCACCGACCCGGACACCAGCACCGCTTGCCGCCCGATCGCACGGCGCGCGTCCCGCCCGGCGCCCCGGGTGTGCGCGGTGTGGATGGCGGCGGCCTGCCGCACGGCGTAGAAGGCCATGGTGGCGACGTACATGACCTTGTACGCGATCGCGTACGCGGCCACCGCCGTCACCCCGAGCCGCGCCACGATCCCCACCAGCGCCAGCGCCCCGGCCTGCCGCACGGTGAAGTCGGCGGACAGGGGCAGGCCGGTCCGCAGCGTCCGGCGCAGCGCGGCCCCGGTACCCTCCGCCGGCCGCACGCCCGCGCACTGCCTGAGCAGCGTGTTCCGGCGCAGGGCGAGCAGCGCCACCCCGAGGGTCACGCACCGGCACAGCACGGTGCAGGCGGCGGCGCCCTGGACGCCGTAGAGACGGATGAGGAACGGGTCGCAGACCAGGATCAGGCCATTGGCGAGGAGGGCCAGCCGCATCGGGGTTCCGGTGTCGCCGGTGCCCTTGAGGACGCCGTCGACGAGGTTCTGCGCGAAGAAGACGGTCATGCCCGGCATCGAGATCGCGAAGTAGGCCACCGCGAGCGGCAGCGCGGCGCCCTCGCCACCGCCCAGCACCAGCCGGGCCAGCGGCTCCCGCAGCAGGAAACCGGCCCCCACGACCACCGGTGTGACCAGCGCCCACAGCGCCCAGCCGCCGCGTACGGCCGCCCGCACCGCGCCCGAGTCCTCGGCTCCTCGAGCGTGCGCGACCAGCACGGTGGTTCCGGTGCCGAAGACCAGGGCCACGCCGAGCAGCACGTTCTCGGTGGTGGTCGCCACGGCCACGGCGGCCACGGCCGGGCCGCCGAGCCGGGAGACCCAGACGGTGTTGATGATCCCGGCGGCGACGGAGGCCAGGAGCTCGCAGTAGACGGGACAGGCGAGCGAGACGAGCTGCTTGCGGTGAGCGTTCACTGCGGGCCCCCTCGATACGAGCTACCTCGGTTAGAGGTAGCTCGATAAGAGGTACCATGCGGGTACGACACCTGCAAGGAGGAGCCAGTGCTGGAGCTGTCGATCCTGGGTTTCCTGGCCGAAGAACCCCTGCACGGCTACGAGCTGAAGGAGCGGATCAAGGCCCTCAACGGCCATGTCCGCCCGGTCAGCGACGGCGCGCTCTACCCGGCGATCACCCGCCTGGTGACCGCGGGCAAGCTCGACCAGCACACCGAGCCGGGCACCAGCGCGGCCCCGCGCCGGATCCTGTCCCTGACCGAGACCGGCCGTGAGGACCTGCTGGAGCGCCTGCGCCACCCGAAGCAGGCGGAGATCACCGACCAGGTGCGCTTCAACACGATCCTGGCGTTCCTACGACACCTGCCCGACCGGCACGAGCAGGCGGCGGTGCTGCGCCGACGGCTGGAGTTCCTGGAGACGCCGGCGAGCTTCTTCTACGACAACGGGAAGCCGGTGCGGGCGGAGGAGACGGGCGACCTGTTCCGACAGGGCATGCTGCGGGTCGCCCGGGCGACCGGCCAGGCCGAGCGGGCCTGGCTCAAGGAGGCCATCACGCGACTGGATCAGCCCAGCTGACCCCGCAGATAGTCCCGCCACCGCGCCGTGAAGTCCGCCGGCGTCGTCCCGAGCACCTTCTCCATGGCCTCCTCGACCGCGCCCTCCCGCTTCTCGTGCGCGCCCACGGCCCGGTAGAACTCGCCGAGGCGCACCTCGCCCCAGCGGTCGGCGATCATCCGGCAGGCCATCCAGCCGCCCTCGTACGCCCGCGCCAGCTCGCTCGCGTCGCCGCTGAAGCCGAAGTCCCGGTCGGACGGCAGATCGGTCGGCTCCTTCCCCTCGGTCACGGCCTCCGCCAGCTCCGGCGCGGCCTCGGCCGCGGTCCGCCCGGTGCCGCGGTAGCCGACCCAGTCCGCGTACCCCTCGGACAGCCACAGGGGCGTCGCCGGGGTGGTGGCGGTACGGGTGGCGACATGGGTCGTCTCGTGGGTGAGCACGACCTGTCTGCCGAGGGTGCCGAGGACGCCGTACGCGTCCGGGTTGACGATGATCCGGTCCGCGGGCGCCCGCGCCGCTCCCGTCTCCCCGGTGGTGACCGCCGCGATCCCGCGGTAGGAGGAGGCGGGCGAGGCGAGCAGCCCCGCCATCCCCTGCAGCGACCTCGGGACGAGGACGACGACGCGCCGGGGCCAGTCCGTGCCCCACGCGTCCGACACGGCCGGTACCGCGCGGTCCGCCAGGTCCGCGAAGGAGTGCAGTCCCTCGCCGGACTGCCCGACGCCCAGGACGAGGCTGTGCTCACCTCGGACGACGGTCACCTCGCCCTGGTCCCACAATTGCTGGGCGGCCTTCTTCGCGGGCAGCTCGGCGTCCACGTACCACTGCCCGCCCGCGTCCCGGGAGAGGTTCAGGGTGCGGCCGACGGTGACGGGCGCCCGGTCGTAGCTCTCGAAGCGGTAGCTGAGCTCGGCGTCGGCGGTGGCGGTGTCGCCGGTGCGGTGCAGGGCGGTGACGCGGTAGGACCAGTGGGCGAGCGGCACCGCGCTGAGATTCTCGAACCAGCTGAGCGCGCCCGTCCGCACGAACGCCGCCTTGTCCCGGTCCAGGACCGCGACCGCCCGCCGGTCGAGAACCCGCTGGACGTCGGCCTTCGCGCGGTCGGCGGTGGGCTTCTGCCCGCAGCCCACCAGGGCGACCAGCAGCACCAGACACAACGCCACGACACCGCGTCCCGACGCCCGCCCTCGACCAGCCACGTTCCCGATCGTACGGCGGGGACGGCGGCCTGGTCAGACCCTCGTCACCGTCGCCCCCGGCATCATGCCCACCGGGTCGTAGCGCACCGGCGCTCCGGGGTAGGGCGCGTGGATCACCTGGCCGTTGCCCGCGTACATCCCGACATGGCTGGCGTCGGACCGGTAGGTGACCAGGTCACCGGGCTGGGCCTCGGAGAGCGGGACCTGGCGGCCGGCGTAGCGCTGGGCCTGCGAGGTGCGCGGCAGGGCGACTCCGGCCTGCGCGTACGCCCACTGCGTCAGGCCCGAACAGTCGAAGCCGTAGGGGCCGTTGGCGCCCCAGACGTAGGGTCTGCCGAGCGCGGACTGGGCGGCGGCCACGGCGGCGGCCGCGCGCTCCGAGGACGGGACGTCGCCCCCGAGGTCGGCCATGTCGGAGCGGCCGGAGCGGGAGGCCCTGTCGTAGGCGGCGCGCTCCGCGGACGGCAGGGCGTTGAGCAGTTGGCGCGCCTTGGCGAGCTTCTTCTCGACGGTCCGCTTGTGGGAGGCGACGGTCTTGCGGCTCTTCTCCAGTTCACCGAGCTTGCGGGCCGCCTCGGAGCGCACCTGGGCGAGGTCGCGCATGGCCTCCTGGAGGTCCTCGAGCGCCCCGGCCTGGTGGACACCGATCCGGTCGAGGACGGCGGCCTTGTCGAGGTAGTCGTCCGGGTCTTCGGAGAACAGCAGCGCCAGGGAGGGGTCGAGGCCGCCGGAGCGGTACTGGGCGCCGGCCAGCGAACCGAGCGCGTCCCGCATGGAGTTGATGCGCTCCTGCTGGCGGGCGATCCGGTCCTGGGCGCCGCTGACCTCCTTGCGCAGCGAACCGGCGCGTTCGTCGGCCTTGTTGTAGGCCTCGGTCGCCTTCTCGGCCTCTTCGTAGAGGCGGTCCACCTCGGCGCGGGTGTCGTCGTGCGGTGCGGCCACCGCCGACGGGGCCGGCACAACCCCGAGGGCCGCGGCGGCGGCTGACAGGACACAGAGGGCGGTGGCCCCCCGGTCGAACCCGGACAGTGCAAGGCGGCGATGGGACCCCACGGGAAGCCGCGCTCCTTCCGCTGGCGGACAAGGTCTGTTCCCTGCGATCACCTGCGATGCGGGAAACGCGGCAGACAGTAGCCCCGCCACGGGGCGGCCACCAACGACCTCCGCGGGCACACAACGTGACGCCCCGCCGCTGACGCAGGTCACCGGCGGGGCGTGGAGTCAGTTCACGTTGCCGCGATTCGCCCGTTCGGGCGGCACGGCGTGTTGATCTTCAGAGGTCTTCGGGAGATCGAGGGGCCGGACGCGGACACCTCGGACGCGGTCGCCTCAGACGCGGACACCGAACATGAACGGGCCGCCGACGGTGCTCATCGACTCGTAGCGGACGACCGTGCCGGTGCGGGGCGCGTGGATGATCTGGTTGTTGCCCGCGTAGAGACCGACGTGGTGCAGGTCGTTGAAGAAGAACACCAGGTCGCCGACCTTGAGCTGGCTGACCGAGTAGATCTTGGTGCCGACGCCGGCCTGCGCCTGCGAGGTGCGCGGGATGGAGATGCCGGCCGCCGCGTACGCCCGGGAGGTGAGGCCGGAGCAGTCGTAGGAGCTCATGCCGGTGGCGCCGTAGACGTACGGCTTGCCGAGCTGGCTCTGTGCCCACGCGTAGGCCGCGCCGGCCCGTCCGGAGCCGGCACTGGCACCGAGGGCCTCGCCCGCGCTCTCGGCGCTGGCGCTGGCCTGCTCGGCGGCGAGTGCGGCCTTCTCCTTGGCGGTCAGGGTGTTGAGGAGCTTCTGCGCCTGGGCGAGCTTGCCCTGGACTTCCTTCTTCTTCTTGCCCAGTTCGGTGCGGGTGGAGGCGAGGTCCTTGAGCTTCTCGGCGGCCTCGGAGCGGTCCTGGGCGAGCTCGCGCTGCTTCTCCTGGATCTTCTTCAGCGCGTCGACCTGCTGAGCGCTCAGCTGGTCCATGGTGGACGCCTTGTCCAGGTAGTCGTCCGGGTCGGAGGACAGGAACAGCTGGACCGAGGAGTCGATGGAGCCGGTGCGGTACTGGGCGGCGGCCGCGAGGCCCATGCTGTCGCGCAGCTCGTTGAGCTCTTCCTGGCCGCGGGCGACGTTGTCCTGGATGGTGGAGATCTCCTTCTGGAGCTTCTCCTGCTTCTCCTTGGCCCCGTTGAACTTCTCGGTGGCCTGCTCCGCCTCTTCGTACAGCTTGTCGACCTTGGCCTTGACCTCGTCCTTGCTCGGCTTCTCGCTCGGCGCCGCGTTGGCGGCCTGCGAGGTCAGGGCCACGGCAGCGGCGGCTGCGGTGGTCAGCACGGTCACACGTGCGCGACTGGGCTGCTTGGGTCGACGATGGGACGCCACGAAGGTGAACTCCTTCTTCTGAGTGATCACCCGCTCGGAGGTTCGAAGGCAGACCCTAGTGACCTAGTTGTGATCAGTTCAAATCCTCAGGCACATAATCTAGTCACACCAAGCATTCTTTGCACTCAACTCACATGAAGTAACAGCAGATTGACGCTGGGTTGCGTGACAGTTCGGTTCAATTCGGGCATTCAGCCTGTACGTTGACCTTCAGGACAGGCGCTTGAGAAGCACCGCAGACGCGACCGGGCGCGCTCCCGCGCGGGCCACTCCGTCGGCCACCTCGCGGTCGGTCGAGGCGACGATGACCGGGCGGCCGGGCGGCTCCGCACGCACCAGCTGGCGGATCAACTCGTCGGCCGTGATGCCCGGTTTCGAGAACAGCACGCGTACCCCGCGCGGCGGCGCGAGCAGCACGGGCGCGGCCAGCTCGGCCCCGTCGAAGACGCAGGTCACCTCGGCGCCGGTCTGCGCGGCGAGCTGCGAGAGCTGCCCGAGGAGCCTGAGCCGCTGCTTCTCCAGGGGCATCTGGGGATAGCCGGTCTTGGTGACGTTGTAGCCGTCGACGACCAGGTGCGCCTGCGGCAGGGCGAGGAGCTGGTCGAGGATCGCGGGGTCGTTCTCGGACAGGGCCCGCGCGGCGATGTCCTTCGGGGTCATACGTCCCGGTTCGACCGCGTCGACGGTCTCCGCCGGCCGTACGGAAACGGGCGGCAGCGCCAGCTCCCGCCGCAGCCCCTGGGTCGCGTCCAGCAGGGTGTCAAGGAGCAGTCGTACGCGCATGTCCTCGACACTGCGCCCCTCGCGCGCCGCTTTGCGCGTGGCCTCCAGGGCGGCCTCCGCCTCCCCGAGGCGCGCCTTCAGCCGCCGGGTCTCGCTCTCGGCGGCCGACACCTGGGCGTGCCCCTCCGCCCGTACGGCCTCCATCTCGGCGTGCACCTTGCGCAGTGCCGCCTCGCCGCGCTTGACGTCGCTGAGGGCCGAGCGCAGCTTGCGGTGCAGCGATTCGGCGTCCTTCTTGGCCGAATCCAGCTCGCTGCGCAGCCGCTCGGTCTCGGCCCGGGTGTGCTCACGGGCCCGGGCGAGTTCCTCGCGCAGCCGCTCCAGCTCCGCGCGGTTCTCCTCGTCGGCGCGTTCGGCGTGGGCCCGCTGGGCCTCCTCGCCGGCCGCGGTCACGAGCTTCACCCAGCCGGTGGGCCGTAGTACATAGGCCGCGGCCGCCACGTCGAGCGGGTCCGCGGCCGGGGGCGGCGAGCCGGAGTCGAGAGCGCCGGAGAGCTCCGGCTGGGCCTCTCTGAACTTCTCCCCGATGCGCTGGCGGAACAGTGGATCGGTCTCCAGTGCCGCGGCCATGGCGTTGCCGGCGAACTTGGCCCGCCGGTTCGGTGCGAACCGGGCGTACTGTCTGAGCTGGGCGGGCAGTTCGGCGACGGTCAGCCCGCCGAAACCGTCCGAGACGATCTGGACGACCCGGCGGCGCACGCCGTCGGGCAGCGGACGGTCGAGCACCTCAGCGGTGCCGTCGCCCGGCCCCCCGCCCGCGGTCTCCACCATCCGTCACCCCAATGCCTGTGCGGGCCAGCTCCCGTCAGGAGCCGGCGCCCGGCCTGTCCACGAGTTCCACCTGATCCACCGCGTTGCACCAGCGGCAGCGCACCGACTCGATGGTCTCACTGACCACGTCGCGCTCCTCCACCTTGGGCTCACCGGCCAGATCGAGGTGGACGTACTCGACGACCTTCGACGAGCGGGTCACGTCGAAGCGCGTGAGGTTGCCGCAGAGGGCGCAGCGCCACCGCGTCGTGGCGGTCGGCAGGGGAACCGTCATCGTGACTGTCCACTTCCTCTTTCAGTGTCCGTGACGCGCCGGGCTCCCGGTGCGTGTGGCTCGTAACCCTACGGCCTGGCGGCATCTCGCCGCTCGGGCGCCGGGGGCGGCGAGGCGGTCTGTTCGGTTGCGTCCCGTTACGTCATGCTCTGTGTCCATGATCCGCAAGTGGAGCGTGACGGTCGGCCGGGCGAGCAGGACCGTGCGGGAGGCGTCGGCGCCGGTGACGTACGGACTGATCACCCTGTGCTGCCTGATCTTCCTGATCGGCCCGGCGTCGGGCCTCAACGCGGCGTACGGCACCGGCGACGGGCTGCTCGCCGCACAGCGGGCCTATTTCCACCGGTGGGGCGTGGTCCCCGCCGAACTGTTCGAGGGCTCGGCCCGGGCCGTCCTCACCCCCGCCACGGCCCTCTTCGTCCACGGCAGCTGGGTCCACCTGCTGGGCAACATGCTCTTCCTCTACGTCTTCGGCGTGATGACCGAGGAACGGATGGGCCGCGTCCAGTTCACCCTCTTCTACGTCGGCTGCGGCTACCTGGCCCTGTTGGGCTACGCGGCGGCCAACGCCGGCTCCGAGCAGTCGCTGGTCGGCGCCTCCGGGGCGATCTCCGCTGTCCTCGGCGCGTTCCTGTACCTGTTCCCCGGGGCGCGGGTGACCAGTCTCCTGCCGTTCCTGTTCTTCCTGCCCCTGCGCTTCCCGGCCTGGCTCGTCCTGCCCTTCTGGGCGGCCCTGCAGTGGCTGGCGGCGGGGCGGGCGGGCCAGGGCCCGGGGGTGGCGTACCTGGCCCACCTCCTGGGCTTCGGCCTGGGCTTCTGCTTCGCGTGGGCCCGTTTCGGGCGTGGGACTAGAGTGAAGGCCGCCCCAGCTCCGGCCCCCGAGGGAGAGAACCAGCCGTGATCACCGCGATCGTCCTGATCAAGACCAGCGTGGACCGGATTCCCGAGATCGCGGAGTCGATCGCGGCGCTGGAGAGCGTCAGTGAGGTGTTCTCCGTGACCGGTACCTACGACCTGATCGCCATGGTCCGGGTCAAGCAGCACGAGGACCTCGCGGAGGTCATCCCCGGGCGGATCAGCAAGATCCCGGGCGTGGAGGGGACGGACACGCACGTGGCGTTCCGTACGTACTCGCAGCACGACCTGGAGGCGGCGTTCGCGATCGGCCTCGACAGCTGAGGCACGGCCCGCCCCGTCCTTGTCGAGACGAAGATGTCGAGATGAAGAGTTCTTCATCTTGGGCTCATCCTCCCCGCCGGGAGCGGGACACAGGATGAGCCCATGGTCTTCTCTCGCCGGATGGCGGCCCTGGCCGCCGTCGTGATGATTCCCCTCGGTATCGCCGCGACCAGTTTCGCGCTCTCCGACAGCCCCGAGGCGCCGAAGGTTCCGCAGAAGGTGGAACTGGACAGCGGCTCGCCCTCGCCCTCGCCGACGCCCACGCGGCCCTCTCCGACACCGGGTGACGAGGTCGTGTCGCGGCCTCCGGTGACCGACAGCCCTCCGGGTGATGACGATGACGACGACCGCGGCCAGAAGGGCGGAGATGACGGAGCCGGGGACGACCGCGGACCCGGCGACGACGGCTGACGGCCGGCGCCGGCGGGTCTCCGCCCGGGTCCGCATCCTGCTGTGGCTGCTGCTCGTCATGGCGGTCGCGCTCACGTCGGTGGCCACGGTCACGCGGTCGATCCTGCTGCGGGAGGCCGACCAGCGGATCAACCGTCTGCTCGCCCAGGAGGCCGGCGAGTTCACCAACTTCGAGGAGCGGGGCACCGACCCCGAGACCGGCCGCCCGTTCACCGATCCGGCCCGGCTGCTGCGGACCTTCCTGGTGCGGCAGTACGCCGACCCGGACGAGGAGCTGATCGGCCTGGTGGGCGGGGCGGGCCAGGACCCGACGCAGATCATCCAGCCGCGCGACCTCCGCGGCGTCCTGCCGCTGCACGAGGACGCCGAAGCCCGGCGGCACATCTTCGACTCGCCCGCCCCCTCCGGCGTCGTGAACCGGCCGTCGGGCGAGATCCGGTGGGCCAAGGTCGCCATCGCCCGGCCCGGCAGTGAGCCGGACGCCGCGTTCGTCGTCGCCTTCCACCCCGGACGGGAGCTGGGGCGCGCCGACGAGGTGTTCCGCATCCTGCTCGCCATCTCCGGAGTCGCCCTGCTGCTGACCACCGGCATCGGCTGGGCGGTCGCCGGCCGGATCCTCCAGCCCGTGCGCCTGGTGCGGGTCACGGCCGCGGAGCTCACCGAGCGCGACCTCACCCGGCGCATCCCGGTCCACGGCCACGACGACATCGCGGCCCTCGCCGAGACGTTCAACGCGATGCTCGACCGGCTGGAGCGCGCCTTCGCCGCCCAGCGGGAGTTCGTCGACGACGCCGGGCACGAGCTGCGCACGCCCATCACCATCGTGCGCGGCCACCTGGAGCTGATGGGCGACGACCCCGCCGAACGCGAGGAGACCGTCCGCCTGGTCACCGACGAACTCGACCGGATGAGCCGCATCGTCGAGGACCTGCTCCTGCTCGCCAAGACCGAGCGCCCCGACTTCGTCACCCCGGAGCCGGTCCAGCTCGCCGAACTCACCGCCGACGTCTACGTCAAGGCCCGCACCCTCGGCGACCGCGACTGGCAGCTCGCCGAAGTCGCCGACCGCGAGGCGGAGTTGGACCCCCAGCGGATCACCCAGGCCATGGTCCAGCTCGCGCAGAACGCCGTGCAGCACACCACGTCCGGCCAGACCATCCGCGTCGGCTCCCGCGCCGACGGCTCACGGATCGAGCTGTACGTCGCCGACTGCGGGCCGGGGGTCCAGCCGCAGGACCGCGAGGTGATCTTCGAGCGGTTCCGGCGCGGCACGGCCCGGCGCGGCACCCGCGGCTCGGGGGCCGGGCTCGGCCTGTCGATCGTCAAGGCGATCGCGGAAGGGCACGGCGGCCTGGTCCGCCTGCACGACACCGAGGGCGGCGGCGCCACCTTCGTACTCACCCTGGAAGAGGCACGTCCATGAACCGCATCCTCATCATCGAGGACGAGGAGCGCATCGCCTCCTTCGTGGAGAAGGGCCTGCGCGCCAACGGCTTCACCACCACCGTCGTCGCCGACGGCGACGCGGGCTACGAGTACGCCCTGACCGGCGGCTTCGACCTGGTCGTCCTGGACATCGGCCTGCCCGGCCGGGACGGCTTCACGGTGCTGCGGCAGCTGCGCGAGGCCCGGGTGACGGTTCCGGTGATCGTGCTGACCGCGCGGGACTCCGTACGGGACACGGTGGCCGGCCTGGAGGGCGGCGCCGACGACTGGATGACCAAGCCGTTCCGCTTCGAGGAACTGCTCGC
This sequence comes from Streptomyces sp. NPDC002838, assembly GCF_040295365.1. NCBI lineage: Bacteria > Bacillati > Actinomycetota > Actinomycetes > Kitasatosporales > Streptomycetaceae > Streptomyces > Streptomyces sp. NPDC002838. The sequence continues at coordinate 46,389 of NZ_JBEOVF010000039.1, read as the reverse complement.
CCGGGTGCGCCTCAGGCTGCGAACGGCGGCCAGGGCGCCCGAGGTGACGGTGCTGAAGTCGGGTTCGCTGAGCCTGGACCTGCGGACGCGGAGGGCTCGGGCCGGGGACCGGACGGTCGACCTGACGGCCCGTGAGTTCGTGCTCCTGGAACTGTTCCTGCGGCATCCGGGACAGGTGCTGTCCCGGGAGCAGATCCTGTCGCACGTGTGGGGGTACGACTTCGACCCCGGGTCCAACATCGTGGACGTCTACGTGCGCACGCTGCGCAAGAAGCTCGGTGCGGAGCGGGTGGAGACGGTACGGGGGATGGGGTACCGGCTGCCCGCGTGAAGTTTCCTTCATGTGCGGCTCATCGAGGGCTCACCGCCCGGGTGAACTCTCGATGACGTGACCCTGAATCTCCGACTGACCGTCGCCCTGTGCGTGGCGCTGTCCCTCTGCGCGCTGCTCGCGGTTCCCGGCAACTTCCCCGGCCTCGGCGGCGACGCCCGGCTGACCCTCGCCGTGTTCGCGCTGGCGACCTGCGCCTGGATCGGCACGCCGATCGACGACACGTACATCGCGCTGGGCGCCGGACTCGCCCTGACGGTGACCGGCGTGATCAGCAGCGACACGCTGTTCGGGACGCTCGGCGACTCGACGGTGTGGCTGTTGATCTGTGCCTTCGTGCTGGCGGCCGCGGTGGCCCGGACCGGGCTCGCGGGCCGGGCGGCGGCGTTCCTGGTCGGCGGGGCGCGCACCGTACGGCAGCTGGTGCACCTGGCGACGGCCTCGCTGGTCGTCACGGCGTTCGCGGTGCCCGCCACCTCGGGCCGGGCCGCGCTGGCGCTGCCGGTGTTCCTCGCCCTCGCCAAGGTCCTCGCCGAACGGAAGCGACTGGTCGTGATGCTGGCGCTGCTGTTTCCGACCGTGATCCTGCTGTCCGCGGTGGCGACCCTGATCGGCGCCGGCGCACATCTGATCACCGTGTCGGTGCTGTGGGAGGCGACCGGGGAACAGGTCGGCTTCACTCAGTGGCTGCTGCTGGGCCTGCCGCTGGCGGTGGCGTCCTCCCACCTGGCCGCCGAGCTGGTGCTGCTGACGACGACCCGGCGCGCGGACCGTCGCGGCCCGGTCCACATCGCCCCGGAGCAGATCCAGCAGCACAGCGAGAACCCGGTCACCGGCCCCTGGACGCAGGCCGAGAAGCGCTGCGCGCTGCTGATGGCCACGGTCGTCCTGCTGTGGTGCAGCGAGCCGCTGCACCGGGTGCCGCCCGCGGTCGTCGCGCTGATCGGCGCGGTCGTCGCCTCTTCCCCCGCCCTGGGCACCGTACGGCTGAAGGACGCGCTGAAGACCGTTCCCTGGTCGCTGCTGCTGTTCATGGCGGCGACGATGGCGATGGGCGTCGCGCTCGCCAACTCTGGAGCGGCGACATGGCTGGTCTCCGGGCTGCCGACGGGCGAGGCCCCGGTGGTGTTCCTGGCGATCGTGATCGCGATCAGTACGGCGGCCCACCTGGTCCTGCAGTCCCGCTCCGCCCGCTCCTCGGTCCTGGTCCCGCTGGTGGTGGCCGCCTCCGTCGGCGTCGGGGTCAACCCGGTCGCGGCCGCGCTCGCCTCCACCGCCGCCGCGGGCTTCTGCCACACCCTGCCCGCCTCCGCGAAGCCGGTCACGCTGTTCGCGGAGATCCCCGGCACCCCCACCTACACCCCGCGCGACCTGCTGCGGCTGTCCGCCGTCCTGGCCCCGCTGACCGCCGCGCTCGTCCTGCTCTTCGCCGTCGCGGTGTGGCCGCTGCTCGGCGTGTCCGTCACCCGTTAAGGAGCCCTCCATGCTGACCCGTGTCGTCGTAGCCCCCAGCGGTTTCAAGGAGTCCCTGTCCGCGGAAGCCGCCGCGGACGCCATCGCGGCGGGCGTCCTGCGCGTCCTGCCCGATGCCCAGGTCGACCTCGTCCCGCTCGTGGACGGCGGCGAGGGCACGGCCGCCGCGCTGGCCGCCGCCACCGGGGGACGGCTCGTCACCGTGCCCGCCACGGGCCCGGTCGGCGAAACCATCAGCGCCCACTTCGCCCTGCTTGGCTCCCGGGACACCGCGGTGGTGGAGATGGCGGCGGTCGCGGGCCTCTCCCTGGTCCCGCGCGACCTCCGCGATCCGGGCGCCACGACCACCTACGGCGTCGGTGAGCTGCTCCGCGCCGCGCTGGACCTGGGCGTACGGCGCCTCCTGGTGGGCTGCGGCGACTCCGGTACGTCGGACGGGGGCGCCGGCGCGCTCCAGGCGCTCGGGGCACGGCTGCTGGACATCGACGGCCGCGAGCTGCCGTACGGGGGACGGGAGTTGACCCGGCTGCACCGCATCGACCCGACCGGCCTCGACCCCCGTCTGAAAGAAGTGGAGCTGCTTGTCGCCTGCAATCCGTACAACGTGCTGTGCGGCGAGCGGGGCGTGGCCCGGGTCTTCGGTCCGCAGAAGGGGGCGACGCCCGCGCAGGTCGAGGAGCTGTCGGCGGCCCTGGAGAACTGGGCCGACGTCCTCACCCGCGACCTCGCCGTCGGCGGCACCGACCTGCGCCACGGCCCCGGCACCGGCGCCTCGGGCGGACTGGGCGCGGGCCTGGCCGCCCTGGGAGCCCGGCTCCTCCCCCGCTTCGACGTGCTCCTCGACCACCTCGACCTGGACGCCCGGCTGGCCCGCGCCGACCTGGTGGTCACCGCCGAGGGGGCGCTGGACCACCAGACGCCCCGAGGGAAGATCCCGGCGGAGGTGGCCCGCCGCGCCAAGCTGTACGGACGGCCGGTCCTCGCCCTGGCCGGCACCCTCGGCGAGGGCGCCCAGGACGTGCCGGGCGTGGACGCCTGCCACGGGATCCTGCCCGCGCCGATGGCCCTTGCCGAGGCGCTGTTCCGGGCGAGCGAACTCCTCACGGACGCCACGGAACGCGCCCTGCGGATGATCGTGCTGGGCTCCCGGCTACCGGCTCAGGCGGAGGTGTCGGGGACGCAACGGCCGTCCTCGGTACGGTAGTTCCACCGGGCGCCGTCCCGCACGAGCTCCTTCACGGCGGTCACGAACCGCTCCACGTGCTCGTCCGGCGTACCCGCTCCGAAGCTGACGCGGATGGCGTTGAGGGACTTCTCGCCGGGTGCGGCCTCGGGGGCGCCGCACTCGCCCTGGGTCTGCGGGTCGCTGCCGAGCAGGGTCCGCACGAGCGGGTGGGCGCAGAAGAGGCCGTCGCGGACGCCGATGCCGTACTCGGCGGAGAGCGCGGCGGCGAAGTGGGAGCTGTTCCAGCCCTGGACGACGAAGGAGATCACGCCGACGCGCGGGGCGTCGTCACCGAAGAGGGAGAGGACGCGCACCTCGGGCACCTCGGCGAGGCCCGCGCGGACCTTCTCGATCAGGTACTGCTCACGGGCGACGAGCGCCTCGAAGCCCGCCTCCGTCAGCGCCTTGCAGGCGGAGGCGATGGAGTAGGCGCCGATGACGTTCGGGGAACCGGCCTCGTGGCGGGCGGCACTCTCGTGCCACTCCACGTCCACTCCCCCGTCCGCGCGCCGCGTGACCTTGCGGCTGGCGCCGCCGCCCGCGAGGTACGGCTCGGCCGTGCGCAGCCAGTCGGCGCGTCCGGCCAGGACACCGGAGCCGAAGGGGGCGTACAGCTTGTGCCCGGAGAAGGCGACCCAGTCGACATCGAGGTCACGCACCGACACCGGGTGGTGCGGGGCGAGTTGGGCGGCGTCCAGGACGATCCGGGCGTCGTGCGCGTGAGCCGTCGCGGCCAGCTCCCGTACGGGCCACAGCTCGCCCGTGACGTTCGAGGCGCCGGTCACGCAGACCAGGGCCGGGCCGTGGGGGTCGCGGTCGGCGAGGGCGCGCTCCAGGGTCTCGACGGCCTGGCGCGGGGTGCGCGGGGCGTCGAGGTAGCTGACACGGGCGTTCTGCCAGGGCAGCAGCGAGGCGTGGTGCTCGGTCTCGAAGACGAAGACCTGGCAGCCGGCCGGGAGCGCGGCGGCGAGGAGGTTGAGGGAGTCGGTGGTGGACCGGGTGAAGACCACCTGGTCGCCTTCGCGGCAGTCCAGGAACTCGGCGACGGTCCTGCGGGAGTTCTCGAAGAGGTCGGTGGAGAGCTGGGAGAGGTACCCGGCGCCCCGGTGGACGCTGCCGTAGTAGGGCGCGTACGCGGCGACGTCGTCCCACACGCGCTGGAGCGCCGGCGCGCTGGCGGCGTAGTCGAGCGCGGCGTAGATGACCTCGCCGCCGGTGACGAGCGGGACGGTGACATCCCGGCCGAGAACGGGCAGCGCCCCCGAAACGTCATGGCAAATGGTCTGGGCTGCGGCAGCGGTGGAGACGGACATGGCGAACTCCCGTGAGAGACATGGGGGGGAAGAGAAAAAGGGCGTGCGGAGGCGGGGCGCGGTAGCCCTATCGCATTCGCTTGCTCACGGAAGACTCCTCGACGACCAGGATCCCTGGCCCCACACTTTTAGAAGCGTGCGAGGGATCCGCGCTTGCCGTGGACCTTGCTGTCCACAGCCTGGTCTTCACCCGGGGCACCCCGCCACGGACGGAGGGTTGCCGGACAGTCGGCCGGGGCCTCATGACTGTCACTCATGACCTGTGCAGGAACGTACGGGAAGTGATCGAGGTCCCGCAACCCGTGTCCGGATTGCGGGACATCCCTGTGTGGGTCCCTACTTGTTGCTCGCGGCCACCCAACGCTCCAGCGTCAGCTTCGCCGCGCCCGAGTCGAGGGACTCGGCCGCCTTCTCCATACCGGTGCGGATCTGCTCGGTCAGCGGCGCAGCGCTCGGCTCCAGCGCCACCAGTGCCGCCGCCGAGTTCAGCAGTACGGCGTCCCGCACCGGGCCCTGCTCGCCGTCCAGCAGGCGCCGGGCGACCTCGGCGTTGTACGAGGCGTCCGCGCCCCGCAGCGCCTCCACCGGGACCAGCTCGATGCCGACGTCGCGCGGGTCGAAGGCCTCCTCGGTCACCTTGCCGTCGCGCACGATCCACACCCGGGAGGTGGCCGTGGTCGTCAGCTCGTCGAGGCCGTCGTCGCCGCGGAACACCAGCGCGGACGAGCCGCGCTCGGCCAGTACCCCGGCCATGAGCCCCGCCATCCGGGTGTCGAAGCAGCCGATCGCCGAGGCGGTGACCCGGGCGGGGTTGGTCAGCGGGCCGAGGAGGTTGAACGAGGTCGGAATCCCCAGATCCCGCCGGACCGCACCGACGAACCGCATCGAGGGATGGAACTTGGCGGCGAAGCAGAAGGTGATCCCGGCCTCCTCCACCACCCGCGCCACCCGCTCGGGCGACAGGTCCAGGTTGATGCCGAGCTTCTCCAGCACATCGGACGACCCGCTCGCCGAGGACGACGCCCGGTTGCCGTGCTTGACGACCTTCGCCCCGGTCCCCGCGATCACGATGGCGGACATCGTCGAGATGTTGACCGTCTTCGCCCGGTCACCGCCCGTGCCGACGATGTCGACGGCCGGGCCCGGGATGTGCAGCGGCTGCGCGTGCGCGTACATCGCCTCGACGAGACCGTTGATCTCCTCGACCGTCTCGCCCTTGGCGCGCAGCGCCACCATGAAGCCCGCGATCTGGGCGTCCGTGGCCTCGCCACTCATGAAGCGGTCCATCGCCCACGCGGTGTCGCCGGCGCTCAGGTCCTGTCCGCCGAGCAGTGCGCTCAGCACCTCGGGCCAGGAACGGCCCGCCGCGGTGTCGCCTCCAGCGGGGGTCACAGCGCTCATAAGCCGCTCCTGGATCAGTCCCGTACAGCGGGACACGAGTCTCAACGGGGTCCACCCTATCCAGCCGACGGGCATGGCAAAGGGCCCCGTCCGAAGACCGGACGGGGCCCTGTGAACCGCGCGTGGCGAGCGCAGCGATCAGTGGTGGCCGTGGCCGCTCGTGATCTCCCTGTACTCCTCGACGGTCGGCTTGGGGATCTGGCTCTCCTCGCCGTAGTACGCCTCGCTGAGCTTGGCGCGCAGCTTCTCGGAGCCCTTCACCTTGCGCTCGACGCCGTTCTCGTCGACCGTCGGGCCGATCTCGGCCGGCTTGTACTGCTCGTGCGCGGTGAGCGTGTACATCTGGTCCTGGCTGAGCGGCTCGTGGATCTCGATGAACTCACCGTGCGGCAGGCGCTTGATGATGCCCGACTCGCGGCCGTGCAGCACCTTCTCCTTGTCGCGGCGCTGGAGGCCGAGACAGATCCGCTTGGTGATGATGAACGCGATGACCGGTCCGGCGAAGAACCCGATGCGGACGAACCAGGTGACCGAGTTGATCGAGAGATGGAAGTGGGTGGCGACGATGTCGTTGCCACCGCCGATCAGCATGATCATGTACGCGGTGACCCAGGCGACACCGAAGGCAGTCCGGGTCGGGGCGTTGCGCGGCCGGTCCAGGATGTGGTGCTCGCGCTTGTCCCCGGTGATCCAGGACTCGATGAACGGATAGAGCGCGATCATCCCGAGGAAGACACCGAAGATCACCAGCGGGATGAAAACACCCAGGACGAGCGTGTGGCCCCAGAGGTTGACCTCCCAGCCGGGCATGGCACGGACCAACCCCTCGGCGAAGCCCATGTACCAGTCGGGCTGGGCGCCGGTCGACACGTGGTCGGGCCGGTACGGACCCAGGACCCAGATCGGGTTGATGGACGCGATGCCGGCGAGCGCGGCGATGACACCGAAGACCAGGAAGAAGAAGCCTCCGGCCTTGGCCATGTAGACCGGCAGCAGCGGCATGCCGACGACGTTCTTGTTGGTCCGTCCGGGGCCCGCGAACTGCGTGTGCTTGTGGTAGAAGACCAGGATCAGGTGGCCGACCACCAGCCCGAGCATGATGCCCGGCAGCAGCAGGATGTGGACCGAGTAGAACCGGGCGACGAAGTCGTCGCCGGGGAACTCTCCGCCGAACAGGAACATCGAGATGTACGTGCCGACGATCGGCGTGGACAGGATCGCGCCCTGGGTGAAGCGGACACCGGTGCCGGAGAGCAGGTCGTCCGGGAGCGAGTAGCCGGTGAAACCGGTGAACATGCCGAGGACGAACAGCAGGAAGCCGAACAGCCAGTTGATCTCACGCGGCTTGCGGAACGCGCCGGTGAAGAAGACGCGCATCATGTGCACGAACATGCCGGCGAGGAAGATGATCGCCGCCCAGTGGTGGATCTGCCGGATGAGCAGACCGCCGCGCACGTCAAAGCTGATGTCCAGCGTCGACTTGTAGGCCTCGCTCATCAGCTGGCCCTGCATCGGGACGTAACTGCCGTGGTACTCCACCTCGTTCATCGACGGGTGGAAGAACAGCGTCAGATACACACCCGTGAGGATGATGATGATGAAGCTGTACAGGCAGATCTCGCCCAGCATGAAGGACCAGTGGTCCGGGAAGATCTTGCGCATGTTGGCCTTGGCCAGGGAGTAGATCCCCAGGCGGCCGTCGGCCCAGTCGGCGACGCGCTCGCCGGCCGGCGCCTTCCCGCGAGAGCGGGACTCGTTGCTCGCTGTAGTGCTCATCCGCGCTCCCAGAATGCAGGACCGACGGGCTCTGCGAAGTCGCCGAGCGCTTCGAGGTAGCCCTCGTCGTTCACGCCGATGCGCAGCTGCGGCAGGGCGTGACCGGCGGGGCCGAAGATCACCCGGGCACCGTCGGACAGGTCGAAGGTGGACTGGTGACAGGGGCAGAGCACGTGGTGCGTCTGCTGCTCGTACAGGGAGATCGGGCAACCGACGTGGGTGCAGATCTTCGAGTACGCGACGATGCCCTCGTGCGCCCACTCGAGTTCGCGCTTGTCCTTGATGTCCTCCGGCTGGAGCCGGACGATCAACAGGGCGGCCTTGGCGATCTCGGTCTGGAAGTCGTGGTCGTGCTCCTCGAGACCCTCCGGCTTGGCGAAGGTGAGCGAGCCGACGGTGACATCGGAGGGACGCAGCGGCTCGTTCGTGTTCATGTTGACGAGCAGTTTGCCCCTGGACCACAGGGTGTGGCGCAGCTTGGTCTCGGGCAGCGGGCCGAGGTCGCGCAGCAGCACGAGGCCGGACAGCGGCACCAGCGTGAGCGCGCCGAGCATCGTGTTGCGGATCAGCTTGCGGCGGCCGAGCACGGACTCCTTGGCACCCTGCCGGAAGTCGTCCATGACCTTGGTCTTGACCTCGGGAGAGGCCTCGATCGGGTGCCGCTCGTCGGCGACCTCCACGTCGGACATCAGGGTGCGGGCCCAGTGGACCGCGCCCGCGCCGATGGCGAACAGCGCGATGCCGAGCGTCATACCGAGCGCGAAGTTCAGCGCGCTGATGTGGCCCAGCGGGAAGATGTAGACCGACTGGTCGACCGGGATCGCCACGAACGAGGCGATGAAGCCGATGGTGGCCAGCATCGACACCGTGAAGAGCAGAGCGACCGTGCGCTCGGACCGCTTGGCGGCCCGCTCGTCGACGTCCTGGATCCGGTGCTCGTGGGGCGGCAGGCCCGGGTCGGCGAACGGGTGCTTCTCGTCCGCGACGCCTACCGCGCCGGGTGCGGTGTCCTGCTCAGCGGGCAGGTTCTCTTCGGGAATGTCTTGGCTACTCATGACTTCTTGGCCTTTGCGGTCCGAGCGGCGACCCACACGGCGACGGCGATGAGAGTGCCGAGACCGAAGATCCAGCCGAAGAGGCCCTCACTGACCGGCCCGAGGCCGCCCAGCGCGAGGCCGCCGGGGTTCTCGGTCTCCTCGCCGTTGACCGCGTTCAGGTACGCGATGATGTCCTTCTTGTTCTGCTCCGTCAGCACGGTGTCGGGGAAGGACGGCATGTTCTGCGGGCCGGTCTGCATGGCCTCGTAGATGTGCTTGTCAGTGGCTCCCGAGAGGTCCGGCGCGAACTTGCCGTGCGTGAGCGCACCGCCCTGGCCGGTGAAGTTGTGGCACTGCGCGCAGTTGTTGCGGAACAGGTCACCGCCCTTGGCGATGTCCGCGCCCTCCGGGCTGTACTGGCTCTCGGTCGGGACGGCCGGACCGGCGCCCAGCGAGGCGATGTACGCGGCCAGCTGGTCGATCTCGGCCTGTGAGTAGACCTTCGGCTTGGCCGGGACCTGCGCGCCAGGCTGCTGGGCCGGCATACGGCCGGTGCCCACCTGGAAGTCGACGGCCGCGGCGCCCACGCCCACGAGGCTCGGACCGTCGGAGGTGCCCTGACCGCCGGTGCCGTGGCAGCTGGCGCAGCCGACGGCATAGAGCTTCTTGCCCTCGTCGATGGCGAGAGACTGGGCGGTTTCATCAGCCTTCGCCTCGCGCGTGGGGGCGAAGGCGGTGTACACCGCCCCCGTGCATACCAGCGCGAGGAGTAGGACGACGAGCGCCGCCATTGGGTGGCGTCGTCGTGCGGAGAGCTTTTTCACGGATTACTCCGGTGTCAGGATCTTCTGCGTCGATGCTTCTGGGATGTGCGCTTGTGGAAGCGCGCGGGAGCGGGCCCGGCTACTTGATCATGTAGATCGTGGCGAAGAGGCCGATCCAGACGACATCGACGAAGTGCCAGTAGTAGGACACGACGATCGCGGCGGTCGCCTGCTCGTGGGTGAACCTCCTGGCCGCGTAGGTGCGACCGAGCACCAGCAGGAAGGCGATGAGGCCGCCCGTCACATGCAGGCCGTGGAAACCGGTGGTCAGGTAGAAGACCGAGCCGTACGGGTCCGACGAGAGCGACAGGCCCTCGTGCTTGACCAGCTCGGTGTACTCGTACACCTGACCGCCGATGAAGATCGCGCCCATGATGAAGGTGACGATGAACCAGCCCCGGAGCTTCTTCACGTCACCGCGCTCGGCGGCGAAGACGCCGAGCTGGCAGGTGAGGGAGGAGAGCACCAGGATCGTGGTGTTGGCCGCCGAGAACGGGAAGTTCAGGGCGGACGCCATTTCCTTCCAGTGATCCGGTCCTGTCACCGATCGCAGGGTGAAGTACATCGCGAAGAGGGCCGCGAAGAACATCAGCTCGGAACTCAACCAGATGATGGTTCCGACGCTGGTGAGGTTCGGCCGGTTGACCGATGGGTGCGCGTGCCCGGTGTCTACTGTCGTTGCTGTCGCCACGACCGACATTATGTCGGTCGCTTATCCCGCCCTCACTCCGGGGGGTGCCGTTCGGAGTGTCTTCCCCGGTCGTACCGGTGTTGACGTGGTGTTCAAGGGAGTAGCATCCGGCCCAACGGGCCTGTCCTTACGACGCTGACGTCAACGGAGGAAGCATGCAGCCGACCGCCACGGTGCTGGTCTACAGCGACGACTCCAACACCCGCGAACAGGTGCGGTTGGCTACCGGGCGCCGCCCCGCTCCGGACGTCCCGGTGGTGGAGTTCATGGAGTGTGCGACTCCAGCCGCCGTCATCAAGGAGCTGGACAAGGGCGGGATCGACGTCTGTGTGCTGGACGGTGAGGCCGTGCCGATGGGGGGCATGGGGCTGTGCCGGCAGATCAAGGACGAGGTGTTCAACTGTCCGCCGGTGCTGGTGCTGATGGGGCGGCCTCAGGATGCGTGGCTGGCGACGTGGAGTCGGGCGGAGGCGGCGGTGACGTTGCCTGTGGAGCCGGTGGAGTTCGCGGCGGCCCTGGCTTCGCTGTTGCGGGAGCGGAAGGCTCTGAGCGCCTGAGAGCTCGGGAGGGCCGGTTCTCGGGCGGCTGCGGGCCGTGTGTGGCTTGTCGCGCCCACGCGGCGGAGCCGCACCTCGATACAGCACCGCGCCCCTGGGTACCTCAGACTGCCGTCGGCCTGAGTCTCGCGGCATCCTGCGGACTCGGGCCCTCGGGGTCGCCCACTACCAGCGCGCTGCCGTTGCGCCAGTTCTTCCAGGCCAGGTTCCAGTCGCCGAAGCCGTTGCCGAAGGGTTCCATCGTGTTGCCGTAGCTGTTGACGACCTTGACCAGGTCGCCCTCGCGGACGTTCTCGAAGAACCAGGCGGCGTTGGCCGTGCTCATGCCGGTGCAGCCGTGGCTGACGTTGGCGAAGCCCTGGGAGCCCACGGACCAGGGGGCGGCGTGTACGTACTCGCCGCTCCAGGTGACGCGGGTGGCGTAGTAGACGGGCAGGTCGTACGACTCCGAGGAGCCCTCGGCGATGCCGATGCTGGTGCCGCGCATCCGTACGAAGTACTCCTTGCCCAGGACGACCTTGACGCCGTTGCGGGTATCGAAGCCGGGCTTGCCGGTGGTGACCGGGATCTGTTTGATCACCTCGTCGTTCTTGTAGACCGTCATCGTGTGCGAGGCGGCGTCGGTGACGGCGATGACACGGTCGCCGATGGTGATCTTGAGGGGCTTGGCCCTGCCGCCCCAGAGGCGGTCGCTGATCTTGATGCCGTCCAGGTTGCTGCGGACCTGGACGGTGGCGTGGGTGGGCCAGTACTCCTTGGGCCGGTAGTGGAGCTCCTTGTCGTCCACCCAGTGCCAGCCGCCCTCCACGGCGGGCATGGAGTCGACCTTCAGGGCGCGCTCGACGACGGCCCGCTGCGCCTTGTCCTTGACGGGCTGGTCGAGTTCGGCGGTGATGGGCTGGCCGACGCCGTACGTGCCCGCCTTGGGGCCGAAAGTGACACCCAGGCGCTTCTTGGTGAGGGGCTTGCCGGTGTCGAAGGTGAGGACCCGGCGGCCGGGGGCGCCGTCCTCGTCCTCCGTGCTCACGCGGACCGTGTAGTGGGCGCCCGCGGCCAGCGGGGAGGTGCTGTGCCAGCGGGAGCCGTCGGCGGAGAGTTCGCCCGCCACGTAGCGTCCGGCCGCGTCTATGGCCGTCACGTCCGTGATGCGCCCGTCGTCGTCCTCGGCGGTGACTTCTATGGGCTTGTCGGGGTCGGCCTTCTTGCCGCCGCCGGTGGAGCCCCTGAAGGCGATCTGGTCCGCCGCGTCGTACGGCTCGGCGGACAGCGGGTTGCCGCCGCCGGAGCCGCAGGCGGTGACGCCCGCGCCAAGGGCGATCACCAGCAGCGTGCAGCCGACGACGGTGCGGGGTGAGGGTGCTTGGCTCATGGCTTCACGCTAGGAAGCCCCATCAAGGGTGGCACGCCGGGTAACCCGGACGAGGGACCGGGATTGCGGCAAAAGAAGGAGCCCGGACACTCCTGACGGAGTGTCCGGGCTCCTTGAGAGCTCAGCTCGTGTTACTGGGTGCGGCTCTCACCGCGGTAGTACTCGAAGACCCAGCCCCAGAGGCCGATCAGGAGCAGCGGCGCCGAGAAGTACATCAGCCACCAGCCGATCGCGACCGACAGGAAGGCGAAGGCACCGCCGATTCCGAGGGAGAGCGGCTGCCAGCTGTGCGGGCTGAAGAACCCGACCTCGCCGGCGTCGTCCGCGACGTCGGCCTCCTTGTTGTCCTGCGCACCCACGTCGACCCGCCGGGCGGTGAAGCCCAGGTAGAAGCCGATCATGATGGACAGGCCGAAGGCCAGGAAGAGCGCCGTGGTACCGGCCGGCTCCTTCGACCACACGCCATAGACGATCGCCATGACGAGGATGAAGACGCTCAGCCAGATGAACATCCGTCCCTGGATCTTCACTTGCCGGCCTCCTTGCCGCCGTTGCCGGCCAGAGCCTTGTCACCGTGCGGCGGCACGTTCTCGAGCTGGTCGAGAGCGGCGATCTCCGGGTGGTGCAGGTCGAACGCCGGGGATTCGCTGCGGATCCGCGGCAGGGTCAGGAAGTTGTGCCTCGGCGGCGGGCAGGAGGTCGCCCACTCCAGCGAGCGGCCGTAGCCCCACGGGTCGTCGACGCCGACCGGCTTGCCGTACTTGGCCGTCTTCCACACGTTGTAGAAGAAGGGCAGGAGCGACGCGCCGAGCACGAACGAGCTGATCGTCGAGATCGTGTTCAGGGCGGTGAAGCCGTCGGCCGCCAGATAGTCGGCGTAACGGCGCGGCATGCCCTCGGCGCCCAGCCAGTGCTGGACCAGGAAGGTGCCGTGGAAGCCGATGAACAGCGTCCAGAAGGTGATCTTGCCGAGGCGCTCGTCGAGCATCTTGCCGGTGAACTTCGGCCACCAGAAGTGGAAGCCGGAGAACATCGCGAAGACGACGGTGCCGAAGACGACGTAGTGGAAGTGCGCCACCACGAAGTACGAGTCGGAGACGTGGAAGTCCATCGGCGGCGAGGCCAGGATGACACCGGTCAGACCACCGAAGGTGAAGGTGATCAGGAAGCCGGTCGCCCAGAGCATCGGGGTCTCGAAACTCAGGGACCCCTTCCACATCGTGCCGATCCAGTTGAAGAACTTCACGCCTGTCGGCACGGCGATCAGGAACGTCATGAAGGAGAAGAACGGCAGCAGCACACCGCCGGTGACGTACATGTGGTGCGCCCACACCGTCACGGACAGACCCGCGATGGAGATGGTCGCCGCGATCAGGCCCATGTAGCCGAACATCGGCTTGCGGGAGAAGACCGGGATCACTTCGGAGATGATCCCGAAGAACGGCAGGGCGATGATGTACACCTCTGGATGGCCGAAGAACCAGAAGAGGTGTTGCCACAGCAAGGCTCCGCCGTTGGCCGGGTCGAAGATGTGCGCGCCGAACTTGCGGTCCGCCTCCAGCGCGAACAGCGCCGCCGCCAGCACCGGGAAGGCGAGCAGGACCAGTACGGCGGTCAGCAACACGTTCCAGGTGAAGATCGGCATGCGGAACATGGTCATGCCGGGGGCGCGCATGCAGATGATGGTGGTGATGAAGTTGACCGCGCCGAGGATGGTGCCGAAGCCGGAGAAGGCCAGGCCCATGATCCACAGGTCGGCGCCGATGCCCGGGGAGCGGACCGCGTCGGACAGCGGGGTGTAGGCGAACCAGCCGAAGTCGGCCGCGCCCTGCGGGGTGAGGAAGCCGCCCACCGCGATCGTCGAGCCGAACAGGTACAGCCAGTAGGCGAACATGTTCAGCCGCGGGAAGGCCACGTCCGGTGCGCCGATCTGCAGCGGCATGATCCAGTTCGTGAAGCCGGCGAACAGCGGCGTCGCGAACATCAGCAGCATGATCGTGCCGTGCATCGTGAACGCCTGGTTGAACTGCTCGTTCGACATGATCTGCAGGCCCGGACGGGCCAGCTCGGCGCGCATGAACAGCGCCATCACGCCACCGATGACGAAGAACGCGAACGACGTGACCAGGTACAGCGTCCCGATCGTCTTGTGGTCGGTGGTCGTCAGCCACTTGACGACGACTTCACCGCGACGCTGGCGCCGGACCGGCAGCTCGTCCTGGTAGTGGGACCCTGCTGCCGCGGCACCCTGGGGTTCGTTGAGGATGCTCACAGGTTGTTCGTCTCCCGGTTCTTCTCGTGGCTCGTCTGCGCGATGCCGGCGGGAATGTAACCGGTCTGCCCCTTCTTGGCGAGGTCCTTGAGGTGCTGCTCGTAGCGCTCGGGGGAGACGACCTTCACGTTGAACAGCATCCGGGAGTGGTCGACGCCGCACAGCTCGGCGCACTTGCCCAGGAAGGTGCCCTCCTTGTTGGGGGTCACCTCGAAGGCGTTGGTGTGGCCCGGGATGACGTCCTGCTTCATCAGGAACGGCACCACCCAGAAGGAGTGGATGACGTCACGCGAGGTGAGGACGAAGCGGACCGTCTTTCCCTTGGGGAGCCAGAGGGTCGGGCCGGGGTTGCCGGTCTGCGGGTTCCGCGTGCCGGGCGTGCCGACGTCGTAGACGCCGCCGGCGTTCGCCGGGAAGTCCTCCTTGAACCGGTCCGGAATCGCGTCCAGGTTCTCGTCGGTCTTCGCGTCACCGGTGGAACCCTCGACGGGTGTGACGTAGTTGAAGCCCCAGCTCCACTGGAAGCCGACGACGTTGATGGTCACGTCCGGCTTCTTCTTGAGGCTGAGGAGCTCGGACTCGTCACGGGCCGTGAAGTAGAAGAGCACCGAGACGATGATGAGCGGGACCACCGTGTACAGGGCCTCTATGGGCATGTTGTACCGGGTCTGCGGAGGGACCTCGACCTTGGTGCGGCTGCGCCGATGGAAGATCGCACTCCAGCAGATCAAGCCCCACACCAGCACGCCGACGGCGAGCGCGGCAGCCCAGGAGCCCTGCCACAGGGAGAGGATTCGCGGAGCCTCTTCCGTGGTCGGGGTGGGCATGCCGAGGCGGGGGAAGTCCTCGTATGTGCAACCGGTGGCGGTCGCCAGGACCAGGCCCGCGGTCAGTGCCTGCAGCAGCTTCCGCCGCATCGGGCGCCGCGGCGAGCGGTCGGAGCCGTTGGGACTCACGTAGCGCCTTCCCGAGAGTCTCGCCCGCGCGTATTGGCTGCGGCCTTCTCGCTGGTCGGTCGCCGCCCTGCGTCGGGCAGGGGTTTGGATGTTTATGCGGACCAAACCCTAGCCGACGCCCTCTGGGGGTTTGCGGGGAGGGGGGCCCAACGCGCCGCCGGTCAGCCTCAAGGGACGTCGGGGGTCGCCCAGTAACTCGGGATGCGCGGCTTGTGTGGCGACTGCGGGTGCATCGTGGTTGATCGCGCAGTTCCCCGCGCCCCTTTGGGGCGCTTAGCGTTGATGTATGTCCTACTTCGATGCCGCCTCTTCCGCTCCCCTTCATCCCGTTGCCCGGCAGGCTCTGATGGCTTCGCTCGACGAGGGGTGGGCCGACCCCGCGCGGCTCTATCGCGAGGGGCGGCGGGCTCGGATGTTGCTGGACGCGGCGCGGGAAGCCATGGCCGAGGCTGTGGGGTGTCGGGCTGACGAGTTGGTGTTCACGTCGTCCGGGACGCGGGCCGTGCATGCTGGGATCGCGGGGGCGCTGGCGGGGCGTCGGCGTGTCGGGCGGCACCTGATCGTGTCGGCTGTCGAACACTCTTCGGTGCTCCATTCGGCCGACGCGCACGAGGCGGACGGCGGCACGGTGACACAGGTCGCCGTGGACCGTACAGGGGCGGTGACCGCGGCGTCGTACGCGGACGCCCTCCGTTCGGACACCGCGCTGGCCTGTCTGCAGTCGGCCAACCACGAGGTGGGTACCGAGCAGCCGGTGGCGGCCGTTGCCGAGGTGTGCCGGGCCGTCGGGGTGCCGTTGATGGTGGACGCGGCGCAGTCGCTGGGGTGGGGTCGGGTGGAGGGCGACTGGTCGCTGCTCACGGCGAGTGCCCACAAGTGGGGCGGGCCCTCGGGGGTCGGGCTGCTCGTGGTGCGCAAGGGCGTGCGGTTCGCGCCTCAAGGGCCCGCGGACGAGCGGGAGTCGGGGCGGGCGGCCGGGTTCGAGAACATTCCGGGGATCGTGGCGGCGGCGGCTTCCCTGCGGGCGGTGCGGGCCGAGGCGGCGCAAGAGGCGGTACGGCTGCGGGAGCTGACGGAGCGGGTCCGGGCGCGGGTGCCCGGGCTGGTGCCGGACGTGGAGGTCGTCGGGGACGCGGAGCGGCGGCTGCCGGGGATCGTCACCTTCTCCTGTCTCTATGTCGACGGGGAGACACTGCTGCACGAGCTGGACCGTGCCGGTTTCTCCGTCTCGTCCGGATCGTCCTGTACGAGCAGCACGCTGACGCCCAGCCATGTGCTGAAGGCGATGGGTGTGCTGAGCGAGGGGAACGTGCGGGTGTCGCTGCCGCCGGGGACCGCTGAGGAGGATGTCGAGCGGTTCCTGGAGGTGCTGCCGGGGGCGGTGGCGGGGGTGCGGGAGAAGCTGGGGGCGCCGGTCGCGGAGGCGGTCGTGCAGGAGGACGCCCTCGTCGTGGACTCCCTCGGCAAGCGCTGCCCGATTCCGGTGATCGAGCTGGCGAAGGTCATCGGGGACGTGCCGGTGGGCGGCATGGTCCGGGTCCTGTCGGACGACGAGGCGGCGCGGCTGGACATCCCGGCGTGGTGCGAGATGCGGGGGCAGGAGTACGTGGGTGAGGAGCCGGCGGACCGGGGTTCGGCCTACGTGGTCCGCCGGCTCTCCTGAGTCGGCCCAGGTGCGTCGAGTCAGCCCAGGTGCGTCTGGACCTCGGTGGCGGCCTCGTGGCCGTACGCCTTGGTGAAGCGCTCCATGAAGTGGGCGCGGCGAAGCTGGTACTCCTGGGTGCCGACCGTCTCGATGACGAGGGTGGCGAGCATGCAGCCGACCTGGGCGGCGCGCTCCAGGGGGACGCCCCAGGCGAGGCCGGAGAGGAAGCCGGCCCGGAAGGCGTCGCCGACGCCGGTGGGGTCGGCCTTGCGCTCCTCCTCCGGGCAGCCGACGACGATCGGCTCAGCGCCGTCCCGCTCGATGCGCACACCCTGTGCGCCGAGGGTGGTCACGCGGTGGCCGACCTTGGCGAGGATCTCGGCGTCGGTCCAGCCGGTCTTGGACTCGATGAGGCCCTTCTCGTACTCGTTCGAGAAGAGGTACGTCGCCCCGTCCAGCAGGATCCGGATCTCCTCGCCCTCCATGCGGGCGATCTGCTGGGAGAAGTCGGCGGCGAACGGGATGGAGCGGGAGCGGCACTCCTCGGTGTGGCGGAGCATGGCCTCCGGGTCGTCGGCGCCGATCAGGACCAGGTCGAGGCCGCCGACGCGGTCGGCGACGGTCTTCAGCTCGATCTGGCGGGCCTCGCTCATGGCGCCGGTGTAGAAGGAGCCGATCTGGTTGTGGTCGGCGTCGGTGGTGCACACGAAGCGGGCGGTGTGCAGCGTCTCGGAGATGCGCACCGAGTCGGTGTCGACGCCGTTCCGGCCCAGCCATGCGCGGTACTCGTCGAAGTCGAAGCCCGCGGCGCCGACCAGGATCGGCCGGGTGCCCAGCTGGCCCATGCCGAAGGCGATGTTGGCGCCGACGCCGCCTCGGCGTACGTCGAGCTGGTCGACCAGGAAGGAGAGCGAGACCGTGTGCAGCTGGTCCGCGACGAACTGGTCGGCGAAGCGGCCTGGGAAGGTCATGAGGTGGTCGGTGGCGATGGAGCCGGTGACTGCGATACGCACGGCGTTGACTCTCCTGAGGGGAGACGGCGTTGACAGTTCACGCTATCGGGTCTGCGCGAGGCTCTGAAGCCGCCTAAACTACCCGATAGTAGATCTTACTTCGCACGCCTGCCCGAGCCTACGGTGCCGTTATGACGAACCTCGAGCTCCATGCTCCCTCTCCCGCCGATCTGGAAGGCGACCTCGCGTCGCTGCGCGGCGACTGCGCCCGGATGGCCCCCCATTGGTCGGTTCCCGACCGGATCACTGCCCTTCCGGTCTCCCCGTCACTCATCCATGGCGTGATCGTGCCGCCGGCCTCGGCACGGCTGCTGGACGCCATGTCGGAGTACGGAGACTGAGACAGCGCTATTCAGGGAACCGTGCGCTCCCCCGCCGCGTCCCATCGGCGTCCCCCGTAAAGGGGATGCGGGATACGACCCGCTGGACCGGCCGCTTTGACAGGGCCGGGTCAGGGTCCTGGGACAGAGCACAGCCGAAGGAGCGATGCGGTGAACACCGAGCGACCCGACAACGACGACACCGGCTCCGCCGAGGAGCGGGTTGCCGGCGGCTCCGCCGAGGAGCAGGGCGCCGCGGAGAAGAAGGGTGTCTCGGAGGAGCGAAGCGTCCCGGAGAAGCAGGGTGCCGCCTCTGCTGAGGCTTCAGGTGGTGCCGGGGAGGGCGACGGCAAGGGTTCCGGGGAGGGCAGGGCTACCGGAGACGGCGAGGCTTCCGGCGACGTAGAGAGCGGCTCCGATGCTGCCGGCTTCGACGAGGGCGAGGCCCGGGCCGGGGCCGGAGCCGAGGGCGAGGCCGGGGCCGGAGCCGGAGCCGGAGCCGAGGCCGGGGCCAGGGCCGGGGCCGAGGGCGAGGCCGGAGCCGAGGCCGGGGCCGAGGGCGAGGCCGGGGCCGAGGGCGAGGCCGGGGCCGAGGGCGAGGCCGAGGGCGAGGCCGGGGCCGAGGGCGAGGGCGAGGGCGATGACAAGCCCGCCGCCACTTCCGGCTCCGACGAGGAACCCGCCGCCACTTCCGATGCCGCCGAGGCCGGGGCCGACGAGAAGCCCGCCGCTCCCGCCTCTGCCGAAGCCGGCGCTCCCGACAGCGAGGTCCGCCGGGACGAGGAGGCCGAGGAGGCCGACGGCGTCCGCTCCTCCCGGCGCCGCTCCCCCGCCGTCGTCGCCTCCGTCGCCGCCGCCGTGCTGCTCGTCGGGGGCGGTGGGGCGTACCTCGCCGCGACGGCCTCCGGGGACTCCGTCGGGCGTACGACCTCCGGGGCGTCCGGCGACGACACGCCCCCACCGCTCGCCCTCGAGGGTTACTCCGAGAGCGGCGGCACCGACAACGGCATCGCCCCCGGCGAACCCAACCCGTACGGCGTCACCTACCGCGCCGCCGGCACGCTCCCGGACGGCCCCGGCTCCGCACCCGTGTACCGAGCGGAGGGCGAGGTCGCCAAGGACGAGGTGACCGAGCTGGCCGAGGCGCTCGGGGTCGACGGGACGCCGGTGGCGCAGGGGCAGGCCTGGAGGGTCGGGGCGAAGGACGGCTCGGGGCCGAGCCTCCAGGTGAACCAGCAGGCGCCGGGCACCTGGACCTTCCACCGCTACACACCCGGCACCGACGACGCCTCCCCGGTGAGCGAGGCCGCCGCGAAGAAGGCGGCCGCGCCGGTCCTGAAGGCGTTGGGTCAGGACGACGCGAAGGTGGTCGCGAGCCAGGTCATGGGCTCCCAGCGGATGGTGAACACCGATCCCGTCGTCGGCGGGATGCCCACGTACGGCTGGACGACCGGCGTCTCCGTCAACGCACAGGGCGAAGTGGTGGGCGGCAGCGGTCAGCTGCGGGCGCCCGCGAAGGGGGACACGTACCCCGTTCTGAGCGCGGAGAAAACGCTGGCCCTGATGAACGCGGCGCCCGGGACCGGTCACCGTATGGGCATCGGCGGCTGCGCCACTCCCGTACCGCTGGAGGACCGGCGGGAAGCCTCCTGTGAATCCGGCACCGTCCCGAAGAGGGAGACGATCACGGTCGACAAGGCCGTGTTCGGACTGGCCTCGCATGTCGTTCAGGGGCGGCCGGCGCTGGTGCCGTCCTGGCTGTTCGAGGCGCGGGCGGCCGGCGCGAAGGACAGCTTCACGGTGACGTATCCGGCGGTCGACCCGAAGCACGTGACCTCCCCGGCGCCGTCCGGGCAGCCCAGCCCGCGGCCCTCAGAGCCCGGCGACGAGCCGACCGCGGCGCCGGCTCCGCGGGACGTCCAGGTGGACGGCTACACGGCTGAGGGGCGGGAGCTGACCGTGGCCTTCACGGGCGGGGTGTGCGCCGACTACAAGGTGACGGCGAGCGAGAGCGAAGACAAGGTGACGGTCGAGGTGACCGAGACCCCGTGGCCGGACAAGGTCTGCATCCTGATAGCCAAGGTGCACCACCGGACCGTGCAGCTGGACGAGCCGCTCGGCGACCGCGAGGTCGTGGGCTCGGACGGCAAGGAGATCCCGCTGGAGAAGCCGGGGGCGCGGCTGCCGGAGACGTCCGGGGCGCGATAGCCCCGGAAAGCTCCGGACACGCGCGAAGGCGGCGGCCCTGTCGGAGGGGGCCGCCGCCTTTACGTTCGCCGGGTGCCGGCTGGGCTCAGCTGAAGGAGTCGCCGCAGGCGCAGGAGCCCGTCGCGTTCGGGTTGTCGATCGTGAAGCCCTGCTTCTCGATGGTGTCGACGAAGTCGATCGACGCACCGCCCAGGTACGGGGCGCTCATGCGGTCGGTGACGACCTTCACGCCGCCGAAGTCCTTGACGACGTCGCCGTCGAGGGAACGCTCGTCGAAGAAGAGCTGGTAGCGCAGGCCGGAGCAGCCGCCGGGCTGAACGGCGACACGCAGGGCCAGGTCGTCACGGCCTTCCTGGTCGAGCAGGGCCTTGACCTTCGCCGCGGCGGCGTCGGACAGGATGATGCCGTCGGTGACGGTGCTGGTCTCGTCCGATACGGACATCTACATCTCTCCCGGGTTGTACGGAGACTGCTTGCCGACGGTTGCAACCGGCGGGGCCGCGGATTCATTCCGGGCGGCACTTGTTCTTTTCGCCTGTTCCTTCATGCTCGCACACCCGCACTGAAGCGAACAGCGGTCTTCTTCCCGGCCTTCGGGATTCATGTCACATCGACGCTATGACCATCGTCAAAGTGACGTGAAGCGTTTATGATGGATAGCGTCAGTTCGACGAAAAGTAGAAAGGGTGCGTGTCGTGACCACCGCCCAGACCCCGGAGCTCGACGTACAGCCGACTCCTCTTGCCCTGCTGCTCCTCGGCCGTGAGGCCGACCCGAAGAGCGAGCGCGGTGTCGAGTGTCCCGGCGACCTGCCCTCGCCGTCCGACCCCGACCTGGTCGAGCGCGCCCGCGCGGCCAAGGAGAAGCTCGGCGACAAGGTGTTCGTGCTCGGCCACCACTACCAGCGCGACGAGGTCATCCAGTTCGCCGACGTCACGGGTGACTCCTTCAAGCTGGCCAGGGACGCGGCCGCGCGCCCGGAGGCCGAGTACATCGTGTTCTGCGGTGTGCACTTCATGGCGGAGTCCGCGGACATCCTGACGTCGGACGATCAGAAGGTCGTCCTGCCCGACCTGGCGGCCGGCTGCTCCATGGCCGACATGGCGACGGCCGAGCAGGTCGCCGAGTGCTGGGACGTGCTGACCGAGGCCGGCATAGCCGAGCAGGTCGTGCCCGTCTCGTACATGAACTCCTCCGCGGACATCAAGGCGTTCACAGGCAAGCACGGCGGCACGATCTGCACCTCGTCGAACGCGAAGCGGGCCCTGGAGTGGGCCTTCCAGCAGGGGGAGCCCTCAACAACAAAGGTGCTGTTCCTGCCCGACCAGCACCTCGGGCGCAACACGGCGGTCCGGGACATGGGCATGTCCCTGGACGACTGCGTGGTCTACAACCCGCACAAGCCGAACGGCGGCCTGACCGCGGAGCAGCTGCGCGCCGCGAAGATGATCCTGTGGCGGGGCCACTGTTCGGTGCACGGCCGCTTCAGCCTGGACTCGGTGAACGACGTGCGCGCCCGGGTCCCCGGGGTGAACGTCCTCGTCCACCCCGAGTGCAAGAACGAGGTCGTGGCGGCGGCGGACTACGTCGGCTCGACGGAGTACATCATCAAGGCCCTGGAGGCCGCGCCGGCCGGTTCCAAGTGGGCCATCGGCACGGAGCTGAACCTGGTCCGCCGCCTGGCGAACCGTTTCGCGCCCGAGGGCAAGGAGATCGTCTTCCTCGACAAGACGGTCTGCTTCTGCTCCACGATGAACCGCATCGACCTCCCCCACCTGGTCTGGGCCCTGGAGTCCCTGGCCGAGGGCAACCTGGTCAATCGCATCGAGGTCGACAAGGAGACGGAGGCGTTCGCGAAGCTGGCGCTGGAGCGGATGCTGGCACTGCCGTAGGTCCGTACGGAGGCCTCGCTCACCCCGAGACGGGTTTCCGCTCGGGGTCGGCGGGGTCGAGGGTGAAGACGGTGCCGTCGGGAGTGGCCGTGAGCAGGGCGCTTTCGAAGAGTCGCACCATCGATCTCCCGCCGAGAACCGCGCGTGAAGACCTCGTCCTCCGCGGACTGGCCACGCACCACTGCGGATCGTGCTTCTACAGCAGCAAGTCCCCTTGGCCAGTGGAGTGTTGGCGGTCACCCTTTCGATTCTGGGCCTCACGCTGGCGACGCTGTTCGGCACATTCATCCTTGCCCCGGCGGCCTCCGCCGCGGACTACGGCTGCGCCGGGTCACAGATCGACAGCTACCCCGTGCGGACCGAGAACCTTAGGCGGTACGGCACCATACCCCCGGGTACTGCATCAGAGTTTTCAGAGTTTATGGAGCCATCAGGTTCCTGAACGAAGTCGCGCAGGGTGGCGACGGTGTGCGGGCTCCGCTTCGTCCGAAGCCGACGACGGGGACGGCGGGGTGTCCGTGGCCACCAGCAGGCCGATCGCGCCCGTCGCCGCGAAGGGGATGGAGACGAGCAGGATCAGCGGCTGGACGAGCGAGCGGAAGGTCGCGAACAGGAGCATGAAGACCATCGCGATCGCCGCCAGCATCGCCAGACCCAGGTTCTTGAACGCGTCGTCCTGGTTCTGGGAGACACCGCCGATCCCGGCCGTGGCGCCCGCCGGGAGCTTCAGCGCGTTGATCTCGGACTGGAGGTCCGCGCTCACCGCGTCGGTGTTGTCGCCGGTGGGCTTGGCCGTGATGGCGGCCGTGCGCTGACCGTCGATGCGGGTCATCGAGACCGGGCCGTCGACCAGCTTCACGTCGGCGATGTCGCCCAGCTTCACCGAGCCAGGGGCAGGCCCTTCAGCTGGGCCAGCGTCTCGGCCGGCGTGGGCCGACCTGATGGCCCGGGCAACGGCCGCGCCGAGGGTCCGGTCGTTGAAGCCCGCCGCCGCGGCCTTGGTGTTCGCCTTCACCGAGATGCGCGGCACGCTCCGCGAGAGGTCGCTGCTGACGTCCGTGACGTCGTCCAGGCCGGCCACCGAGTACGGCCGAGTTGAGCTCACTCCACCCTTGGACGTACCAGGCCCGACTCGTACGCGATCACCACGAGCTGGGCCCGGTCACGCGCGCCCAGCTTGGCCATGGCCCGGTTGACGTGCGTCTTCACGGTGAGCGGGCTGACCTCGAGGCGTTCGGCGATCTCGTCGTTGGAGTGGCCGCCGGCGACCTGCACCAGCACCTCGCGCTCCCGCACGGTGAGCGCCTTGAGGCGCTGCGCGCGGGCGGGGTCGCGGCCGTCGTCCGCCGCGTCGCCCTGCGCGAGGAAGCGGGCGATCAGGCCCTTGGTGGCCGCCGGGGAGAGCAGGGCCTCGCCGCCGGCCGCGACCCGGATCGCGCTGAGCAGTTCGTCGGGCTCGGAGCCCTTGCCGAGGAAGCCGGAGGCGCCCGCGCGCAGCGACTGCACGACGTAGTCGTCGACCTCGAAGGTGGTCAGGATGACCACCCGGACATGGGCGAGGGAGGGGTCGGCGCTGATCATGCGGGTGGCCGCGAGGCCGTCCGTGCCGGGCATCCGGATGTCCATCAGCACGACATCGGCGCGCTGTTCCTTGGTCAGCCGCACCGCCTCCGCGCCGTCGGACGCCTCGCCCACGACCTCCATGTCGGGCTCGGAGTCGACGAGCACGCGGAAGGCGCTGCGCAGCAGCGCCTGGTCGTCGGCGAGCAGGACGCGGATGGTCATGCGGGTTCCCCCGGGTCTCCCGTGGCGGCTGTGCGGGTCCTGACCGGCAGGATCGCATGGACCCGGAACCCGCCTCCGTACCGGGGACCGGTGGTGAGGGTGCCGCGCAGGGCGGTGACGCGCTCACGCATGCCGAGCAGTCCGTGCCCGCCGCCGCTGTCCGGGTCGTCGTCCTCGCCGCTGCCGTTGTCGAGGACGGTGACCTCGATGTTCGGTCCCACGCGTACGACGCTGACCTCGGCCTTCGCCTCCGTACCGGCGTGCTTCTGCACATTGGTGAGGGCTTCCTGGATCACGCGGAAGGCGGCCAGGTCGACGGCGGCGGGCAGGGTGATGCCGTGGTCGGCGCGGGCCACCTCGACGTGCAGGCCGGCGTTGCGGAAGGTGCCGACGAGTTCGTCGAGCCGGTCGAGGCCGGGGGCGGGTTCGGTCGGTGCCTCCGGGTCGCCGGACTGGCGGAGCAGTCCGACGGTGGCGCGGAGTTCGTTGAGCGCGGAGCGGCTGGCTTCGCGTACGTGCGCGAGGGCTTCCTTGGCCTGGTCGGGGCGCTTGTCCATGACATGGGCGGCGACTCCGGCCTGGACGTTGACCAGGGCGATGTGATGGGCGACGACGTCGTGCAGATCGCGGGCGATGCGCAGGCGTTCCTCGGCGACGCGGCGGCGGGCCTCCTCCTCGCGGGTGCGCTCCGCGCGCTCGGCGCGTTCTCTTATGGCGTGGACGAAGGCGCGGCGGCTGCGGACGGCGTCGCCCGCGGTGGCGCCGATGCCGGTCCAGGCGAAGATGCCGAGGTTCTCCTGGGCGTACCAGGGGAGGGGCCCGGCGAGCATCGCGGCGCCGGTGAGGACCGTCATGGTGAGCAGGCCGACACGCCAGGTGGTGGGGCGGTCGGTGGTGGAGGCGACGGTGTAGAGGGCGATGACCGCGGACATGGCGACGGGGGCGCGGGGGTCGCCGATGACGGACTCGATCAGGGAGAAGCCGCCGGTGAGGGCGAGGACCGTCAGGGGGGCGCGGCGGCGGAACACGAGGGCGGTGGAGCACAGGGCGATGAGGACCAGGCTGAGGGAGGCGGGCGTGCGCACGCCCCAGGTGACGCCGTCCGGTCCGCGTGGGTCCACGAACGAGCCGGCCACCATGCAGGCGAGAACGCCGGCCGCGAGTATGGCGTCCAGCGCCAGGGGGTGCGCTTTCAGCCAGAGCCGGGCGCGTTCGATGGTGCTCACGCTGGACAAGGTACGGGGCGTCGTTAGGACCGTCACTGGGGGCTCCGCCTCCAGATCCCGGGACCTATGACCACCGACCACCCGACTCGGCCGGTCAAGAGGGCCCCCGGCTACGGCCGACCGGCGTTCAGATGTTGCCCGGGATCAGCCCGTCGTCGCTCAGCAGTTCCCGGACCTCCTCCAGCGTCGCGTCCGGCGACGGCAGGATCAGCTCCGAGGGTTCCAGAGAGTCGTCGGGCAGCGGGGTGCCGAGCTCCCGGACCTTGTCCAGGAGCGCGTGCAAAGTGGCGCGGAAGCCGGGGCTGTCGCCGCTCTCCATCTCGGCGAGCAGCTCGTCGTCCAGCTTGTTCAGCTCGGCGAGGTGGCTGTCGGCCAGCCTCACCTGCCCCTCTCCCATGATCCGTACGATCATGTCGCCCTCCTAGGCGTGGGCCCCGGCTGTCGTCCGGTGTGGCTACTGCTTGTCGAAGCGGGGGGTGTCCTGCGGCTGCTGCTGGGACTGCTGCTGGCCCGTGCCACCTTCGATGGCCTGCTGCCCGGAGGTACCGCCGGCCAGCTCCGCCTTCATGCGCTGCAGCTCCAGCTCTACATCCGTACCACCGGAGAGCCGGTCCAGCTCGGCCTGGATCTCGTCCTTGTGCATGCCGGACTGGTCGTCCAGGGCGCCGGAGGCGAGCAGTTCGTCGATCGCGCCGGCGCGGGCCTGGAGCTGCGCCGTCTTGTCCTCGGCGCGCTGTATGGCCAGGCCGACGTCGCCCATCTCCTCGGAGATGCCGGAGAACGCCTCGCCGATCCGGGTCTGCGCCTGGGCCGCCGTGTACGTGGCCTTGATCGTCTCCTTCTTCGTGCGGAAGGCGTCGACCTTGGCCTGGAGTCGTTGGGCCGCCAGGGTGAGCTTCTCCTCCTCTCCCTGGAGGGTGGCGTGCTGCGTCTCGAGGTCCGTCACCTGCTGCTGGAGCGCGGCGCGGCGGGAGAGCGCCTCACGGGCCAGGTCCTCACGCCCGAGCGCGAGTGCCTTGCGGCCCTGGTCCTCCAGCTTGGACGACTGGGACTGCAGCTGGTTCAGCTGGAGTTCCAGGCGCTTGCGCGACGTGGCCACGTCCGCCACGCCACGGCGCACCTTCTGGAGCAGCTCCAGCTGCTTCTGGTACGAGTAATCGAGGGTCTCGCGCGGGTCCTCGGCCCGGTCAAGGGCCTTGTTCGCCTTCGCGCGGAAGATCATCCCCATACGCTTCATGACACCGCTCATGGGCTTCGCGCGCCCCCTTCTGACGGACTCCAGCTCACAGGTCTGCGACAGAACCCACAGTACGGGCCCTGCTTCCATTACCGCACTGTTCGGGGACGGATGCGCTCATCCCCAGGGACGACTGACCAAGATCTTGCTCCGGCGTAAGGAGTAGGTGACCTTCAGGGATGAGCAGTAGGTCACCGGACGTCCCCTCTGTCCCCACTAATGACGACTGGTGTTGCCGGATCGTTCCCCGTGGGGCTGGGGTCCATGCCCCCGAACCCCGTACCCTTGGATTTTGTGTTCCGTAGCCGTGCCAAGGACGAGAAGGCCGTGACCGCCGACAAGGCGTCGCCGACCGACTCCACGCAGCCCCGAGACCCGCAGGCCCCGAAGGGTCGCCCGACGCCCAAGCGCAGTGAGGCCCAGGGCCAGCGCCGCAGCGTCGCCAACACGTCGATGACGCGCAAGGAGGCCGCCAAGCGTCAGCGCGACGATCGGCGTGCGCAGCTGGAGAAGCAGCGCCAGGCGCTCGCCGGCGGTGACGAGCGGTATCTGCCGGTGCGCGACAAGGGCCCGGTCCGCAAGTTCGCGCGCGACTTCATCGACTCGCGGTTCAACGTGGCGGAGTTCTTCCTGCCGATGGCCGTGGTCATCCTCGTGCTGAGCATGGTGCGGGTGGGGGCGCTGCAGAGCATCGCGCTGCTGCTGTGGCTGGTCGTGATCGTGCTGATCGTGCTCGACTCGTTCGCCACCGGGTTCCGCCTGAAGAAGCGGCTCGCCGAGCGCTTCCCCGACCAGAACCGCAAGGGCGCCGTCGCCTACGCGCTCATGCGCTCCCTCCAGATGCGCCGGCTCCGGCTGCCGAAGCCGCAGGTCAAGCGCGGAGAGCGGCCCTGAGCACGACGCCGTTCACCGGGGGTGCGGCGGATGCCTGGCTGAACAAGGTGGGCGGGCTGCGGGATGTCGTACGACAGGAGCTGGTGGCCCGGCAGCTCGACGAGCAGATAGTCGGGCGGTTCCCGGTCGGGCGGCGGCTGCGGGTGCTCGATGTGGGGATGGGCCAGGGCACGCAGGCGCTGCGCCTGGCTCGGGCCGGGCATCAGGTCACCGGCGTCGAGCAGGACCCCAAGATGATCTCTGCCGCCCGGGAGGCCCTTGCCGCCGAGCCCGAGGGGATCCGGGAGCGGGTGCGGCTCGTCCAGGGCGACGGCCGGGACACCGGGGTGCACTTCCTGCCGGGCAGCTTCGACGTCGTGCTGTGCCACGGCGTGCTCATGTACGTCGAGGAGCCGGACCCGCTGCTGGCGGGGCTGGCACGGATGCTGGCCCACGGTGGGCTGCTGTCGCTGCTCGTGCGGAACGGCGACGCGCTGGCGATGCGGCCGGGACTGTCCGGGGACTGGGCGTCGGCGCTCACCGCCTTCGACACCACGGCATACCGGAACCGGCTGGGGCTCGATGTGCGGGCCGACCGGCTGGAGACGCTCACCGCGACGCTCGCCGGCATCGGAGCCCCGCTTCAGTCGTGGTACGGCGTGCGGGTCTTCACCGACACGGCGGCCGACGACTCGGAGATCCCGGCCGACGTGGAGGCACTGCTGGCGGTCGAGGAGCGGGCCGGGCGGACGGATCCGTATCGGGGGGTCGCGGCGTTGCTGCACCTGTGCGGGGTGCGCGGCTGAGCCCGTTCGGGCGTCCAGCACAAGCCGGATATTCACCCCCAAAGAGAAACTCGGGGCATGGATGTCTCTCGTACCCGTGCCCTGCGGCTGGTCGCCGTCCTCGCGTGTTCCGTCGCGCTCCTGGCCGGATGCACCGGCTCCGGTTCCTCCGGTGAGAAGGAGAACTCGACCACGCAGGCCGCCGTTCCCGCCGTGGACAGCGATCTGCAGAGCGACTACCAGAAGGTGATCGGGGACGTTCTGCCCTCGGTCGTGCAGATCCAGGCCAGGGGCGATCTGGGGTCGGGAGTCGTGTACGACGGCCGGGGCCACATCGTCACCAACGCCCACGTCGTCGGGGACGAGAAGACCTTCCGGGTGACGACCGCCAACAGCGAGGACGCCCTCGCCGCGACGCTCGTCTACTCGTATCCGGAGCAGGACCTCGCCGTCATCAAGCTGGACCGGGCCCCGGGCGGACTGAGGGCGGCGGCCTTCGGTGACTCGTCGAAGGTCGAGGTGGGGCAGATCGTCCTCGCCATGGGCTCGCCGCTCGGGCTGTCGTCCAGCGTGACGCAGGGGATCGTGTCGGCGACCGGACGGACCGTCACCGAGAGCCGGGGGGACGGCGGTACGGGCGCGACGATCGCCAACATGGTGCAGACCTCGGCCGCCATCAACCCGGGCAACAGCGGGGGCGCACTGGTGAACCTCGACGGGCAGGTCATCGGCATCCCGACGCTCGCCGCCACCGACCCCGGCTTCGGGGACAGCGCGGCGCCCGGCATCGGGTTCGCGATCCCGGCGTCGACGGTGAGGAACATCGCCGACCAGATCGTCGAGGACGGCAGGGTCACCGAATCGGGACGGGCGGAGCTCGGCATCACCGGTCGCACGGTCGTCGACGACGACTACCGGGCCGCCGGGGTGGCCGTGGTCGAGGTGACGGATGGCGGGCCCGCCGACAAGGCGGGCATCGAGGCCGAGGACATCATCACCAAGGTGGGTGACACGGACATCACCACCATCACCTCACTGGCCGAGGCGCTGGCGGCGCAGAGGCCGGGGGACAGGACATCGGTCACCTTCACCCGCAACGGCAGGGAGAGGACCGTGGAGGTGACACTGGGTGAGCGGTGAGGAGGGGCGGCCGGCGCACGACCGCCCCCGTTTGTCCTACGCCTCCTCAGCTGCGCGCAGGCTCATCGGGCCGTAGATCTCCGTGGAGTCCTCGAACAGCCGGACCTGGTCCGCGCCGCCTTCGAGCAGGGCCTTCCAGTTCTCCCCGAGCCAGGATTCGGCATCCCCCTGCGTGGTGAACTCCTCCGGCTGCACCGCGGGCTGGACCTCCGCCCCGTCGGCCTTCTCGAACCGCCACGTCCATGCCGCCATGTACGCCTCCAAGATCTGAACACAACAGAGCAGCAGCCTATGCGTTCCGCTGGGTGCCGTTGTAAGACCTTGGGTGATCGGTCGTGTGCGGGCCGTTCGGGACGCCGGGCGCGCAAGATCATCAGTGACCGGGGAAAATCGAACCGTGGAACTGACTCTGCTCGGCACCGGTGCCCCCGCGGGACTCCCCCGCCCCGCCTGTCCCTGTGCGACCTGTGCCACCGCGCTCGGCGCGGATGCTCGCGCGGCGACCGCGCTGCTCGTGGACGGGACGCTGCTGCTGGATCTGACGCCCGGGGCGGCCTTCGCGGCCGCCCGGGCGGGGCATTCGCTGGGCGGCGTACGGCAGGTGCTGCTGTCGCATCCGCACGAGGGCCCGGCGGTCGAGGTGCCGGCGGGGCTGCCGCAGCCCGGGCGGGTGCCGGACGGGCGGGAGTTGGCGCTGCTGACGGGGCATCGGGTGCGGGCCGTGGCGATGGACGCGCCCGGTACCGGGTACGCGGTGACCGGCCCGGACGGGCAGCGGCTGCTGTACCTGCCGCCGGGGGGTGCGCCGGCCGGTCTCGAGGAGGGTTCCGTCGAGACGTACGACATGGTCCTCGCCGATGTCGTGGGCCGGCCGGACGCCCTGGCCAAGCTGCGGGCGGTGGGGGCGCTGGGACCGGCGACGGACGTGATCGCCGTACATCTCGACCACGACGTGCCGCCGGGTGCCGAGGTGCGGCGGCGGCTGGCCGCGGCGGGGGCGCGGGCCGTGCCGGACGGGACGACGCTGGTGGTGGGTGTGTACGAGGACGTACCGGATGTGCCGCGGCGGACGCTGGTGCTCGGCGGGGCGCGGTCGGGGAAGTCGGTGGAGGCCGAGCGGCGGCTGGAGGCCTTCCCGGACGTGCTGTACGTCGCGACCGGCGGGTCCCGCAACGGCGACGGCGAGTGGGCCGCGCGCGTCGCCGCGCACCGGGAGCGGCGACCGGGGTCGTGGCGTACGGCCGAGACGTGCGACCTGGTGCCGCTGCTGAAGGACGACGGGCCGCCGCTGCTCATCGACTGTCTGTCCCTGTGGCTGACGGACGCGATGGACGCCGTCGGGGCATGGGACGACGCGGAGTGGGCGGACGGCGGGGAGCGGGAGCTGCGGGCGCGGGTGCGGGAGTTGACGGAGGCGGTGCGGGCCACGCGGCGCACCGTGGTCGCCGTGTCGAACGAGGTGGGGTCGGGAATCGTGCCGGCCACGGCGTCCGGGCGCCGCTACCGGGACGAACTCGGGCGGCTGAACGCGGCGTTCGCCGGCGAGTGCGAGCAGGTGCTGCTGGTGGTGGCGGGGCAGGCGCTGGTGCTACGGGGTTGACGCCTCGCGGCGGGCGATCAGGCGGTAGGTGTTCGAGAAGCGGGTGAGGCTGAGCAGCGGTGCCAGGGCGAGGTCGATCGCCTTGGCCGCGGCCAGCAGCGGAAAGATCACCCATGGCTTGGGCAGGGCCGCGGACAGCGCGGCCGACAGGTCGTGGGGGATGTGCGCGGTCCTGCGGTCCGTCTTGACGATCGTGCAGCCCAGGGACTCCAGCTCCGTGCGGAGTTCGTCCAGGGACAGCAGGTGGAGGGGGCCGGGCCGGGCCCCCGGGGACCATCGTCTGCCGAGGAGTACGGCGAACACGCTCTGCGGGTCGGGGGCTTCGACGAGCAGGTGGCCGCCGGGGCGGAGTACGGCCACGGCGGCGCGGAGTTCCGCGCGGGGGTCCCGGGTGTGCGGCAGGTGGTGGAGCATGCTGACGACGTCGTAGCGGGCGCGCAGCCGGGTTGTGATCCGCGGGTCCGTCAGCCGGCCCACGTACGCCTCCTCGATGCGCTCGGCCGAGCGGGCCCACTCGACCCTGGTGGTGGCGTCCAGGCCGTCGAAGGACGTGTAGGGGAACAGTTCCCTGGCCGCCTCGGGCAGGTG
Source organism: Streptomyces sp. NPDC002838 (assembly GCF_040295365.1). NCBI lineage: Bacteria > Bacillati > Actinomycetota > Actinomycetes > Kitasatosporales > Streptomycetaceae > Streptomyces > Streptomyces sp. NPDC002838. The sequence goes on along the minus strand of NZ_JBEOVF010000039.1, from coordinate 14,852 downwards.
GGCCTCGCCCGTGCCCACGTCCAGCCAGCTCTCCGGCTCGGGGAACGGCAGCATCGCCCGGACCGTGGAGCGAAGGCGTCGTGCGGGCGGTGCGGACATGGGCGGCTCCCGGAGACGTACGACAATCCGCTGCAAACCGGAACGTATGGGATGCCGATCTTGAGCGCAACGACGCCGCACGGTCGTCGTACGGCTGTCGTGACGACGTGGCACTGACCTGTTCGATCAGGGCCGGTACTGTTCGGCGAATGAGCTCGCTTAATCTCGACGACTTCACCGATCTGATCGAGCGCCCCGACGGTGGTGTGCGCCGCGATGCCGAGGCGCGCCGGGAACGTCAGATCGTGCCGCCCGGTGCACTGGGCCGCCTCGACGACCTGGGTGAGTGGCTTGCCGCGGCACAGTCCGCCGTACCGGTGCGACCGATCGAACAGCCGCGGGTCGTTCTGTTCGCCGGCGACCACGGAATCGCCGAACTGGGCGTCTCGGCACGGCCCGCGGGCACGGCCGACGAGCTGGTGCGGGAGGTGCTGGAGGGCGGCCGTCCGGTGTCCGTGCTCGCCCGGCGGCTCGGGGTGCCCGTGCGGGTGGTCGACATGGCGCTGGACTGCGACCCGGAGACGTTCCCGGGCGAGGTCGTACGGCACCGGGTGCGGCGCGGCAGCGGGCGGATCGACCTCGAGGACGCGCTCACCCTGGAGGAGGCGGAGGCCGCCTTCCGGGCCGGGATCGCGGTGGCCGACGAGGAGGCCGACTCCGGTACGGATCTCGTGGTGCTCGGCGATGTGAGCGTGGGCGGGACCACGGCGGCGGGCGTGCTGGTCGCCGCGCTGTGCGGGACCGACGCGTCCGTCGTGACCGGGCGGGGCGGGCAGGCGATCGACGACCTGGCGTGGATGCGCAAGTGCGCGGCGATCCGGGACGCGCTGCGGCGGGCCCGGCCCGTGCTCGGGGACCAGTTGCGGTTGCTGGCGGCGGTGGGCGGGGCCGACCTCGCCGCGATCACGGGCTTCCTGCTGCAGAGCGCGGTGCGGAAGATGCCGGTGATCCTGGACGGCGTCGTGGTGGCCGCCTGTGCGCTGGTGGGGCAGCGGATCGCGTTCCGGGCGCCGGACTGGTGGCTGGCCGGGCAGAACAGCGGGGAGCCCGGGCAGGGCAAGGCCCTGGACCGGATGGCCCTCGAACCGCTGCTCGATCACGGGGTGACGGTCGGGGAGGGGGCGGGGGCGCTGCTGGCGTTGCCGCTGGTGCAGGCCGCGGCGGCGCTGGCCGCCGAGCTGCCCGAGAACGCGGAGGTTCCCGAGAAGTCGGAGGGGTCCGCGGAGCCGGGGGATTCCGGCCAGTCGGATTGGACGTAGCCACTACGGCACGAAGCGGGCATGGTCCCTCCTTCATGGGACGTGCCCGCCGCACCCACGAGATCCAGATCACCCGGGTTTCCCTCAACTTCACCGTGTTCCGATCGGTCTTCGAACGTGCCGCACGCACCAGGAGACAGACCGATGAACACGCTCGCCCGCCGGGCCCGCGCCGAATGGGGGCCGCTGTACGTCACCGTGCGCGAGCCGCTGCTGGGGCGCGGGTGGCGGGCGGTCCCGGTGACCATCCCCATGTCCGTCGCGGCCGTATGCCTGACGGCCGCGCTGCACTTCGTGCACAACCAGTCGTGGGGCTATCAGTTCGTACAGGACGTCGGGGCCGTGCGCGCCGAGGACCCGCTGTGGCCGGCCCTCCTGCGCACTCCCCTGTCGCTGTTCGTGCCCGCCCTGGATCTCCCCGTCTGGGGCGCCCTCGCGCAGGTCCTGCTCCTGTTCGGGATCGCCGAGATCTGTCTGGGCCGGTGGCGCACGCTCGCCCTCGCCTACACCGCCACGCTCGCCGGGACTCTCTACGCGCGCGTGGGCATCTGGCTGGGCCCCGACCACCCCCTGGGTCTGCCCGGCTCGGACGCGCACGTCGTGGACACCGGCCCGTCGGCGGCCGTGGTGGGCCTCGCCGTGTTCGTCGGATGGCGCTACGGCGCGTACGTCACCGCGGGCGCGGTGATCGCGGCGATGGTGGTCGAGGTGGCGGTGAAGGAGAACCTGGCCGGCAAGGAGCACCTGGCGGCGATCCTGGCGGTGCTGGTGCTGTGCGGGGTGTCGGCGCCGCGTCACCGGCGTTCCAGGGAGCGGGCGGGCTCGGGATCCGGTCTGCCGCCGATCAGGTCCTGAAATCTGCGGCGGGGGCCCAGCCAGCGGCGGTCGTGGTGGTAGGCGCGCAGCCTGGACCTGGCACGGGCGCGCGGGCGGCGGCGGTAGAAGCGCTTGGCCCAGGGGGAGCCGGGGCGGGCCAACCGGATCGCGCCCACGAGGGCGACCAGGGGGACGATCACGCCGAAGATCGCCATGCGGACCTTGCCCTTGCTCAGGGCGAGGAGGGCGAAGAGGAAGTTCACCGCCACGCTCGTGATGACGGAGCCGCGGTCCTGGAGTTCGTCGTCGCTGAGGTCGTTGACGCCGAAGGGCACGAAGCCGACGAGGACCAGGCCGACCAGGGCCGCCGTGAGCACCACGACCTCGACGCTCTTGCGGCCGGCCTCGGTCCAGTAGACGTCGGCGAGGTGCAGGATCAGCGCGAACTCGTCCAGGACCAGGCCCGCGCCGATGCCGAAGATCACCGCGGACACGGCCGAACCGATGCCGTGCTGGGTGCCGGCGACCGCGCCGAAACCGCCGACGACGGTGAGGATGACCCCGGGGACCACGTGGTGGATGTGCACTCCCCCGGAGCTGACGTTGCCGAAGGGCCCCTTGCCCGCACGGATCGTGCGGGTGATGACGCGGGTGATCAGGAAGGTCAGGATGAACGCGGTGAGGGCGAGGAGCAGCGGCAGCTTGTCCGGCTCGATGATGTTCCGCTCCCACCAATGTCCCATATATGCACTTTATCCACGGCTGCCGCAGACGCTCTCGCGACCGCCGGGTAACCTTCGCCGGTGCCCACGACCTCCTCGCCGCTCTCCTGGCCGGACGGCCTCCGCTTCGCCTTCGGCACCCTCACCGTCCTCCCGGTCAAGGTGACCCGCTGGGACCGGGAGGCGGCCCGCGCCGGCATGCTGTGCGCCCCGCTCGCCGGGCTGGTGGTCGGCGCCTCGGCCGCCGTGCTCGGCGTGTTCCTGCTGTTCCTGGGCGCGGGTGAGCTGCTGGCCGCCGTCGCCTCCGTCGCCGTACCCGCCGCCCTCACCCGTGGTCTGCATCTCGACGGGCTCGCCGACACCGCGGACGGGCTGGGCAGCGGCAAGCCCGCCGAGGACGCGCTGCGGATCATGAAGCAGTCGGACATCGGGCCGTTCGGGGTGATCACCCTCGTCTTCGTCCTGTTCGCCCAGGTGGCCGCGCTCGCACAGCTCTACGGCGACTCCTGGGCCCGGGGTGCCGTGGCCGCCGTGGTCTCGGCGACCGCCGCCCGGCTCGCCCTCACCCTGGCCGCCCGCACCGGCGTACCGGCCGCCCGGCCGGAGGGGCTGGGGGCGGCGGTGGCGGGCGTGGTGCCGGTGCGGGGCGCGGTGCTCGCCGCCGCGGCCGTCACGCTGGCGGCGGCCGGGGCGGGGGCGTTCTTCGGGCCCTACGACGCCACCGTCGCCGTCATGCTGGGGACGACCGGCACTTGGGCGTTCCCCGGGCCGTACGACGCCGTCCGCACGGCACTCGCCGTCCTCGCCGCCCTCGCCGTCGCCGAAGTCCTCCTACGGCACTGCACGCGCCGCTTCGGAGGGGTCACCGGGGACGTCTTCGGCGGAGTCGCGGAGACGGCGGCGACGACCGTGCTCGTGATGCTGACGCTGGGGCGTTAGCAGGCCCGCCGCCACACCCCGAGTTCGTACTTCTTCAGCATCGAGCTCAGGTTCAGGCGGCGGGAGTCGGAGCAGAAGCGGTGGGTCGGCAGTTCGTACTCGACGTGGAAGACGGCCTTGCCGGCCGCCACGAAGGGCTTCAGGGCGGCGCATTCGTCGTACTGGGCGCACTGTTCGTTGACCGCGAAGTCGAAGTCCCCGACCAGCTGCGGGATCTGGTCCAGGTCGTTCTTCAGGCCCACCGCCATGCCCCGGTCGTGGGCGAGTTTCGCGATCAGGCGGTTGTAGCGGAGCTGGTCGGAGGCCTTGAGCGGGAAGCCGGTGCGGTTGCGGTAGCCGTCCATGTTGTCGGGCTCCACCGCGTCGAAGCCCTTCTCCCGGCACATGTCGATACGGGCCGCCATGAGTGGCTCCAGGACATCCGTGCGACGGATGTCGAGCCAGCGCTCGCCCTCCCAGCCGTTGCCCCGGCCCAGCACCGGCTTCGGGAACTTCTTCGCATCGGGGCGCCAGTCCTCCCAGGCGCCGGTGGAGAGGTAGCAGATGACCTTGCGGTCCGCGCGGTGCAGTGCGGCGACCGTCGCCTTGGAGTGGTCGAAGCCGTCGATGTCGTAGACCGGCACGTCGACGGACGGGTCCAGCCGGCCGCTGAGCTGCCACTGCCAGGCGGTGCCGGGGCGGGGCTGCCATCGCTCGTCGCTGGGCTTGTCGTCGCGGACGGTCGTGCAGGCCGCCAGCAGCAGGAGCAGGGCGATCAGCGGGGTCGGGCGTCTCACCGGGCGGGCTCCAGGGTGTGCGGCAACGTGCCCCAAGGATGATCGCCCTCACCCGGCACCGCACAGTGGACCGTGGCGCCCAGCGAGCGGGCCGGCTCCGCCAGGTCGACGTCGGGCGGGACGCCGTACACCAGGTGGCACAGCCGTACGCCGGTGGAGCCGGGCCACGGCTGCGGGCGCAGGCGGCGGTACGACGTCCAGGTGCCCTCGAAGGTGACGAGCAGGTCCGCGATCCGGGCGTAGGCGGGGTGCGGTGGGGTGCCGTGGTTCAGGGCGAGGGTGCCGAGGCCGACGCCCCAGGCGGCCACGGCCAGCCGCTGGTAGTGCGTGAACTCCTCCGGGCCCGCGGCGACCTGGTCGAGGAAGGCGCCGTCCGCGCCGTACCAGTCGCGGTGCCGGGTGAGGTCGCGGACGACCTCCGGGTGCGGTCGGCGGCCGTAGTCGGTGTCGGCGTACCCGAGCACCCGTACACCCGCCGTCCGCAGCCGGGCGGCCACCTCGGCGAACGCCGGGTCGGGGCGGTCGCCGGGGCCGCTGGCCGGGTTGAGGACGACGCCGTAGAGGCGGGGGGCCGCCGCGACGATGGCGTCCCATTCGGCGGGGCGGGCGGACGGGTGCTCGTAGTACGGGACCAGCAAGGTACTCATCGGTGGGCGGTTACCCTCCCCAGCAGGCCGCAGACCAGCCCGGCCTGCACGGCGGCCGCCGTCCCGTACACGATCAGGCCCACCCAGTGCGGGTCGCCCGCGTGCGTGACCAGGGACAGGGTCTGGGCCAGCGCGGCGGCGCAGCAGACGGTCGCCGCGCTGGTCACCGCGCCGAAGGACTGGAGCAGCAGGCCCGTCCACAGGACCACGCCCAGCAGGAGCAGGCCGGCCAGGCGGATGCCGCCGATGCCCGGCGCATGTGGCCACAGTGCGGAGGTCGCGAGGCTGAGGACCAGCAGGGAGGCCAGGTAGCCCGCCAGACACTGGACGACCGTGCGGGCCGTGCTGCGCCAGAAGGCCTTCGGCGTGCTGCTGGAGCGCAGTCCGGCGAGGCTGCCGCTGCGGAAGCGGTACAGCAGCCATTCGGCGGGGCCCATGCTGAGGGTGAGCGCCACGGCGGCGGGCGCGGCGATCGCACTGTGCTCCTCGCCCGTGAGGACGTCCCCGAGCGCCGCGTAGAGCACGAGGACACCGCTGCCGAGGCCGAACAGGGCGTACGGGAGGGAGCCCGCGAGCCAGGGCGCCGCCACACGCTGCCGCCCGGACGCCGTCCCGAACGCGCCGAAGGGCAGCAGGGCGGTCAGTCCGGAGGTCCAGCTGCCCTCGCCCAAGTCCTTGAGGGCGGGCGCCACTTCGCGCAGTGCGAGGACCGCGACCACCGCGAGGGAGCCCAGCAGCAGGGCGAGTCCGGCCGTGTCGGGGACAGGGTGGACCAGGGCCAGGGCCGCGCCCGCCGTCATCGGCAGCAGGGCCGCCAGCAGGGCCCGTTCACGGCCCATCACGAGCAGGACCGTGGCCGCGCCGAGATAGCCGGACTGGCCGGCGGCGAAGGCCACCGCTGCCGGGTGGGCCGTACCCGCGACGGCGAACGCGACCAGGGCGCCGAGCAGCGCGCCCATGGGAGCCCCCACCAGCAGGGAGCGGCGGGCGGCCGACCGGTCGCCCAACCCGAGCCAGGAGTACGCCCGATGGGCCAGCCCCTGGTTCCAGGTCCAGCCGCACAGGGCGCCGGCCAGCAGCGGGACCGTGCCCGCCGGGAGGCTGAAGTCGCCCTTCGGGCCGACGAGCAGGGGCGCGCCGAGGACATAGCCGAAGCCCGGCAGGGCGAAGACGACCCCGCGCAGCAGACAGCCCAGCAGGCCGACCTGCCACGGATCGTGGACCGGACCGCCGGGCTCGGGGTGCCGGCGTTCGACGCGGCCGTAGAGCTCCTCGGCGAGCGCGAAGGAGTTCTTCACGCCGTACCGCTCGCGTATCTGGTCGTCGGACAGGCCGTCGGACTCCAGCAGGGCGGCTATCTCGTCGGGGTGGACGGCCGCGGCTATGAAGTCGTCGAGCCGCTCGGCGAGTTCGTCGATCGGGTCGGGCCGCGCCCAGCTGGGGGTGCGCTGCCGGGGGACGTAGGGGAGGGTGTCCGGGCGGGAGCCCGGGGGCATCCAGAGGCTTCCGCTCACCAGCCGGCCCCGTCCGTCGCGACCCCCGCGTACCACGGGTCGCGCAGTTCGAGGGTCCAGTCGGCGACCGTCTCCAGCGTCGGCTCGTAGACCTCGTCCCCGCCTGCGAGCTCCTGGTAGATCGTCCGGAAGGCGTCGACGCTGCGGCGCAGGGTGAACCGGTCGATGACGCGCTGGCGGGACAACTCGCCCAGTTCCAGGCGTCGTTCGTCGTCCCGGAGGAGCGTCAGTGCGGCGGCCGCCATCTTCTCCGGCTCGCGCGGCGGGACGACCAGGCCCGTGTCGCCGACCGCCTCGCGCACTCCCCCGACGTCCGTCGACACCGTCGTACGGCCGCAGGACATCGCCTCGATGATGGAGAACGGGAAGCCCTCCGAGATCGACGAGAGCATGACCACGTGACCGGCCGCGTAGGCCCGCCAGACCTCGCTGATCCGGCCCTCGAAGGTCAGGCCGTCCCGCACGCCGAGTTCGGCGGCGAGCTTCTCCAGCTTGGTGTGGTAGGCCTCGCCGCCGGGTGGCACCGGACCGAAGAGTCTGAGCCGGGTCTCGGGGATCTCGGCGCGCACGAGGGCGTAGGCGCGCAGCAGCGTCTCCAGGTCCTTGATGGGGTCGACGCGTCCGCACCAGGAGAGCGTGGGGACCTCGGGCTCGGGGCCCGCGTGCGGGAAGGCGGCCGGGTCGACGCCGTTGTAGACCGTGCGGATCTTGTCGCCGTCGGCGCCGCCGCGCTCCTCCCAGCGGCGGTTGTACTGGTTGCACGGGGTGATCAGATCGGCGGCGCGGTAGCCGAGGGAGTTCAGCTCACGGTAGAAGCCGAGCATGAATGCCTTGACCGGCCAGCGCTGTTCGCCGCTGCGGTAGCCGAGGTAGCGCTCGCGAAGGTAGATGCCGTGCTCGGTGAGCAGGAAGGGGACACCGTCCAGCTTGCGGGCGGCGAGCGCGGGCAGCGTGGCCAGGCCGCTGCTGACGGCGTGGGCGACTGTGCCTTCGGGGGACTCCGAGATGCGGACACCCAGGGGTCTCAGGGCGTGCTCCAGCAGGTCGGTCGCGGTGAGCGCGTCGTGCACCGTCGGGCGGGCGGCCGCGGTCGCCAGATGCGGCATCGTCCAGATCCACATCAGCGAGCGCAGCGCGGACTCCGTGCGCAGGGCCGCCGACAGGCGTCCGTCGCGGGCGAGTTCGGCGAGCTCGTACAGCGCCTCGCCGAAGTCGCAGCGCGCCTCGGGGTCGAGGAAGGCGAGCAGGAGACGCTCGTAGGAGTCGATGAAGCGGCGACGGGCCCTGCCGTACGGCGCCCGTGCCCGGCCGGGTCGCGGGCCCCAGGTCGGTACGGAGGTGTGCCGGTGGACATTAAGCGGCAGCTCCCAGGTCACGGGTTCGCGGCCGCTGCCGGTGAGCGACAGGATGTGGAAGTCGACCTCCGGCATGCCCCTGACGAGCTGGTCGCACCAGGTGCTGACCCCGCCGTGGACATGCGGATAGGTGCCTTCGGTGAGCATGGTGACATGACGGCCGGTACGCATCGCTGCGCGGCTCCCCCCTGTGGTGCGGATGACGTTCGGGGAACTGCGGCCCGGACCCCGGCTGCGGGCTGGTCGCGCAGTTCCCCGCGCCCCTATGGGGCGCTCCTCTACGGCAGCTTCAGCGTCAACGCGGTCTGCAGCGCGGCCGGCGTGGTCCAGGCCGAGCGCGCTCCCGCGTAGGGCGTGCCGAAGGTGGTGGTGCCGATCAGGAGCTGCTTCTGCGTCCCTTCTGGTGCGGTCACCGGGATCTGCGTCCCGGACGGTGCGGTGACGGTCACGGTGGTGCCGATCCGGTACGCGGTGACCTGGCCGTTCTGCAGAGCCGTCCGCCAGGCGGCGCGGCGCTGGAGCTCGGTGCCGATGGCGCGCTGGGCGAGGTTCTCCACCGGGGTGTTGCCGGCGAAGAGCGCCGCGTAGTCGGCCAGCACCCTTTCCATGACCGGGTACAGGGTCCGGTCCTCGGCCAGGTTGGACTGGTGGGCGTAGTGCGGGCGGGGGTCGTTGCCCACGACGTGTGAGAGGGCGGTGCGCGCCTCCCGCGGGACGATGTACTCGTCGTAGCCGGTGACGGCGTCCAGTGGCTCGTCGAGGCAGGTGGACGACGGGTCGCTCTCGCAGACACCGCTGCCGCCGTCGGCCGCCGAGGTGTAGATCCAGTTGTACTCGTCGGCCATCTCGGCCTCGGTGCCGACGTTGTAGTACACGTTCATCGGGTGGCGCGGAACGGTCAAGGCACCGCCCACCGCACGCTGCCCGGGCTCGCGGGAGTTGTCCGAGGCGATCCACTGGATGCCGTTGTCGGCGAGCGCGCCGGCCAGGTTCGGGTTGTCGTCGGGCTGCTGGGGCGTGGTCCTCAGGCCCGAGTGCTCGCCGGTGACCAGCTCGGAGCGGTCGACCGGGACGCCGTGCGCGAGCGCCCAGTCGTGGTTGTCCGCGATCTCCGCGGAGATGTCCGCGCGGCTCATGTACCGCGTCGAGCCGTCGGCGTTCTTGGCGCAGCTCCACGGCACGGTGGTGGTGTCCTGGACGCAGCCGAGGTACGGGTGCGTGTAGGTGTGGTTGATCCAGCGGTACTCGTCCTTGTCGGCGAGCAACCGGTCGGCGAGCGGGTCCGTGCCGCCGTTCTCGCTCTTCCACTCCTCGCCGGAGCCGGCGTTGTAGACCATGTCGAGCGTGAACCCGTGCTCCCGCTGCCACTGGGTCGCGTACTGCGCGTCGGCCGCGGTCATACGGATCGGCGTGGTCCCCTCACCGTCGCCGCCCACGCAGTCGAAGTCGCCGGGTGTGCAGTTGCGTTCGGTGTCCCAGCGGCTGTCGGGCGCGAAGACGTCGTCGACATGCACAGCGAAGTAGTTGCGACTGCGACCGAGGTGCACGCCCTGAGTCAGCCATTCCACGATGCCCCGGGCCAGCACCCGGAACTGTTCCTGGTGCTGGTTGTAGGCGAAGGTCACCACCAGCTCGCGGCGCCCGTCGTGGGCGTACTCGCCGAGCAGGCTTCCGTTGCCCTCCCCCGCCGGCACGGGAAGGTCGACATAACTGGTGAATCCCTCACGGGGCTTGGCGGCGAAGCCGTAGGCCTCCTGCACCGAGGTGTCGTTGTTCTCGAACGTGAAGGCGCCGTCGAGGTAGCCGAAAGGTCCCGCCTTGCCGGCCGCGGTGACGGAGGCGTCCCGCCCGTCGAGGGTGCCGGCCCAGCCGCCCTGGCTCGTGTAGTCCAGGCCGACCTCCGGATGTGCCCAGGTGTAGGCATCGACCTGCGGGATGCCGTAGGTCCGCTCGTAGGCCTCCAGGGCGGTCTGCTCGGCGGAGCCCGCGCCGAACGGGGCCTCGTTCGGGAGCACGACGCCCTGGTACTTGGCGCGGGGCGTGCCGTTCACCGTGTCGCTGAGGAACGCCTGCGTGATGGTCGGGCGGTTCGCGTCGGTCAGGTCGACCGTGGTGTACGGGATGCCGGTGCTCTCCAGCTGGGCGGTGATGGCCTGGACGGGGCTGTCGCCGTTGTCCACCACCAGCACCTTCAGGTCGATGCGCGGCTGCTCCGCGGCCGACGCGCCGGGCGTGCCCAGTCCCAGCGCCATGAGCCCCGCGGCCGTCAGCGCGGCGGCCGTGGTTCTGCATCTGTTTGCGTGCGCACTGTGCGCCATGGTCGTCCTCCCCCAGAAGATCCCCCGCAGGACCCTCATGTGGTCGATCAGAGGAGGATCCGTGGAAATCATGCAAAGCGGCGAGCCGCATGCTCGCCGTAACCCGACGAGTGTGACTCAGCTCACCGGGCGTGGGGATCAAGAAGTGACCACGACGCCACCGACAGGTGAATGCCCGCAGGAATGATCGAAAGCGACCCCGAGCGTAGGCTCGTGCCAGGTGTTTGCCTGTCCAGGTAGAGACCGTCTCGCAGGAGGGATCCAGGGTCGTTTGTCGGGCCCGGTCGACCCACCCGCATTCGGCCACACCACACTTCGATCGGAAGCGAGATTTCACCACCGTGACTGCTCTCACTCTCAGCACCACCGCGGCGCCCGGCCTGCGGGCCGACGCGATCGTGATCGGTGTCGCCAAGGGCACTGCGTCCCGGTCCGGGGACCTGGTCGTAGCACCGGGCGCCGAGGCCGTGGACAAGGCGTACGACGGCAGGCTCGCCGGCGTCCTGGAGACCCTCGGTGCCTCCGGTGCCGAGGGCGAGGTGACGAAGCTGCCCGCCCCGGCCGGCTTCAAGACGCCGCTCGTGGTGGCGGTGGGCCTGGGCGCCGAGCCCGAGAAGGACTCCGGGTTCGACGCGGAGGCCCTGCGCAAGGCGGCCGGCGTGGCCGCGCGCGCCCTGGCCGGTTCCAAGAAGGCCGCGTTCGCGCTGCCGCTCGCGGACGCCGCCGACGCCGGAGTGGTCGCCGAGGGCGTGCTGCTCGGCGCCTACTCCTTCGACACCTACAAGGACAGCGGCAAGGACGCGAAGGCCAAGGACGCCAAGGGCAAGAACGGCAAGGCGCCGCTCGCCGAGGCCGCGCTGCTCGGCGGCAAGCCCCGCGACCGCGCGTACAAGGCGGCCATCGAGCGCGCCACCGCCGTGTCCGAGGAGCTCAACCGGGCCCGCGACCTGATCAACATGCCGCCGAACGACCTCAACCCGGAGGCGTTCGCCGCCGTCGCGCAGGCCGCGGCCAAGGAGCACGGCATCAAGGTGCAGGTGCTCGACGAGAAGGCCCTGGCCAAGGGCGGGTACGGCGGCATCCTGGGCGTGGGCTCCGGCTCGGCGTCGGGCCCGCGGCTGGTGAAGCTGTCGTACACCTCCTCCAAGGCGAAGAAGCACCTCGCCTTCGTCGGCAAGGGCATCACCTACGACTCGGGCGGCATCTCGCTGAAGCCGGCGGGCCACAACGAGACGATGAAGTGCGACATGAGCGGTGCGGCCGCCGTGTTCGGCGCGGTGGTCGCGGCCGCCCGGCTCGGGCTCGAGGTCAACATCACCGGCTGGCTGGCGCTCGCCGAGAACATGCCGTCGGGCTCGGCCACCCGGCCGGGTGACGTGCTGCGTATGTACAGCGGCAAGACGGTGGAGGTGCTGAACACCGACGCGGAGGGGCGGCTGGTCCTGGCCGACGCGCTGTGGGCGGCGTCTCAGGAGAAGCCGGACGCGATCGTGGACGTGGCGACGCTGACCGGGGCGATGATGCTGGCGCTGGGGAACCGGACGTTCGGGATCATGGCCAACGACGACTCCTTCCGTACGGCGGTGCACGAGGCCGCGGAGGAGGTCGGCGAGCCGGCGTGGCCGATGCCGCTGCCGGAGCACCTGCGCAAGGGAATGGACTCCTCGACGGCCGACATCGCGAACATGGGTGAGCGGATGGGCGGCGGGCTGGTCGCCGGGCTGTTTCTGAAGGAGTTCGTGGGTGAGGGGATCACCTGGGCGCACCTGGACATCGCGGGGCCGGCCTTCAACGAGGGCGGGCCGTTCGGGTACACGCCGAAGGGCGGTACGGGGACCGCGGTGCGGACGTTGGTGCGGGTCGCCGAGCTGACCGCCGCGGGTGACCTGGGCTGAGGCCGTTGTCGGTGACGGGGCCCCGCGCGCGGGTAGGGCGGGGCCCCGTCGCTTGTCCTGGGCCCTGTCGTCAAATTCCCGCCTGCCCTTCGGGCGGACGACGGGAACTTGACGACAGGGCCCAGGACAGGAGAGTGCCCGCAGGACATGAGAGTGCGACGTCTCACACACCGGCCCGGCGTCTCGTCCTGTCTCCACAAGTGCGAAGATGGGCCTCGGCAGGACAGGGCCCCCACCGAAGGGCCGAAGAACGAGCGGCCGGACACCAGCCGCCGACCGGTCACTGGAGACCGGCGTGGCGCACATGCATGGAGGACGTGACGTGGCGAACGACGCCAGCACCGTTTTCGACCTAGTGATCCTCGGCGGTGGTAGCGGTGGTTACGCCGCGGCCCTGCGCGGGGCGCAGCTGGGCCTGGACGTCGCCCTGATCGAGAAGGACAAGGTCGGCGGCACCTGCCTGCACCGAGGTTGCATTCCCACCAAGGCCCTGCTGCACGCGGGCGAGATCGCCGACCAGGCCCGCGAGAGCGAGCAGTTCGGTGTGAAGGCCACCTTCGAGGGCATCGACGTACCGGCCGTCCACAAGTACAAGGACGGGGTCGTCGCCGGCCTGTACAAGGGTCTGCAGGGGCTCATCGCCTCCCGCAAGGTGACCTACATCGAGGGTGAGGGGCGCCTGTCGTCCCCGACCTCCGTCGATGTCAACGGTCAGCGCGTCCAGGGCCGCCACGTGCTGCTCGCGACCGGCTCCGTGCCGAAGTCGCTGCCGGGCCTGGAGATCGACGGCAACCGCATCATCTCCTCCGACCACGCCCTCGTCCTGGACCGCGTACCGAAGTCCGCGATCGTCCTCGGCGGCGGTGTCATCGGCGTCGAGTTCGCCTCCGCCTGGAAGTCCTTCGGTACGGACGTCACCGTCATCGAGGGCCTGAAGCACCTCGTCCCGGTCGAGGACGAGAACTCCTCGAAGCTTCTTGAGCGCGCCTTCCGCAAGCGCGGCATCAAGTTCAACCTGGGCACCTTCTTCTCGAAGGCCGAGTACACCCAGGACGGTGTCAAGGTCACCCTCGCCGACGGCAAGGAGTTCGAGGCCGAGGTGCTCCTGGTCGCCGTCGGCCGCGGCCCGGTCTCCGCCGGTCTCGGTTACGAGGAGCAGGGCGTCGCCATGGACCGCGGTTACGTCCTGGTCGACGAGTACATGCGCACCAACGTTCCCACCATCTCCGCCGTCGGTGACCTGGTCCCGACCCTCCAGCTCGCGCACGTCGGCTTCGCCGAGGGCATCCTGGTGGCGGAGCGTCTGGCCGGTCTGAAGACCGTCCCGATCGACTACGACGGTGTCCCGCGGGTGACGTACTGCCACCCGGAGGTCGCCTCCGTCGGTATCACCGAGGCCAAGGCCAAGGAGATCTACGGCGCGGACAAGGTCGTCGCTCTGAAGTACAACCTCGCGGGCAACGGCAAGAGCAAGATCCTCAACACCGCGGGCGAGATCAAGCTCGTCCAGGTCAAGGACGGTGCCGTGGTCGGCGTCCACATGGTCGGCGACCGCATGGGCGAGCAGGTCGGCGAGGCCCAGCTGATCTACAACTGGGAAGCGCTGCCTGCCGAGGTCGCCCAGCTCGTCCACGCCCACCCGACGCAGAACGAGGCTCTCGGCGAGGCCCACCTGGCCCTGGCCGGCAAGCCCCTCCACGCGCACGACTGACCCTCGGTCGACGAACGCGACGACACAGACTTCCGCACTTTCCGTAAGGAGCAACCGAAACCATGGCGGTTTCCGTAACCCTTCCGGCGCTCGGCGAGAGCGTCACCGAGGGCACTGTCACCCGCTGGCTGAAGGCCGAGGGCGAGCGCGTCGAGGCTGACGAGCCGCTGCTCGAGGTGTCGACCGACAAGGTCGACACCGAGATCCCCTCGCCCGCCGCCGGTGTCCTGGCGTCCATCAAGGTCGCCGAGGACGAGACCGTTGAGGTCGGCGCCGAGCTGGCCGTCATCGACGACGGCACGGGCGCGCCCGCTGCCGCCCCGGCTCCGGCCGTCGAGGAGGTCGCCCCGCCGGCGCCCGAGCCGGCCCCGGCCGCCCAGCCGTCCACCGAGCAGGCCGCCCCGGCTCCTGCTCCCTCCGCCGAGGCCGCCGCCGGCGCCGGTACCGCCGAGGGCACGGACGTCGTCCTGCCCGCGCTCGGCGAGTCCGTCACCGAGGGCACGGTCACCCGCTGGCTGAAGGAGGTCGGCGACTCCGTCGAGGCCGACGAGCCGCTGCTGGAGGTGTCGACCGACAAGGTGGACACCGAGATCCCGGCGCCCACCTCCGGTGTGCTGCTTCAGATCGTGGTCGGCGAGGACGAGACCGCCGAGGTCGGCGCCAAGCTGGCCGTCATCGGCGCCCCGGGCGCGGCTCCGGCCGCTGCTCCGGCCCCCGCCGCCCCGGCCCCGGCGCCCGCTGCCGAGGCCCCGGCCCCGGCTCCGGAGCCCGCCCCCGCCGCTCCGGCCCCCGCCGCCCCGG